>NZ_AP043781.1:941302-1255069 GCF_055388505.1 Bisbaumannia salifodinae
GGGTCGTTCACCGGGAGCCCACCCGCTGGCCCTATATTCCCGGCCTGCTCTCCTTTCGCGAGGTGCCCGCCGCCCTGGAGGCCTTCGCCCGCCTGACGATTCGCCCCCAGTTGGTGATGGTGGATGGTCAGGGCATCGCCCATCCGCGCCGCCTCGGCGTGGCCTCCCACCTGGGGCTGTGGCTCGACCTGCCGACGATCGGCGTGGCCAAGTCGCGGCTCTGTGGCCGCCATCATGAAGTGGGGCCCGAGCGCGGCGACTGGACGCCGCTGGTCGATGGCGACGAGTCGCTCGGCGTGGTGCTGCGCTCCCGGGCCGGCGTCAAGCCGATCTATGTCTCCCCGGGGCATCGCCTGGGCATCGAGTCGGCCCGGGAATGGGTGGTGCGCTGCCTAGGCAGGACCAAGCTCCCCGAGCCCACCCGCCTGGCGGACCGCCTCGCTTCCCGGCGGGGCCCCCTCTGACCTCCCGTTCTCAAGGCTTTGTCCGAAAAGTCGGCGAGCGAAGGTTAGACAAGGCAAAAATTGGCGAAAAGACGGAGTTTACGGGGTGTAAATGAGTACTTTGAGCCGATTTTTAACGCCGTATGGCCGAGCGCAGCCAGTTTTCGGACATAGCCTAGACGATATCCAGCGGTAACTTGCGCCTCGGCGCCGGGAAGACCGCCTCCAGGCGCGCCAGGGCCTCGTCGCCGAGCGCGATATCCAGCGCCCTGGCGTTCTGCTCCACATGTGCCGACTGCACCGCCTTGGGAATGGCGATCACCTCGCGTTGGCCGTTTTCGGCGCGAATCGCCCAGGCCAGCAGCACCTGGGCGGGGGTGACGCCCAGCTCGCCGGCGACTTCCAGCAGGGCCGGCTGGCTCAGCAGGTCGCGGCGCAGGCGCCCGGCCTGGGCCAGGGGGCAGTAGGCCATCACCGGCATGCCGCGCTCGCGCATCCAGGGGCGCAGGGCATAATCGATGCCCCGGGAGCCCAGATGGTAGAGCACCTGGTTGACGGCACAGGCCTCGCCGCCGGGCAGGCCATGGAAGGCGGCCAACTCGTCCACATCGAAATTGGAGACCCCGAAGCGACGGACCTTGCCCGCCTCCTGCAGTCGCTGGAAGGCCTCCAGGGTCTCCTCCAGGGGAATATGGCCGGGCCAGTGCAGCAGGTAGAGGTCCAGGTAGTCGGTGCCCAGGCGCTCGAGGCTGCGCTCGCAGGCGGCGATGGCGCCGTCGCGACCGGCGTTCCAGGGGTAGACCTTGGAGACCAGGAAGGCCTGGTCGCGGCGTCCCACCAGGGCCTCGCCCACCACCTCTTCGGCGCCGCCTTCCGCATACATCTCGGCGGTATCGATCAGCGACAGGCCCAGCTCCAGCCCCTGCTGCAGGGCGCGCACCTCGTCGCGGCGCGGCGCCAGCCCTTCGCCCATAAACCAGGTGCCCTGGCCGATGGCGGGCAGGTCGACGGCGGCCTGCCCGGCATTGGCCGGCAGGGTGACATGGGGACGTGTGCTCATCGTGGCCTCCCGAACTCGCTATATGGTTGTGGAATGTATTTCTACAAATATGCTCGACCAGGCGGGGGCGGAATGCAATATCTGCGTAATAGCGTCAGTATGGCCGAGGGGCGCTGGGGGCAGGATGGAGCGGGGGTTTTTTGCCAGGGGTGAGGGCCACTGCTCCGAACGGGCTGGCCATGGATGGCCAGCACCGGTCCTGCGAGCGGAGCAGGATGCGAGAGTGAAGCAGGGCAAAAGTAGCGCCCAAGGAGGGGTTCACAGCGCCCCGCGACGGCCTGTCCTCAGGTTAGCCCCGGAGCCATTGCATCGGGGTATACTGCCAGGCCCTCCACCGCTCGAGCCCTTGCCATGACCGCCACCGACGCCTGCCTCGCCGCCACCCGTACCTGGGTGGAGACCTTCGTGGTCGCCGAGAACCTCTGCCCCTTCGCCGGCCGCGAGGTGCAGCGCGGCAGCATCGACTACCGGGTGATCGACGGTGGCGACTGGCCCCGGGCCCTGGCGGCGCTGATCGCTGCCTGCCGCGAGCTCGAGGCGACGGCGGAGGTCGAGACCTGCCTGCTGGTGATCCCCGAGGGCCTCGAGGCCTTCGACGACTACCTGGACTTCCTGGGCCTGGCCGAGACCCTGATGACCGATCAGGGCTACGAGGGCATCTTCCAGTTGGCCAGTTTCCATCCCGACTACTGCTTCGCCGATGCCGAGCCGGAGGATCCCGCCAATTACACCAACCGTTCGCCCTGGCCCATGCTGCATCTGCTGCGGGAGGCGAGCCTGGAGCAGGCCCTGGCCGCCTATCCCGATCCCGAGGGCATTCCCGAGCGCAATATGGCCAGGCTCAGGGAAATCGGCGGCGCGCCGCTGGCCCGCGCCCTGGCGGCCCTGCGCGAAAAATAGGGCAGACTAGGTCTGCGCCTGCCAGGCCTGCTGATGGCGGCGGGCGGCGTCCACCAGGGCGCGAATCAGCCGCTGCTGGGGACGATTGAAGATCAGCCACTCCGGGTGCCACTGCACGCCGATCAGGAAGTCGTGGTGGACCGACTCGATGCCCTGCACCAGGCCCTCGCGGTCCCGGGCGACGATCTCGATGCCCTGGCCGGCCCGCTGCACCGCCTGATGGTGCAGGCTATTGATGCGACACCAGCTCACCCCGAGTATGCGATACAGCTGGCTGCCGCCGACGATATCCACCGTCTTGCGGGGCAGCACGGTGCGCCGCCGCTTGAGGCCCTGGTGGGTGGTGTAGATATCGCCGTCCAGGGTGCCGCCCAGGTAGACGTTGATCATCTGGGCGCCGCGGCAGATGCCCAGCACCGGGCAGTCCCGGGGAATGAAACGCGCCAGCAGCGCCAGCTCCAGCTCGTCCCGCTGCGGGTCGACCCGCACGTCCAGCTGCATCTCGCCGCCGTAGAGGTGCGCCTCGATATCGTCGCCGCCGCCGATGATCAGGCCATCCAGGGCCTCCGGCACCGGCCGTGACGGCGACAGGCGAATCGGCCGCCCGCCATGCCGCCACACCGCCAGCCAGTCGAAGAACCAGGCGATGCGGCTCTTGTGATCCGAGGTGGTGATGCCGATGCGCGGACGGGTCATTCGTCCATCCAGTCGCGCAGCTTGTCGAGCCAGCGGGTCATCGGCGACTGGCGGTGATGGGCCACGAAGGCCGCGGCCCGCTCGGCCAGCAGGGCCTCGTCGGCGGCCAGGCGTTCCACCTCCAGCCAGCGATTCCACTCCACCACGGCGCCCCAGCCGGGAGTGGAGAGCTGGGCATTGGGTAGCCGGTAGTGGAAGGTGGGGCGCGGCTTGACCAGGTCGCCGCCGAGTAGGGGGTTGGGATGCTCGGGGCAGAGATAGGCGAAGAGCGGGAAGAGGTCCAGCTCCCGGTTGCGGGTGGGGTTATCCACCAGGTAGTCGTCGATCAGGGTGGTCAGGTCCGGCGAGTAGTCCGGGGCGAGCACCTTGAGGGCATACTCCTTGGGGAAGGGGTTGGCATGGGGCAGCACCTCCCGGGTGATATCGATGTCGATATCCTGGCGCAGCCACTCCGCCAGCAGCAGGTAGGCACGCAGGTGCGCCAGCAGGCCGGCCACCGAGGTATCGGCCAGCTCCGGGTTGAGGTGCAGGCCGAAGCCGTAGAGCAGGCTGGCATCGGTGCCCTTGGCGCCGTGGGTGCGCAGTCCCTCGAAGAGGGCATCCAGCTCGCCGAGCTCCGGCCAGGGCACCGGCGGACAGACCACCTCGGTGGGTACCAGCCCCGCCACCACGTCGCCGATCAGCTCCCGGGTACGATGGTGCAGGTCGAGGCGAAGCTGGTGACGCAGTTGCTCCCATTCGCTGTTGCCCTTGGGGGCGCGGTCGGTGACCCGGGCGTCCGGGTGAGCATACTTGGCGTCCAGCTCGAGGATGAAATCGCCCCAGCGGGCGCCCTCCACCTTGAGGCGGTGGGGGCTGACCGGGCGCGGCGTGCCGCCGAAGCGCTCGACCACCAGCTCGGCGGCCTGGGCCGGGGCCACGCCGGCGAACTCGATCTCCACCCCGACGCGGCGGGGCCGGCCCTCGGGGTTGGTGGCGTGCGGGGGCGCTTGCGGCTCCATGCGTCGACTCCTCGTGACCTCACACGGCTCGAATTTTGAGCCTATCATACTCGCCAGGCCCGTTATCACCGCCGATGGTTTTCCCTGACCGGCGGGTCCATTACTCTTGCCGAATCCCACCGCCTGCTTCGGAGTCGCCCATGCCTCGCCCCCCGTTCCCCCGCCCGTCGTTACCGCTGCTGGGGGGCTGGCTGCTCTGTCTGCTACTGCTGTTGTCGCTGACCGGGCCGGCCCAGGGGCAGGGGCTGACCCTGCCGGGACTCTCCGGCGAATCCGGTACCGCCACCGAGAGCGCCGACCCGGAGGCCCTGCGCCGCTCCCTGGACGAGGTGATCGCCACCCTGGAGGATGGCCAGCGTCGCGACGACCTGGTGGAGCGGCTCAAGGAGCTGCGCGAGGCGACCACGCAGTTGGAAGGCCCCGGCGGTGAGCTGCCCCGCCAGGGCCTGTTGGGGGCCCTGGCGGATACCTTCAGCGACCTGGGCGATCAGGCCGAGGCGGGCCAGTCGCCCCTCGACGCCTGGCAGCGCCAGCTGGCCCAGGCCACCGAGGAGGCCACCGACCTGGCCCGGGACGCCAGCCTTGCCCAGATGGCCCGTTTCGCCGTCGAGGCGGCGGTGATGCTGGCGATCTGGCTGGCCCTGCTGAGCCTGTGGATGGGGTTGGGGCGCTGGCTGGCGCTGCGACGAGGCTGGCCCCGGGTGCTGCCCCGGGAGCCCAAGGCCTGGTTGCTGGGGGTGCATTTCCTGCGCCGGGTGCTGCCCTGGTTGCTGGCCTTCCTGATGGCCCTGGCCCTGGGCCAGTCCCTGGCGCCCAATCCGGGCCGTGACCTGGTCCTGGTCATCGCCTATGTGGCGCTCTGCGGGCGCCTGGTGGCGGCGGCCTGCGAAGCGGGGATCTCGGTGTTTACCCGCGGGCATCGCTTCGTTGCCGTGCAGTACCTGCGCCAGCGGGCCCTGCGCCGGCTGTTCGTGATCGGCGCCCTGGTGGCCCTGGCCGATGCCCTGGATTCCTCGCGGTTGATCGCCCTGCTGGGGAACGACCTGGCGGGCTTCCTGTCGGTGATGGCCAATGCCCTGGCGGCCCTGATCAGCGGCCTCTTCGTGATGCGCTTCAAGCGTCCCATCAAGCACCTGATTCGCAACCGCCCCTACCACCAGCGGCGCGAACGCAATACCGCCCTGGAGCTGACCCGGGTGCTGGGCGGCCTCTGGCATATTCCGGCGCTGCTGATGGTGGGGGCCTCGCTGCTGGCGATCTTCGTCTCGGTGGGGGATGCCGGCGGGGCCCTGACCCGCGCCCTGGCCAGCGCGGCGCTGCTGATCCTGACCCTGGTGGCGACCAGCCTGATCCGTCGCCACAGCGAGACGGTGACCCGCCGCAAGCGCATCTCCCAGTACCGCCGGCGCCTGGAGCGCTTCGGCTATGCCCTGGCCCATATGCTCTGCTGGCTGGCCTTCGCCGAGCTCTCCCTGCAGGTGTGGGGCACCTCGCTGATCGGCATCGGCGGCGAGGCGGTGGCCAGCGCGCGCATCGGTAAGGCGCTGCTGGCCATTGGCTTCACGGTGCTGCTGGCCTGGCTGGTGTGGATCTTCGCCGATACCGCCATACAGCGTGCCCTGACCTCCTCGGCCCGGGCCCGCGGGCGGCGGGTCAACAACGCCCGGGCCCAGACCATCACGCCGATGATCCGCAATATCATCTTCGCCACCATCGTGATCATCGCCGTGATCGTCGGCCTGGCCAACCTGGGGGTCAATGTGACGCCGCTGCTGGCCGGGGCCGGGGTGATCGGCCTGGCCATCGGCTTCGGCGCCCAGACCCTGGTGCAGGACCTGATCACCGGGCTCTTTATCCTGGTCGAGGACTCCCTGGCCATCGACGACTACGTCAACCTGGGTGGCCATATGGGCACCGTCGAGGGGCTGACCATCCGCACCGTGCGGCTGCGGGACCTGGATGGCATCGTGCATATCATTCCCTTCAGCCAGATCACCTCCATCCACAATATGTCGCGGCAGTTCGGCATCGCCCTGATGCGTCTGCGCATCCCCCACGAGATGAAGATCGACGACGCCATGACCCTGATGCGGGAGGTGGCCGACGACCTGCGCCAGGACCCCATGATGCGCCACCATATCTGGTCGCCCCTGGAACTGCAGGGGGTGGAGCGCTTCGAGGAGGGCGCCGCGGTGCTGCGCATGCGTATCCGCACCGCCCCGGTGATGCAGTGGGACGTGGCCCGGGCCTTCAACCTGCGCTTCAAGCAGCGCATGGAGGCGGATGGCCGCGATATGGCCATGCCGCGCCTCAGTGTGCAGATGGAAGGCCGCGGCGGCACCCCCATGGAGGTCAGCCCGGAGCAGGCACTCCGCGTCGATGGCCTGGGCCGGGCCCCGGAGGAGGCGGGAAGCGCCGATCCCCTGGGCCAGACCAGCGCAAGTGGCGGCTCGCCGGACCCGGGGCGTTAACCCGAAGGCGCTGACTCGGGACGGCGCAGGCGCCGGCCATCAACGCTGGGCCAGACCAGCATCAGTGGCGGCTCGCCGGACCCGGGGCGTTAACCCGAAGGCGCTGACTCGGGACGGCGCAGGCGCCGGCCATCAACGCAGGGTCAGACCAGCGCAAGTGGCGGCTCGCCGGACCCGGGGCGTTAACCCGAGCCGCCTTGCCCCGGCCCCCATCACCTTATCCTCCTTGCTCCTGATCGGCATCCGCCGGCCAGGGGCGTTCGTTCTGCGAACCTCCTCCTCCTTCCTCCCTAATATCCTCCTTAATGCCCGATGTTTGGCGAAAGTTGTAAAGAGTAAACGTTTACGAATATTTGGGTAAACGTTTACTCTTGGCGCTTCCCACGGGGAGCATTCACCCTTGCCCGTCAGGGCACGACCAGGAGGAGCCAGCCAATGACGATCAAGGTCACGGTCTGGGGCGAGAACGTCCACGAGCAGACCAATGAGGTAGTCGCGCGGATCTATCCCGACGGCATGCATGCCTGCATCGCCGATGCGCTCAACGAAGACGATGGCATCGAGGCCCGTGCCGTCACCCTGCAGGACCCCGAGCACGGCCTTACCGAGGAGCTGCTGGAGCACACCGATGTCCTGCTGTGGTGGGGCCATGCCGCCCATGGCGAGGTGCGCGACGAGATCGTCGATCGGGTCCAGGCCCGGGTGCTGCAGGGCATGGGCCTGCTGGTGCTGCACTCCGGCCACTACGCGAAGATCTTCAAGCGCCTGATGGGCACCACCTGCTCGCTGAAGTGGCGCGAGGCCGGCGAGCGCGAGCGACTCTGGGTGGTCAACCCCGGCCATCCCATCGTCCAGGGCCTGGGCGACTACCTCGAGCTGCCCCACACCGAGATGTACGGCGAGCCCTTCGCGGTGCCCAACCCCGACGAGGTGATCTTCATCAGCGCCTACGAGGGCGGCGAGGTGTTTCGCTCCGGCCTCACCTACAAGCGCGGCAACGGCAAGATCTTCTATTTCGGCCCCGGTCACGAGACCTACCCGATCTACTACGACGACCAGGTGCGCCGGGTGCTGAAGAACGCCGTGAAATGGGCGCGCCCCGAGGGCTCGCGGTGGATCGACAGCTGCCCCAATGTGCCGCCCGAGCAGGCACCCAACCCGGTGGAAGTGAAGGGAGAAAGCCTGCACAAGCCCGGCGAGGAGGGGTTCAAATGATTCGACTGGCGATTATCGGTGCCGGCAGCATGGCCGGCGAACATGCCAGGCACTTCACGGCCCTCGACGGCGTCGAGGTGGTGGCGGTGTGCGACCTGGACGGCGACAGGGTGCGCGCCTTCGCCGACAGCCACGGCATCCCCGGGACCTATACCGACCTGGACGCCATGCTGGCCCGGGATGATATCCAGGCGGTGAGCAACGCCACCCCGGACGGCGTGCACAAGGCGACCTCGCTGGCCGCCATCGCCGCCGGCAAGCACATCCTCTGCGAGAAGCCCCTGGCCACCAAGGCGGCCGATGCCGAGGAGATGGCCGCGGCGGCCCGTGAGGCCGGGGTGATCAACATGATCAATCTCAGCTACCGCGATGCGCCGGCCATCCAGCATGCCCGGGAACTGATCGCCTCCGGCGCCATCGGCCGGGTGAGGCACGTCGACGCCAGCTACCTGCAGAGTTGGCTGGTCAGCCATGCCTGGGGCCGTTGGGACCGGGACAGCCAGTGGCTGTGGCGGCTCTCCGAGGCCCATGGCAGCAAGGGCGTGCTGGGCGACGTGGGGGTGCATATCCTCGACTTCGCGAGCTTCCCGGTAGGCGATATCACCGCCGTCAACTGCCGGCTCAAGTGCTTCGACAAGGCCCCGGACAACCGCATCGGCGACTATCGGCTCGACGCCAACGACAGCGCCCTGATGCGGGTCGAGTTCGCCGGCGGGGCGCTGGGCACCATCCAGGCCACCCGCTGGGCCACCGGCCACCATAACTCCCTGAAGCTCTCGGTCTATGGCGACAAGGGGGCGGTCAGCGTGGTGCTCGACGACGCCAGGGATCGGGTACTGACCTGCTTCGGCGAGGATGTGCATGCGGCGCGCTGGACCGCGGTGGCAGCGCCGCCCACCCCCAGCATCTACCGGCGCTTCATCGACGGCATCGACAGCGGCAGCAACGACCAGCCCGACTTCGCCCGGGGCGCCGAGCTGCAGCGGGTGCTGGATGCCTGCTTCGCCTCGGATGCCGAGGATCGTAGCCTGGTCCTGGCCGGGTAGGCCGAGGCGTTGTCGGGCCCGTTGGCTCGCGCAGGTCGGTGATTTTCGGCACAATCTTCTGCCTGACACAGGGGCGGCGGCCGATTCGGCGCCGCCCGATCAACGAGGCAAGAGATGAGCAGAGAGCCGTCGAAGTCGGCGACCATTCGTGAAATCGCACGGCGGGCCGGGGTGTCCATCGCCTCGGTCAGCCGTGCGCTCAATGGCAAGCCGGGCCTCGGCGATGCACTGCGTGAGCGGATCCTGGCGATCAGCCGCGAGATCGAGTACCGGCCCAGTGCCGCCGCTCGCCAGCTGATCAGCGGTAAGGGCGCGGTGGTGGGCATCTCGCTCGGTCGCCAGGAGATCGAGCTGCGCCCCTACTATATCCTGCTCTACCAGCACCTGACCCTGGCCCTCCACGAGCAGGGCATGGTGCCGATCTTCTTCGCCCACGACCAGACGGCGTTGCTGCCCGAGCGGGCCGGTGCCGCCATCCTGCTGGGCGAATTTCCCGATGACTCGCGGCCCGCCTTCCTGAACGCCCGGGGGGTCCCCTTCGTGCGCATCGGCGAGCCGGGCGAGGGCTTCTCGGTGGCGCCGGACGACCGCCATGGCCTCTACCTGGCGACTCGCCACCTGATCGAGGGCGGCCGTCGGCGCATTGCCTTCGTGGGCTGCGAACTGAAGCTGCCCCATCGCCAGCATCGCCTCAAGGGCTACCAGGGGGCCCTGGCCGAGGCCGGCTTGCCGGAACGGCCGATCAGCGTGCCGCATGTTCATGATGATGCCCTGACCGGCTATCGCCATCTGGCCCGGCTTTTGAGCCGCTTGCCGGAGGATGCCTCGTTACCCTTCGATGCCCTGGTCTGCGAGACCGACGAGCTGGCGCTGGGTTGCCTGGCGGCCCTGGAGGATCACGGCATCGCCGTGCCCGAGCAGGTCGCGGTCACCGGCTTCGACGACCTGCCGGTGCTGGCCGCCGACCTGACCACGGTATGTCAGGACATCGCCGTCATCGCCACCACGGGCGTCACCCTGCTGGGTGAGGCCCTGGCCGGCAAGCCGCCGCGGCATGTCTCCGTAGCGGTGGCGCTGGTCGTTCGCCAGACCGGCTAGGTCCTGGGCCTGGCGGCGGCTCGCCGGCTGCGGGGCACCAGCGAGGATTAGCCCAGCAGCCAGTGGCAGGCGGCGGCGCCGGCCACGAGGCCGAGCAGGAAGAGCGCGAGCCCCAGGGCCGGGGCACGCCAGCGCCGCCAGCGGTCATGGGCCAGGGCGGCGCGGCTCAGGCGCCGCATCAGTGCCTCATGGTGGGAGCCCGCCAGGTCGGCGGGGCAGGAGAAGTCGTCGGCCAGGCCATCCCGCCAGTGGGCGCCATGGGTCAGGCCCAGGCGGGCGCGTAGCCGGCCGATATCGCCCAGGGTGGCATGCAGGGCGTCGTACTCCCGGCGATGCTCGGCCTCGGCCAGGGCCGCCTCGGCATCGCGCTTGAGGGCGCGATGCTGGCAGGTCGCGATGGCTTGATTCAGGGTCTCGCTATCGCTGTCCGGGGGCACGCCCAGGCGACGGTAGAGGTCGCGCATCAGGAAGCCTCCCGCATCAGGTAGTCATAGGCCTGCTTGATGCGCTGGAAGCGCCGCGAGGCACCGGCCATCACCGCGTCGCCCTGGGCATGGAAGCGGTCCGGGTGGTGGGCCTGGGCCAGGCGGCGATAGGCGCGGCGGATCTCCTGGCGGCTGGCGCCGGGAGAGAGCCCCAGCACCTGGAGGGCACGCTGCTGTCGCCCACCGGGGGGCGGCTGGTGATGCCGCCGTTCGCGCTTCTGCTCCTCCCGCTGTCGGGAACCTCCGCGCGACTCTCTGCCCTGCTGCTCTTCCCTCTGCCCTCGACTCTCGTCCTCCTTTCCCCTGCTTTCTTCCCGCTTCCCCTCTTCTCTCTGCTGCTCCGCGTGGCGCGCCTGCTCCTCGGCCCGCCGTCGCGCCTCCTCCTCCTGGCGTGCGCGCTCTTCGAAGCGCGGCTGCCAGTAGGCCTGGCGGCTGGGATCCTCGGGGTCGTGCAGTGAACGCCCGCTGGTGGCCTCATAGAGGGCGGCGAATTCCTGGGGCGGCACCCCCAGCAGGTCGGCCAAAAAGCGCAGCACATGGTGGTTGGCCGGGCTCGGTTCACCCTGGCCGGTGGCCAGGGCGATGGCCAGGCGCAGGAAGGGGTAGCCGCCGCGGGCCTCCCGCTGCAGCACCTCGGCGGCCAGCTGGATGGCGTCCAGGTCCTGGGCGACGGCGATCTCCAGCAGCGGCGCCAGGTCGTGGTCGTGGCGGAAGTCCCGGGTCAGGGTCGCCAGCCGGGCGCGCTGATCCCCGCCCACCGGCCCCTGATTGGCCAGCACCCAGCCCAGCAGCAGCAGGGCGGCGGTATCGGCCTGGTGGCGGCTGGTGAGGAGTAGCCGCTCGAAGGGCGTGAAGCGGGCGATGGGCATAACGGGCTCCGGGGCATGGGCTGAGACGGCTCGCCTGGCGGAATATCGGCGGCTGGGGGGCGAACTTGAATTATCTCCCTGTGATATAAAAGGAGGATCGAGGCGGGAGGGCAAGTCGTGATCACACTGGAGCGCAGGGAGGGGTTTCACGTCAAGCTGTCCCGGGTGCTGCGGGAGTCCAGCTCCCACAAGCTCGACCTCTACCTCTTCGTGCCCGCCGAGCTGGACCTCTCCGCCGAGGTGGTCTCGGAGCAGGCCTTCTACCATAACGCCATCCACCTCAGCCGCACCTACTACAGCGATCGCCACCAGCTGCCCCTGGTGCACAGCCGCCTGGCCCGGCGCAGCGATCTGGGCAGCGACCAGTATCGCCTCAGCCTGAGCCTCTATGCCTACCAGTATGTGGTGGCCCTGGAGGGGGCGGTGCGCGAGCTGCGGGCCCGGCTCAAGGAGTTGCGCAGTGACAAGCGCCGCGAGACCCCGGCGGAGGATGCCGCGGCGCTCGAGGCGCGCTTCGAGGAGGTGGTGGCACTGGCCGTGGATATCCTCAAGCGGCTGCGGCGCAATGTGCCGGAGCGGGAGAGCCTGCTCAAGTACTACACCAATATCGACAACTACCTCTCCTGGTTCACCGAACAGCGGCTGCTGGAGCTGCTGGCGCAGTTGCCCCGGGACGCGGCCTATGCGACGAGCCGTCGGCGCCTGGTGGCGGTCTGCGAGGCGGAGGCGGCCCACCGCGACGCCGAGGAATACAACTCGCCGCGGGTGGTGGAGGACACCACCCGCATGACCAACAAGATGCGCCTGCTGCGGCGCCTGATCGAGTACCCCCTGACCCTGCGCCAGCGTACCCAGGAGCTGGGCGGCGGCGAGCAGAAGGCGGTCAAGGCCCTGGCCACGGCGGTGGTGATGATTTTCGTCTCCCTGGGGCTGCTCCAGGCCCGAGAGTCCCTGGGCGATATCACCGCGCTCTTCGTGCTGGCGCTGGCGCTGATCTATGCCCTGCGCGAGGTGTTCAAGGACGACCTGCGCAATACCCTGTGGCGGCTCCTGCGCAAGGGGCGGCCCAAGTGGCGGCGCCAGTACCAGGACCCCACCAGCAAGGCGCTGGTGGGGCGCCAGCTGGAGTGGTGCGACTACCAGCGCTACGTGAAGCTGGATGACGAGATCAAGTGGGCGCGCAAGCGCAACGTGGCCCAGCGGGAGGAGGTGGTGCTGCACTACCGCTCCAGTTCGCGGATATCGCCGACCCGCTTCCTGAGCGGTTACGAGCAGGTGCGCGAGACCCTGACCCTGGACCTCAGCCTGGTGGCGCGGCTGATGGACAAGGCCAGCCATCTGGTCTATCGCCTGGAGGGGGAGGAGGTGAGTCGCGAGCGGGTGGAGCGCCGCCACCTGATCAACCTGGTGACCCGGGAGCGCAGCGGCGACGGCGAGGCGGTGATCCAGCGCTGGAAGGTGGTGATGAATCGCTCGCGGATCGTCGATATCGAGGAAGTGGCGGTGGTGCCCCGACAGGAGGGGGGCCGATAGGGTATGCTGGCGCGTTACCCACCCTTTATCGTTACGAGGATGCCATGCGAGTGCTGATCCGCTACTTCTTCCGCACCCTGCGCCTGCTGCTCACGCCAGTGATGCTGCTGGCCGAGAAGCTCTCCACCCCCAAGGCGGCGGTGAGCCGCAGCGATGAGGCCCAGGCCGAGGTGGATCGCCAGTGCCGGTCGCTGGCGCTCTACCAGTTCCGCGCCTGTCCCTTCTGCGTCAAGGTGCGCAAGGAAATGGCGCGCCTGGACCTGAGCATCGAGCGGCGCGACGCCCAGCTCGATCCCGAGCATCGCCAAGCGCTCGAGGCCGGTGGCGGCCGGGTCAAGGTGCCCTGCCTGCGCATCGAGCAGACCGATGGTAGCGTCGACTGGCTCTACGAGTCCGATGCGATCAACGCCTGGCTGCGCGAGTGCTTCGGCACGGCCGAGGCCGTTCCCCAACAGGGGTAAATAGGGCCCGCTCAGGGCCGCCAGTTCGCCACATCGATCTCCCCACGCGCCTCGATAAAGCGCACCAGCACGCCGGCATCGGTGAGGCCGGTGTCGACGTAGCCGGGGTGCGCGTCGAGTCGCGGATAGCCGTCGCCGCCGGCGGCGGCATAGCCATTCAGGGCCAGCCGGTAGACGCCATCGTCTTCCACGCGGCGGCTGTCGCGACCATGGACCCGGAGGTCGTGGAGGGCGCCGTCGCGTCGCTCGAAGCTGACCTGGCCGAACTGCACATAGGCCCCGGAGTCGGGGGGCAGGTAGGCCAGGGTGGTGAGATAGTCGCGCAGCTCGCGGCCGCTGAGATCGACATAGGCCACCGAATTGCCGAAGGGGTGCACCTGGAGCACGTCCCGGTAGGTCACCGGCCCCGCGGCGAGGCTGTCGCGAATGCCCCCGGAATTGACGATGGCCAGGTCGGCGCCGGTGGCCTCGGCCTGGGCGGTGGCGATCAGCCGCCCCAGGTTGGTCTGCTCGAAGCGCACCCGATCACGATCCCCCTCGAGGCGACCATTCAGGTGGCCGATTCGCCGATCCAGCAGTTCCCGGCCCTGCTCCTGGAAGGGCGTCAGCAGGGCCAGCATGGCGGCGTCTTCGGGAATCCGCTCGTCCACCCGATGGCCTTCGCCCGCGTCCCCCTCCCGGGTCAGATTGACCGGCAGCAGCCGATAGCTCTCCAGGCTGAGTTCGCCCCGGCGATAGACGAAATCGGCGCGTCCCACGTACTTGCCCCACTCATGGGCCTGCAGGATCCAGGTGCCATTCTGGCGGTCCGGCACGCAGGCATCGCCGGGCGCGAAGGCACCGTCGACCCGATTCGCGTCGGCCATGCACACCGGCTCCTGGGAGTGGCCACCCACGATCACGTCGATGCCGTCCACCCGACGGGCCAGGCTGACATCCCCCGGGGCATTGATGCCGTGCCGGCTGTCGGCGTAGTGGCCCATATGGGTGGCGGCGATCACGATATCCGCCCGCTGGCGCAGCTCGGGGAGGAGGGCGGCGGCCTCGTCGATGGGGCTGCGGAACTCGATATCCGCCAGGTACGCGGGGTTGGCGACCCGGGCGGTGTCGTCGGTGGTCAGGCCGAGCACGGCGACGCCGAGGCCGTCGAGATCGAAGAGCTCGTAGGGCGAAAACAGCCGCTGACCACTGGAGGCCTGGTAGATATTGGCCGAGAGCAGGGGGAAGTCGGCCCAGTCCTGCTGCTGGCGCAGTACCTCCAGGGGATTGTCGAACTCATGGTTGCCGATGGCCATGGCGTCGTAGCCGAGCAGGTTCATGCCCCGGAAGTCGGGCTCGGCCTGCTGCATATCGGATTCGGGCACGCCGGTGTTGATATCGCCCCCGGAGAGCAGCAGCAACTGGCCGCCATCCGCCTCGACCTCGGCGCGGATGCGCTCGACCAGCGTCTTGCGGGCGGCCATGCCGTACTCGCCCTCGGCGTTGTGCCAGAAGCGCCCATGGTGGTCGTTGGTATGCAGGAGGGTGAGGCGGTACTCGGCGTCGGCGCCTGGCTCGCCGGTGGCGCTGCAGCCGAGCAGCGCCACCGCCAGCAGCGCGGACACGAAGGCGAATCGAGGCTTCCTTGGAGACATGAGGCACTCCTTGTGTCGTCAGGGGCCCGCTTGGAGGCTACGCCAGGGCCAGGAAGAAGCCGGCGATCGAGGCCGACATCAGGTTGGAGAGGGTGCCGGCGAGCACCGCCTTGAGGCCGAGACGGGCGATATCGTGGCGGCGGCTGGGGGCGATGCTGCCCAGGCCGCCCAGCAGGATGGCCACCGAGGCCAGGTTGGCGAAGCCGCACAGGGCGAAGGAGAGGATCGCCACCGTATGGGGGGTCATCGCCTCGCCGGTGGCCGCCACCAGCTGCTCACCCGAGATATAGGGCGCCAGATTGATATAGGCCACGAATTCGTTGACCACCAGTTTCTGGCCGAGGAAGGAGCCGGCGAGCGTCGCCTCCTCCCAGGGGATACCGAGCAGGAAGGCCAACGGCGC
This sequence comes from Bisbaumannia salifodinae, assembly GCF_055388505.1. The sequence continues at coordinate 956,618 of NZ_AP043781.1, forward strand.
GAAGAGCCAGCCGAGCAGCAGCTCCAGGCTCAGCGACTCCATGCCCAGCCAGCCGCCGAGGCCACCCAGCATGCCGTTGATCAGGGCGATCAGGCCGATAAAGGCGAGCAGCATGGCGCCGACATTGGCGGCCAGCTTGAGGCCCGAGGTGGCCCCGGCCGCGGCGGCGTCGAGCACATTGCTGGGGTGGTCCTCCTCCGCCTCGAGGCGCGCCTCGGCGGCCGAGACGCTGTCCTCCGGCGCCTGGGTCTCCGGAAGGATCAGCTTGGCGAACAAGAGCCCGCCCGGGGCGGCCATAAAGGAGGCGGCCACCAGGTACTCCATGGGAATGCCCAGCGCCGCATAGCCGGCCAGCACCGAGCCGGCCACCGAGGCCAGGCCGCCGCACATCACCGCGAACAGCTGTGACAGGGTCATCCGCGCGATAAAGGGGCGCACCACCAGGGGCGCCTCGGTCTGGCCGACGAAGATATTGGCGGTGGCCGACAGCGACTCGGTGCGCGAGGTGCCCAGCACCCGCTGCAGGGCACCGCCCAGCAGGCGGATCACCCACTGCATGATGCCCAGGTGATAGAGCACGGCGATCAGCGAGGAGAAGAAGACGATCACCGGCAAGACCTTGATGGCGAACACGAAGCCGACCCCGCTGGGGTCGGCCAGGCCGCCGAACAGGAAGTCGATGCCGTCGTTGGCATAGAGCACCACCTGACTGACGGCGGCGGAGACGGCGGCGAGCATCGCCTGGCCGGCGGGCACATAGAGGACGAAGGCGCCGATGCCGGCCTGGATGGCGAAGGCGCCACCCACGGTGCGCAGGCGGATGGCGCGGCGATGGGAGGAGAAGATCAGGGCGATGGCGATCAGGCTCGCCATGCCGACCAGGCTCATGGTGATTGTCATTGGAGTTCCTTCATGATCCGGGCTGTCGGGGCGCGAGGCACCCTTACAGGAAGTTGAACTTGAGGGTGTAGATCATGGCGTTCTGGTAGGCGTCGGGGGTGCCCAGCTTGTTGTTGGCGTAGCGGTACTGCACCCCGGCGGTGAGCCGCTCGTGGGGGTGCCACCAGAGGCTCACCGCGCCATTGGTGCCGATGGGGCCGGCCGCCTCGCCGACATAGTTCTGGGCGAGGTAGGCGTCGTCCCGATCGAAGGTCTGCTCGTGCCACTGGGTGAGGCTGAAGTCCTGGTCGAAGGCTTGGAAGTCGTAGCCTGCGACCCAGCCGGCCATATAGCCGTTCATGCCGGTATGGCCGCTGCTCTGCACCCGGGCCGCGCCGAGGAAGGGCTTGATCCATAGGCCATTGGCGAAGGTATGGCGATAGCCGAGGCCGAGGATCTGGTCCTGCTCGCGGCTGTTGAAGCCCGGGTCGCGGAAGTCATAGACATGGGCATAGAGCGAGAAGGGCGAGTCGCCCAGGTAGATATGCGAGGTCAGCTTGGCGGCGGTGCGGCGATTGTCCTGGCCTCCGCTGGCCTCGTCGAAGCGGCTGTTGCCCGGGTTCTCGAGGTCGGCGAAGCCGTAGAACTCGCCCCACTCAAAGCCGACGCCGCCCTCCAGCTCCAGGTAGAAGAAGTCGCTCTTGGCGGCGTTGTCGGCGGTGCGGGCCTCGGTGCCGGCGGACCAGTCCAGATAGTTGAGCGAGGCGTTGGCGAAGGACCAGAGCGGCGTCAGGGTGTCGGCCTGGAGGCCGGTGGGCAGCAGCAGGGCGCCGCCGAGCAGGGCCGGCAGCAGGCGACGGGAAGCGTGGGAAAGAGGCATCTTGTTCTCCTTGTGAGTGGGATAGGGCTCAGGCGACTCGCTCGAGCAGGGCATCGAAGGCGCGGTCGAAGGCCGCCAGGCCCTCCTCTTGCAGGGCGTCGCCCTCGGCGTCGATATCGATACCCAGCGCCGCCAGCTCGGCCAGCTGCCGCCGGGCCGTGTCGAGGTCCCGGGTCAGGGTCTCGGCGGCCTCGCCGTGGTCGGCGAAGGCCTCGAGGGTCGCCGCCGGCACGGTGTTGACGGTGTCGGGGCCGATCAGCTCCTCCACGTAGCGCACGTCGGAGTAGGCCGGGTCCTTGGTGCCGGTGCTGGCCCACAGGCAGCTCGGCGGCCGGGCGCCGGCGGCGCCCAGGGCGGCGAAGTCGTCGCCGCCGAAGAGCGCCTGCCAGCGGGCATAGGCGGCCCTGGCCGAGGCGATGGCGATGCTGCCGCGCAGCGCCGGGGCGGCCTCCGCCAGGCGCGGATCGAGGCGGGCATCGACCCGGCTGAGGAAGACGCTGGCCACGCCGCGCAGGCCGGCCACCGGAAGCCCCGCGGCGTGACGGGCGGCCAGGCCCTCCCGGAAGGCGGCGAAGACGGCGTCGAGCTGGCGCGGCGAGAAGATCAGGGTGACGTTGATATTGATCCCGGCGGCGACGGCGTCGCGGATCGCCGGCAGGCAGGCCCGGGTCGCCGGGATCTTGATCATGGCGTTGGGGCGGTCGATGGCCGCCCACAGCCGGCGGGCCTCGGCCAGGGTAGCGTCGGCGTCCTGGGCCAGGCGCGGTGAGACCTCGAAGCTGACATAGCCCTTGTCACCCCCCGAGGCATCGAAGCGGGGGCGCAGCAGGTCGCAGGCCTCGCGGATATCGGGCAGCACCAGGGTCTCGAAGCGCCGCTCCGGGTCCGGCTCCGCGGCGCGCAGCCGGGCCAGGTCCTCCCGATAGAGCGGGTCTTCGGCGATGGCCTGCTGGAAGATCGCCGGATTGGAGGTGACCCCGGCGATGGCGTCCTCCTCGATCAGGCGGCGCAGTCGGCCATCGCGCAGCAGCTGGCGGGAGAGCTGGTCCAGCCAGACCTGCTGGCCGAAGTCGGCGATGCGGCTCAGTCGACTCATGACGGGGTCTCCTCGGTGTCGATAAAGGTTTCCATGAAGAGCGCCAGCAGGCGTTCGGCGTCCACCGTCACGCAGACGCCCTGGGAGGGCAGGCCGTCCCAGTCGCCGGGGGGGAAGTCCCGGTCGTCGGGGCGCTGCAGGGTCTGGCCCATGGCGATGCCGGTGGTCACCGCCCGCACCGGCCCATGGCGTACCTCGAACAGGCTCGGGTCGATGACATAGGCCACGGCGCTGGAGTCGTGGACATAGCAGCCGTCGATGGCCTCCCGCGCCGAGTAGAAGTCGACGTAGTGGCGGGAGATCTGCCACATAAAGTCGCCCGCCTCGCCGCCCCGCTCGCGCAGGCGGGCGAAGTCGGCATTGCTCATCAACACCTTGTGGGTCACGTCCAGGCCCACCGCGGTGACCGGCCAGGGGGCGGTGAAGACCAGGTCGGCGGCCAGGGGATCGCCGTGGATATTGGCCTCCGCCGCCGGGGTGACATTGCCGCCCTGGCCGTCGACGCCGAAGGCGCCGCCCATGATCACCACCGCCTTGACCAGCTCGGCGATCGCCGGGTCCTCCTTGAGGGCCAGGGCCAGGTTGGTCAGGGGGCCCACGGCGACCAGGGTCACCTCGCCGGGATGGGCGCGGACGGTATCGATGATCCAGCGATAGGCGGGACGCGGGTCCGGCTCGCGGCTCGGCGCGAAGCTCTGGCCGACGTTCCCCAGGCCGTCGTCGCCGTGGACCATGGCCGGCGGCGCCGACTTGGCCATCGCCAGGGGCTCCCGGGCGCCGCGGGCGACGGGCACCTCGATGGCGAAGCGCTCGGCCAGGTAGCAGGCGTTGCGGGTGGTGGTGTCGATGTCGGCATTGCCGTGCACGGTGGTGATGCCGAGCAGCTCGATGGCCGGGTGACGATGCAGGAAGAGCAGCGCCATGGCGTCGTCGACGCCCGGGTCGGTATCGAAGATCACTTTGTGAGCAGGGGCGGAGGTCATGGGGATTCTCCTCAGGGGGTGGCGGGGGGGAGTTCGTGGCGATAGGGGATCGCCGCCTGGGCACCGGGGCGGGTGACGGCGATGGCGGCGGCGGCCTGCCCCTCCTGGAGTGCCGTCGTCACCTCGGCGCCGCGGGCCAGGGCCGCGGAGAAGGCGCCGACGAAGGTGTCGCCGGCGCCGGTGGTATCCACCGCCGCCACCGGCCGGGCGGGGGCGTGATGGAGCCCCGACTCGAGGCCCGCCACCACGCCCTGGGCGCCCAGGGTGATCAGCACCCGCCGGCAGCCCAGGGCCTGAAGCCGCTCGATGGCCCGGGCCGCCTGGTCGGGGTCGGCGACGGGGCAGCCGCCGAGGGCCTCGGCCTCGCTCTCGTTGACCACCAACCAGTCGACCAGGGCCAGCAGTTCGCCGGGCAGCGCCATGGCCGGGGCGGCATTGAGCAGGGTGGTGGCGCCATGGGCCCGGGCGCGCTCGAGGGCGTGGCGCACCGTCTCCAGGGGCACTTCCAACTGGCAGACCACCAGCTTGGCCGAGGCCAGCAGGGCCTCGGCGGTCTCCACATCCGCGGGGGTGAGCTCGGCATTGCTGCCGGGGATCACCACGATGCTGTTCTGGCTGGCGTCATCGACCTGGATCATGGCCACCCCGGTCTCGCCGGCGGGGCTGGTGAGCACGGCCTGATGGCGGATGCCCTCCCGGGTCAGGTTGTCGCGCAGGGCCCGGCCATGGGCGTCATCGCCGAGGCGGCCGATCATCGCCGTGGTGGCGCCGAGGCGCGCCGCGGCCACGGCCTGGTTGGCGCCCTTGCCGCCGGGGGTGGTGGCGAAGCCGTGGCCGAGCAGGGTCTCGCCGGGGACGGGATGGCGTGGCGTGCGCACCACCAGGTCCATATTCAGGCTACCGACGACGACCACCTCGGCAGTGTCGAGGGGGGGAGTGGGGGACGTTGTGAATGTCACTGTGTTGATCCTGGGAGTTGGCGGAAAGACACCGAGTCCTGGGCCCGAAGGGCAGGCAGGCGCGGGCCGCCGGCGGGGCCGGAGCGTGGCCAGGGCGAAGCGGGTGTGCCGCGAGTGCCGGGGTGGACATCGTGGTAGGCGCGGGTCGGGTGCCGGCCACGGGCAGGCGATGCGTGGGCTGCCATCGGGGTACCTCAGGGACTTGTGGTTGTTTTTTGCCTACCCTAGGCAAATAAAAACGTTTGCGCAATCGTTTTCTTTGCCCCGATTCGCTAGCCTGTCGATAGGCCAGCGGCACCGCCAGCCGGGCAGCTGCGGCGATTTCGGTAGGCGGCTTAACCAGAAAATCAAGGGGTTATCATGTGCGTCGCTGGGCGGCGGCGGCCCGGATCGCGTATCCTGAGCGTCGCGACGAGCCCGGGGCGCGCCGGGAGGAAGGCCAGGCCCGGGGACGCGGCACGGGAACGGTGGTGATCAACGGGCGGAATGGCGGAGGCTGATGATGGTGACGATTAGCGATGTGGCGAAGGCGGCGGGGGTCTCGGTCTCCACCGTCTCCCATGTGGTGAACGGTACCCGCTTCGTCAAGCCGGAGACCCGGGCCCGGGTGATGGCGGCGATCGAGCGCCTCGATTACACCCCCAGCAGCTCGGCGCAGTCGCTGAAGAAGAACGTCACCCACACCATCGGGATGATCGTCACCAGCTCCACCAACCCCTACTTCGCCGAGGTGGTCTCCGGGGTGGAGGCGGCCCTCTATGCGGCGGGCTTCAACCTGATGCTATGCAACTCCGGGCGCGATATCGACAGGCAGCGCAGCTATATCCGCACCCTCAAGGGCAAGCGTATCGATGGCCTGCTGGTGCTGGAGTCGGTGATCTCCGAGGAGTTCCTGGCGCTGCTGACCGCCTGCCCCTTCCCGGTGGTGCTGATGGACAACGAGGCCCCGGAACTGGCCAGCGTCGTCGATGACTCCGAGCAGGGCGGCTACCTGGCCACCCGCTACCTGATCGAGCAGGGCCATCGAGACATCGGTTGCATCACCGGCCCCGCCGACCACTACCAGTCCCGGCAGCGCTATCGGGGCTTTCGGCGCGCCCTGGAGGAGGCGGGGCTCGAGGTCGAGCCGGCCTGGGTCTATGCCGGCAACCTCGAGGTGAGTGGCGGCGAGGCCGCCATCCAGGCGCTGACTGCCGGCCCGCGGCGCCCCACGGCGCTGTTCGCCTTCAATGACCTGCTGGCCCTGGGGGCCATCGGCGAGGCGACGCGACGCGGCCTGCGCGTCCCCGAGACGCTGTCGATCATCGGCTACGACGATATCGAGATCGCCCGCCTCCTCACCCCCTCGCTGACCACCTTGAGTCAGCAGACCGCCCTCCTGTGTCGCGAGGCCTGCCGGCTGTTGACGGCGGCCATCGCCGCCAAGGCAGCGGTCATCGAGCATGTGCGGATCCCGCCGCAGCGGGTGATTCGCGACTCGGTGTGTGGGCCGCCGACGGATCTACACTGAGAGGTGTCGCGCCGGAAGGTTTCGCCTTCCGGGATCCCTTAGAGGAGGCGTCACCATGAACGATACCGTCAAGCTGCATCCGGCGGTGGATAACGGCATCGCGCCGGCCGATCCGGACTTCGAGGGGGGCACCCTGGTGTGCCACTGCGAGGAGAACCAGGTGGTGGTGGCCATCCATGAGCAGTGCCAGCATAACCACCTGTGCGGTTGCACCAAGTGCTGGAAGCCGGAGGGGGCCCTGTTCTCCCAGGTGGCGGTGGTACCCCGGGCCAGCGTGCATGTCATCGCGCATGCGGAGAAGCTCGAGATCCTCGACCGCAAGGCGGTGATTCGCCGCCATGCCTGCACCGGTTGCGGGGTGCACCTGTTCGGGCGCATCGAGCAGAAGGATCACCCCTTCTATGGCCTCGACTTTATCCACCCGGAACTCTCCCACCACGGCGGCTGGGCACCGCCGGGCTTCGCCGCCTTCGTCTCGTCGATCATCGAATCGGGGGTCGACCCGGGGCGCATGCCGGTGATCCGCGAGCGCCTGCGCCAGCTCAATCTGGAGCCCTACGACTGCCTGTCGCCGACCCTGATGGATGCCATCGCCACCCATATCGCCAAGGCCAAGGGCGAGCAGGCCGCCTGAGCGCCGCGTCCCGCCGGGAGCCCTCCCGGCGGGACGCGGTCAGCGGTGGCAGGTATAGAGATGGGCCGGCAGGATATTGAGCGGCTCGAAGCCCTTCTCTACCTGCGAGAAGAGACGCCTCAGGTCGCCGCCCACCTTGGGGGAGAACTGGTAGATCAGCATGGCCCCGTCGTCGGCCAGCGCCTCGCGGCTGTCGCTGAGGATACGTTGGCGGCAGTCGGCGGGCATGGTGCTGAAGGGAATGCCGGCGACGATATAGTCCGCCGGCGGCAGGCCCAGTCGGCTCAGCTCCGCCTGGATGGTCTCGGCGGAGCCGGCCACCACCTGCAGGCGGGGGTCGGGGAGCGAGTCGCCCAGGTAGGCAACGAAATCCGGGTTGGTCTCCAGGGCCAGCAGGGTGGCGTCCGGGGCCAGCCGAGCCAGGATCTCCCGGGTAATGGTACCCACGCCGGGGCCGTACTCCACCACCACCCGAGCCTCTTCCCAGCCCACTTGATCGAGGAGGCGCCGTACCAGAAAGGGGGAACTGGGGATGATGGAGCCCAGCATGCGGGGATGTTTGAAGAAGTTCCTGGCGAACAGCGAGAGCTGGGCACGTCGTGAAGGGGCTAGCACGCGACTGGGGCGGTCGGGCACCGTCATGGGCGTCTCTCCTGCGATGGGCGGGTATGACTCCACTCTAGCAGCCCGGCGGAATTAGCGCCGATCCGCCGTGAAATCCAGGCCTGTGGCGCCGATCCACCGCGTCTCGGGCCCCGAGGCGTCGGCCGTCTTGTCCTGGATCAAGTCTGGCCAGTCGCCGCTCTGCTACATTCAGAGAATAACGAGGCCGCGGGGGCCGCCCCTGGTCTCCCGGGCACTGGCCAACGAGGGAATGCTATGCAAGCCGTGGATATCATGACGCCCAATGTCATCACCGTCGCCCCGGACACTCAGGTGCAGGAGGTGGCGCGGTTGCTGCTGGAGAATCATATCAGCGCGGTGCCGGTGGTGGATGGCGACAACCGGGTCCTGGGCATCGTCAGCGAGGGCGACCTGTTGCGTCGTATCGAGGGCAGTGGCGAGCGCCCCCGCCACTGGCTGCGAGCCCTGTTCGAGACGCCGGCGAGCCCGCTGGACTATATCAAGTCCCACGGCCGCACCGCCGAGCAGGTGATGACCTCGCCGGTGATCGAGGTCGCCGGCGACATGCCCATCGACGATATCGCCCGGCTGCTGGAGAAGCATCGCATCAAGCGCGTGCCGGTCACCGAGGATGGGCGCCTGCTGGGCATCGTCAGCCGTGCCAACCTGCTGCGGGGCTTCTCGGTGGCGGGGCTGGAGGAGGGCGCCACCGTGGACGATCGGGCCATCCGCGATCGCCTCCACAAGGAGCTGGAAGAGACCCTGGGCCTGGGCCAGATCAATGTCATCGTGGTGCAGGGCGAGGTGCAGCTATGGGGCCTGGTGGACAGCAATGAGCAGCGCAAGGCGGCCCAGGTGGCGGCGGAAGACATCCCCGGCGTCAAGCGGGTGGAGAACAACCTGGGCATGCTGCCCCAGGGCATGGGCCGCGTGTGACCGGTCCGCTTGCCGAGACGACGAAGGGGTGGCCATGGGCCACCCCTTCGTCGTGTTCCGGCGCGGAAGAGGGCGATCAGTCCAGTCGTTCCAGGGCCGCGGCCAGGGTGGTGACGCTGCGCTCCACGTCGAGCAGCTTGTCGAGGCCGAACAGGCCGATGCGGAAGGTCTGGAAGTCATCCCCTTCGTCGCACTGGAGGGGCACCCCGGCGGCCACCTGCAGGCCGGCGGCCATGAACTTGGCGGCGATGCCGGCATCCTCGGTATAGCTCACCACCACCCCGGGGGCGGCGAAGCCCTCGGCGGCCACGCTGGCGAAGCCCCGAGTGGCCAGCAGTTCACGCACCCGGCGACCCAGCTCCCATTGGGCATCGCGCACCCGCGCGAAGCCGACCCGCTCGGTCTCCTCCATGATATCGCGCAGGCGACGCAGGCCATCGGTGGGCAGGGTGGCGTGGTAGGCATGGCCGCCCTGTTCATAGGCCTGCATGATGGCGTGCCACTTGCCCAGGTCCATGGCGAAGCTGCTGCTGATGGTGGCTTCCAGGCGCTCGCGGCCGCGCTCGGAGAGCATCACCATGGCGCAGCAGGGGGTGCCGCTCCAGCCCTTCTGGGGGGCGCTGATCAGCACGTCCACGCCGGTGGCTCGCATATCCACCCAGAGGGTACCGGAGGCGATGCAGTCCAGCACCAGCAGGCCGCCTACCCCATGCACCGCATCGGCCAGGCGCTTGAGGTAGTCGTCCGGCAGCAGCATGCCGGAGGCGGTCTCCACGTGGGGGGCGAAGACCAGCGCCGGGCGTTCGGCGGCGATGCTGGCCTCCACCTCCTCGATGGGCGCCGGCGCGAAGGGCACCTGGGCGCCTTGACCCTGGCGGCGGGCCTGGTGCACCAGCTCTCGGGAGGGGATATCGCCCATGGCGAAGATCTGGCTCCAGCGGTAGCTGAACCAGCCGTTGCGGATCACCATCACCGCCTGGTCGGTGGCGAACTGGCGGGCCACCGACTCCATGCCGAAGGTGCCGCTCCCCGGCACGATCACCGCCACCTCGGCGCCATAGACCCGCTTGAGGGTGGCGGAGAGGTCGGTCATCACCGCCTGGAAGGCGCGGGACATATGGTTGAGAGCACGGTCGGTGTAGACCACCGAGTATTCCAGCAGACCATCGGGATCCACATCGGGCAGCAGGCCGGACATCGTTTTCTCCTGAGTTGTCGGGAAACTGCTAGCAAGGATATTCGCTCACTTGGCTAACGGCCAGTGCAGACCACCAGGCAAGCCGGGAAAGAGAGTCTGGCTCCGGTCGGGTGAGCGATGCCTGAAAACATTTCATTTGCGCCAGGGAAGCTCCGGGCCCACACTCCAAGAGGTGTTAAAAAACACTGTTCTTTAATGGAGGTAGTCATGAGATTTCTTGTTGCCGCATCTGCCGCCGCCCTGCTGGCGGTAGGGGCCTTCGCTACCACGGCTCAGGCCAATCAGCATGGCTTCTATCCCCAGGGATACGTGGGGGGCGATGCCATGTTCTGGGACCTCGACCCCAAGGGAGCTTCCTCGGCCAATGACGTGGGCCTGCGTCTGCGGGGCGGCGTTCAGTTGAACGACTACTTCGCCGTCGAGGGCCACCTGGGGACCGGAGGCTCCGATACCGTGCAGGGTGTCGAGGCCGAGCTCGACTATCTGGTCGGCGGCTTCGCCAAGGGCATCCTGCCGATCTCCCAGGAGTTCCGGCTCTATGGCCTGCTGGGCTACTCCGAGGTGGATTTCGATTTCTCGCCGGGCGGCAGTGCCCGGGATGATGGCTTCTCCTATGGGGCCGGTGCCGAATTCGAAGTCGCGCCCAACCTTTCCGTAGGGGCCGATTATATTCGTTACCTCGACAAGTCCGATGCCAATGTCGATGCCGCCAGCGTCGGGCTGCGTTACCAGTTCTAACCCTTGTCTGCCACGACTGACGCCCCCGCCCTCGGCGGGGGCGTCGTCGTTTCTGAAGCACCATCCTGGTGCAAGGCCGCGGTGGCCGGGGAGGGGCGGAAAGTCCCCCAGGGACTTGGGTTGCGGGGCCGGACAAGGGAGGTTGGCACGGGCCCTGCAGGGTAAACCCTATCCTTGCCATGCAGGTGTCGCCATGTCCTCCATTCGTTTTCTCCCGGATACGCCGTCTCGGCTGCTATTCACCGACCTGGATGGCTCGCTGCTCGATCATCACGACTATGACTGGTCGCCGGCCCGCCCCTGGCTGACGCGGCTCAAGCAACTGGGCATACCGGTGATCCCGGTGACCAGCAAGACCCGCCACGAGCTGTTGCCGCTGCGCCGTGCCCTGGGGCTCTCGGAGGCCCCCTTCGTGGCCGAGAATGGGGCCCTGGTGGGCCTGCCTCCCGCCTGGTGCCATGCGCGCCTGGAGCGCGACCCGGACCCGGATGGCCTGGTGATCAAGTCGCTGGGGGTGGATATCGGCTTTATCCGCCAGCGGCTGGCGATCTGGCGGCATCGCCTGGACGCGCGTTTTACCCCCCTGAGCGAGCTGCCCCTCGACGAGCTGGTGGCCTGCACCGGGCTCAGCGAACCCGAGGCGCGGCTGGCGCGGCGGCGCGAGGGCAGCGAGCCGCTGCTCTGGCAAGGCGGCGAGGCCGGCCTCGAGGCCCTGCGCGACGGCCTCGCCGGCGATGGCCTGAGGCTGGTGCGCGGCGGGCGCTTCTGGCATGTGACGGGCGCCTGTCACAAGGGCGAGGCGGTGCGCTGGCTGGTGCGGCGCTATACCGCCCTGAGGGGGCATCGACCCCTGACCCTGGCGCTGGGCGACGGGCCCAATGACATTCCCATGCTCGAGGCGGTGGACCAGGCGGTACTGATCCGTGGCCACCATGATCAGCCGGTCGCCCCCGCCCAGCCGGCCCTCTATCGCAGTCGTGTTGCCGGGCCCGCCGGCTGGGCCGAGGGGGTGGCCCACTGGTGGGGGCGAGACGGACACCGGGGCGAGTCGGCCCTGAGCAACCCGGCCGGGCAAGGGGAGGCGATGGCATGAGCGACTTCTACCAGAATGGCATCGTCACCGACTTCCATAACCTGACCCGCCGCCCGGTGGCGGCGCTGGAGGCCGAGCTGGCCGATTTCTCCCGGCGCCGGCCGATGAGCCTGATCCTGCCATCCCTCTACTCCGAGCTGGAGGGGCCGGCGCTGGCGGCGATCGTCGAGGAGCTCGCCCGGGTACCCTACCTGGCCGAGGTGGTGATCGGCCTGGATCGGGCCGATCGCGAGCAGTTCCGGCATGCCCGGGAGTTCTTCTCGCGCCTGCCCCAGCCCCATCGAATCCTGTGGAACGACGGCCCGCGGCTAGGCGCCCTGGACGCCGAGCTGGAGGCCCAGGGGCTGTCGCCCCGCTTGCCCGGCAAGGGGCGCAATGTGTGGTTCTGCAGCGGCTTCGTGCAGGCCTCGGGCCGTGGCGCCGTGGTGGGGCTGCACGATTGCGATATCCTCACCTATGATCGCGGGCTACTGGCACGCCTGTTCTACCCGGTGGCGCACCCCCACTTCAACTACGAGTTCTGCAAGGGGTACTACCCCCGCCTCGCCGAGGGCAAGCTCAACGGCCGGGTATCGCGACTGCTGGTCACCCCGCTGCTGCGCGCCCTCAAGCGGATCCATGGCCCCTTGCCCTACCTGGAGTACCTGGACAGCTATCGCTACCCGCTCTCCGGCGAGTTCGCCATGCGCGCCGAGGTGCTCGACTCCCTGCGTATCCCCGCCGACTGGGGGCTGGAGATCGGCGTGCTCTCCGAGCTGCACCGCAATCACTCCACCAAGCGCCTCTGCCAGGTGGACCTGGCCGACGCCTACGACCACAAGCATCAGCCGGTCTCCGAGGCGGACGCCTCCGCCGGTCTCAACCGCATGAGCCTGGATATCGCCAAGGCGCTCTACCGCAAGCTGGCGACCCAGGGGGTGACCTTCAGCGCCGAGGGCTTCCGTACGATCAAGGCCACCTACTACCGGCTGGCCCTGGACCTGATCGAGGCCTATGCCCACGACGCCGAGATGAACGGCCTGCGTCTCGACCGCCATGCCGAGGAGCGCGCGGTGGAGCTGTTCGCCGCCAACCTGCTCGAGGCCGGCAGCGCCTTCCTCGACAATCCCCGGGAGCGCCCCTTTATCCCCAGCTGGAATCGCGTACGGGCGGCCATTCCCGACCTGCCGGCGCGGCTCCACGCCGCCGTGGAGGCCGATAATGCCGGGGAGGTGTGATTACGGCTTCTCCGCCAGCCACAGGCTGCGGTAGGGCGCCAGGCTCTCCATCGGCGCCCAGGGCGCCTCCTCCAGCAGGTCGTACCAGTCGCCTTCCGCCAGCGCCGCCAGGGCCAGCGGCTGGCGCTTGTCGGTGACGTTATGGATCGCCAGCAGGCGGCGTCCGTCGGCCAAGGGACCGCGCTGGAGCACCAGCAGCTGTGGCGGGGCGGGCAGCACCCGCTGGGGGGCGTCCGGGTGAAAGCAGGGTTCCCGGCGTCGCACCGCCAGGCGGCGCTTGAGCGCCAGGAAGACCTCGCGGGTCGGGGTGTTGCGGCTGTCGAGCAGCTCCTCGAGCTCGTCGAGTCGCCAGCGGCGGCGGTTGATGGAGCGCAGCCGGCCGCTGCGCTCGACCCCCTCCAGGTCGTTGAGGGTGCCGGTCAGGCAGTGCAGGTAGAGGGCCGGGATGCCCCGCAGGGCCAGCATCAGGTGCTGGCTGCACAGGAAGCGCTCCATCTGCCAGGGATCGGCGCCGCGCCGGGTGCCCTTCATGGCATCGAACCAGGTGATATTGATCTCGTAGGGGCTGTCGCGGCCATCGGGTTGGCGACGCATGCTGACGAAGCCGCCGAAGCGGTGCATCAGTTCCAGCAGCGCCTCGATCTCGTGGGGCGGCAGCCAGCCCTCCAGGGGGCGCACGCCGATGCCATCGTGGCTGGCGGTGAAGTTCAGGTAGCCGCAGCCCGGTGGCAGCTCGGGCAGGCTCTCGAGCCAGTTGGCCAGGGTGGTGGCATCGCCGCCGGTCAGGGTGTGCAGCAGCAGCGGCGGCAGGGTGAACTGGTAGACCAGATGGGCCTCGTCGGGCTCGTCCCCCTCGGCCGGTCGCTCCAGTCCCCCGGCTGAAAGCCGTTCAAGACCCAGGTAGCTGAGGTTCTCCCGGTGGGGCACATTGGTCTCGGTAAGCAGCAGGGTGCCGGGCGCCACATGGTCGACCACGGCGCGCAGCAGGCGCACCACTTCATGGGTCTGGGGCAGGTGGATGCAGGAGGTACCCAGCTCCTTCCACAGGTAGGCGATGGCGTCGAGACGCACGACCCGTGCGCCCTGCGCGAGATAGAAGAGCAGGATGCCGATAAATTCCAGCAGCACGTCGGGGTTGGCGAAGTTCAGGTCGATCTGGTCCTCGGAGAAGGTCGCCCAGAGGTGGCGGGTGCCGCGGCGGGTGGCCACCGGCACCAACAGCGGCGTACTGCGAGGGCGTACCACCGCCGAGAGGTCGCTGTCGGGATCCATCTCGATAAAGTAGTCGCGCCCCGGCTGGCTGCCGGTCAGGTAGTCGACGAACCACAGTGACTCCCGGGAGACATGGTTGAGCACCAGGTCCACCGCCAGGTCATGCGTCGCGGCCAACTGGCGAATATGCGACCAGTCCCCCAACTGGGGGGCCACCTCCCGATAGTGGATCACCGAAAAGCCGTCGTCGCTGCTCCAGGGGAAGAAGGGCAGCACATGCACCCCGCTGAAGGCATCATCCAGCCGCGTTTCCAGGAACTCATCCAGCACCGCCAGGGGCGGCCGGTCGTCGTCCAGCAGGCTGTCGCCATAGGCGATCAGCCACTGGTCACGCTCGCTCCATAGCGGCGATCCCGCCTCGCGGCGGTGCATCGCCGGGGGGCGATGCGCCAGCAGGGTCAACAGGCGCCGGTGGACCTCGTCGGCGCGTGGGCCATAGAGGACGGCCAGATGACGGTGCGCCCGCTCGCGGAAGGCATCGTGCTCCAGGGGCGTGGTAAGGGAAGGGGTAAAGGCAGGGGATTCCATGGGCTGACCACCGTGCTGTCCGCTTTCCCTGAGTATGCAGGGGGCGTGCCAGGGGACGGGGATGACAGACCCGGAGTCATCACGCCGGCCCTGGGGCCGGCGTGATCGTTCGGGTGGATGGTGGAGGCGTCACACCTCCTGGTAGAGCTCGCTGCCCTTGTTGCGGAACTTCTCGGCCTGCTCCTCCATGCCTTTCATGACGGCTTCCTGATCGCCGTCGAGGCCGTGCTCGCTGGCGTAGTCGCGCACCTCCTGGCTGATCTTCATGGAGCAGAACTTGGGCCCGCACATGGAGCAGAAGTGGGCCACCTTGGCGGAGTCCTTGGGCAGGGTCTCGTCGTGGTACTCCCGGGCGGTGTCCGGGTCCAGGCCGAGGTTGAACTGGTCCTCCCAGCGGAACTCGAAGCGCGCCTTGGACAGGGCGTTGTCGCGGCGCTGGGCGGCCGGGTGACCCTTGGCCAGGTCGGCGGCATGGGCGGCGATCTTGTAGGTGATGATGCCGGTCTTGACGTCGTCCTTGTTGGGCAGGCCCAGGTGCTCCTTGGGGGTCACGTAGCAGAGCATGGCGCAGCCGTACCAGCCGATCATCGCCGCGCCGATGCCGGAGGTGATGTGGTCGTAGCCGGGGGCGATATCGGTGACCAGCGGCCCCAGGGTGTAGAAGGGCGCCTCGTCGCAGTACTCGAGCTGCTTGTCCATGTTCTCTTTCACGAGGTGCATGGGCACATGGCCGGGGCCCTCGATCATCACCTGGACGTCGTGCTTCCAGGCGATATGGGTCAGTTCGCCGAGGGTCTCGAGCTCGGCCATCTGCGCCTCGTCGTTGGCGTCGGCCACCGAGCCGGGGCGCAGGCCGTCACCCAGCGAGAAGGCGACATCGTACTGCTTGCAGATCTCGCAGATCTCCTCGAA
Organism: Bisbaumannia salifodinae; assembly: GCF_055388505.1. The sequence continues at coordinate 972,077 of NZ_AP043781.1, forward strand.
GTGCGTATAGAGGAAGCTCTCCCGGTGATGGTAGAGGCACCACTTGGCCATGATCGAGCCGCCCCGGGAGACGATACCGGTCACGCGCTTGGCGGTGAGCGGCACGTAACGCAGCAGCACGCCAGCGTGGATGGTGAAGTAGTCCACGCCCTGCTCAGCCTGCTCGATCAGGGTGTCGCGGAACACCTCCCAGGTGAGGTCCTCGGCCACGCCCTTGACCTTCTCCAGGGCCTGGTAGATGGGCACGGTGCCGATCGGCACCGGGGCGTTGCGGATGATCCACTCGCGGGTCTCGTGGATGTTCTGCCCGGTGGAGAGGTCCATGATGGTGTCGGCGCCCCAGCGGATGCCCCAGGTCATCTTGTCGACCTCCTCCTCGATGGAGGAGGTCACCGCCGAGTTGCCCAGGTTGCCGTTGATCTTCACCAGGAAGTTGCGGCCGATGATCATCGGCTCGGACTCGGGGTGGTTGATATTGTTGGGGATGATCGCCCGGCCCGCCGCCACTTCCTGGCGCACGAATTCCGGGGTGATCTCCTCGGGCAGCCGCGCGCCATGACCCTGGCCCGGGTGCTGATGGCCGAGGATGCGCTCCACCTCCGCCGTGCCCAGCGCCTGGCGGCGCTGATTCTCGCGCAGGGCGATAAATTCCATCTCCGGGGTAATGATGCCCTGGCGGGCGTAGTGCAGCTGGGTGACGTTCTTGCCGGGCTTGGCGCGGCGCGGGGTGCGGGTCAGGTCGAAGCGCAGCTGGGCGAGGGTCGGGTCATTGGCGCGGCGCTGCCCGTACTCGGAGGTGGGGCCGTCGAGGAACTCGGTGTCGTCGCGCTCCTCGATCCAGGCGCGGCGCAGCTCGGGGAGTCCCTTTCGCAGGTCGATTTGGGCCTGCGGGTCGGTGTAGGGGCCGGAGGTGTCGTAGACTAGCAGCGGCGGGTTCTCCTCATCGGCGCCGGAGGTCTTGGTGGGCGAGAGGCTGATCTCGCGGAAGGGCACGCGGATATCCGGGCGCGAGCCTTCCACATAGACCTTGCGCGAGCCGGGCAGCGGCTGGACGGCGGCGGCGTCGACCCGGGCGGTCTCGGCGAGGAAATGGGCGGTCTTGCTCATGGTGTTCTCCCTTGAGGGTTGTGCTGTTGTCAGGGAGTACCGCTGGGGAGGACAGGGGCGGCCGGGCAGGGGGCCCGGCGGCGTGTCGCTTGATCCCTACGCTGGTACCCTCTCCTGTCCTTGAAAACAGGGAATTAGCCAGTTCAGGTTCAACGGGATCCATGCTCGAGCGCTGCATGATCTCAGCCGTCATCAACGGCACCCCGTCAAGCGTGGTGGTCGGGCGATACCGGGGTATCGCGGTCAAGCGCGCCGTCCTGACCAGGAACGACACGCGATACTCTCTCTAGGCTCGGCTCGGGTGAGTCGAGCGCCGGATCAACTCGACTATCACCTGGGAAAATCGCTTAATCCGCGCGATCCAGGCCCATCTGCCAGAAGTCGATCTCGAGCCGCGTGGCATCGCGGAATACCGTGGCCAGCTCCTCGAAGCGCCGCGGCGTGACCTCCGCCAGGCGCCCATTCAACCAGGCGATCTCATCGCGCATGGCGGCCTGGAAGTCGTCGCCGGCGTACATGGCGATCCAGGCGTCATAGGGGTTGGCGGGGCCGCGCACCGTGAAGGACTGGGCGGCCAGCCACTGGGCGATCTCGCCATAGCCGACCAGGCAGGGGGCCAGGGCCACATGCAGGTCGAGGAGATCACCGCGGTTGCCGGTATCCAGTACATAGCGGGTATAGGCCAGGGTCGCCTTGGCCTCCGGCAGGGCGGCGAGCTCCGCCTCGTCGATGCCCCAGTCGCGGCAGAAGTCGATATGCAGCTGCAGCTCCACGTCGAGGATGGTCTTGAGGCCGGCATGGGCATGGCGCAGGTCGGAAAGCGTCCGGCTCTTGTAGGCGGCCAGGGCATAGGCCCGGGAGAAGTGGATCAGGAACAGGTAGTCCTGCTTCAGGTAGTGGCGGAAGGCCCCGGTCTCCAGGGTGCCGGCGCCCAGCTGGCGCACGAAGTCGTGCTCGATATAGGCGCGCCAGTCGTGATGGCAGGCACCCTTGAGATCGTCGAAAGCGTAGCCCATGCAACCTCCGGTGGTGGGATCCGGAGTGGGGCGAAAGGGGGGGAGGGCAGTAGCCGGATAGGCGAGGGCCCGCCTGATTCCCTACGCCGGTTCATATGGGCGCCGCAGCGCACCATTCACCCGGATCAGGTTCTACGGGATCGACGCTCGGTGGCGACCCTGTGGTCCGCTCACCCGCGCCATCTCAGCCGGTCTACCGGCACCCCGTCAAGCGTTGGGCCTAGTCTAGCAGCTTGGCAGAGAGTTACCAGGCGGTTTTGTGGAAATATTTTCCATTTTGTCAGAGAGGGCTAGTAGAGGCGAAAGGAGGGGTGGTCGGGATGCCCCTGCTGCTCCTCGATCACCTTGCGATAGCGCTTATACTCCCACTGGTACTGGGCCGGCTCCAGGGCGATGGCGGCCTCCACGCTGGCATTGACGCCGGCGGCGGAGATCGCCTCGTCCGGGTCATGGACGCGCTCGTCGGCGGCCAGGAAGTGGATCTCGAAGCCGCGCCCGGGGCGTCGGAGGGCCACCCCGGTGACCACTTGGGCCCGGGTACGCGCCACCAGCTTGGGCAGCAGGGTGGCGGTATAGGCCGGGCGCCCGTAGAAGGGGGCGAAGACGCCGCTGCCCCAGTCCGGCTCCTGGTCGGGGAGGATGCCTACCGCCTCGCCGCGCTTGAGGGCCTTGAGCAGGGCCGCCACGCCGCGCGGGTTGGTGGGCACCAGGCTCGCCCCCATGCGCTCGCGTCCCCCGCGGATCACCGGGTCCAGGTCGGGGATCTTGGGGGGCTCGTACATGGCGGTGAAGGGGAAGTGCCCGGAGAGCCAGAAGTTGAGCACCTCCCAGTTGCCGAAATGGGGGGCCAGCACGATCACGCCCTGGCCGGAGGCGCGGGCCTCGTCGAGTAACTCGCGGCCATGCACGGCGAGGATCGACGCCTCCACCCGCTCGGGGGGCGCCATCCAGGCGAAGCCCAGCTCCAGCATGGTGGCGGTGGAGTGGGTCAGGCTGGCCCGGGCCAGGCGGCGCCGCGACGCGCCGTCCCGGTCGGGGTAGACCTCGCCCAGGTTGATCTCGGTGACCTCCCGCTCGCGACGGCTGAAGCGGTGCACCAGGGGGCCGGCGATGCGCGCCAGGCGCCACAGGGTGGTCAGTCGCCGACCGGCCAGGCGGCGCCATAGGGTGGCGATGGCCCGGGCCTGGTATCGATGCTTGGCCTCACTCATGACCTAGATCAGCCAGGTGTCCACATTGAGCGGGGCGCGCTTCTCCTGGAGCCCCTTGAAGCCCTTGACGCAGCGGATGATCATCCACACCGCCAGGACCAGCATCAGCAGGAAGCCGATGCCGATCAGCGCCAATACCAGGCAGATCAGGCCATAGACCACGCCGATCCAGAAGGTGCGGATCTGATAGCGGTAGTGCTCGTCGAGCCACTGGGGGCCCTTGCCGCGGTAGATATAGGCGATCACCAGGCCGACGATGCCGGTGAAGCCGACCACGAAACTGGCCAGGAAGAGGGCATAGACCACCATGGCCATGGTGGTGTCCGGGGCCTGGCTCTGCTCGGCCACCAGGGTGTCGTCGTTGTACGGGTCGTTCATCACTCATCATCCTTGGGAAGACACATCGGCCGCCCATGATACCCGGCCGGCGAGCCATTGCCATCAGGTGGCGGGGCGGCAGATCTCCAGCAGGTTACCCTCCGGGTCGCGCAGATAGAGTGCCTCGACGGGGCCCGAGGCGCCCAGGCCCGGCACCGGGCCCTGTTCCAGGGGCACGCCCAGCACCTCCAGATGGCGCTGCACCTCGTCCAGGGGCAGGCGGCTGCGCAGACACAGCGCCTGGCTGCCCGGCGTCGGATAGGTGGCCTGGGGAGCCTCGACCCGGACCGGGTCGAGCAGCCGCAGGGCCAGGCCATCCAGCAGCAGGTCGACCCGACCGGTGTCCCGATAGCGCACCTCCAGACCCAGCACGCGACTGTAGAAATCCACGGCGCGGGGCAGGTCGGAAACCGGAATCAATAGATGATCGAGGGCGGCAAGCATGGGGGAATGACTCCTGAGGGGGTGTCAGCGGGCGCCAAAGCGGGTAGCCTTGGCGCCGCCGTTGACCAAAAGCATACGATGATGAAGCCCTCCCTGTCCTCTCCCGACGCCGGTTCGCCTCCCCGCATCTCGCCTGACCCCTGCCCGCTGTGTGGCATCGACGGGGCCGTGCATTTCCACCGGGATGCCCGTCGCGACTATTATCACTGCCCGCGCTGCGCCCTGGTGCATGTGCCCGCGGCGAACCACCTTCCCTCCGAGGCGGAGCGGGCGGTCTATGACCAGCACGAGAACTCGCCGGACGACCCGGGCTACCGGCGCTTCCTGGGGCGGCTCTTTATCCCCTTGCAGGCGCGGCTCGCCCCCGGCGCCCAGGGCCTCGATTTCGGCGCCGGCCCCGGCCCGACCCTCTCGGTGATGTTCGAGGAGGCGGGGCACCCCATGGCCATCTATGATCCCTTCTATGCGCCGCATCCCGAGGTGCTGGAGCGGCGCTACGACTTTATTACCGCCACCGAGGTGGTGGAGCATCTCTTCGCCCCGGGCCATGAGCTCGAGCGCCTGGCGAGTCGACTGAGGCCCGGTGGCTGGCTGGGGCTGATGACCAAGCGGGTGACCTCGGAGGAGGCCTTCGTCGGCTGGCACTATATCCTCGACCCCACCCATGTCTGCTTCTTCAGCGAGGCGACCTTCCACTGGCTCGCGAAGCACCTCGGCATGCGCGTGGAATTCCCCGCCGCCGATGTGGTGCTGCTGCATAAGCCCGACCTCGAGGCGTAAGCGAAGGCGCCGGTGAGGTTTGGTGGCTGGTTCGATAACATCGCGTTATTGAAGTAAAAATCCGCCGAAAATCGGCGAAAATGGCTTGGCGCTCCGGTATCCTGGGCGTATAGTCGCCACGCGATTTTCTGGCCAGGCCGTTCCGGCATGGCCATGCATCTCCTATTCTATCTCCCTGGTTCGCTTTCTCGTTGCGAGGCTTCGCTTATGTCGCGGCAGTTGTTGGCCATGGCGCTGGCGCCCTTGCTGGGGCTCTTTATCCTCGGCATCGGCAATGGCTTCCTGTCGACCCTGATTACCCTGCGCCTGGATGGCGCCGGCTATTCGGCGCTGGTCATCGGCTGGGTGTCGTCGGCCTACTTTATCGGCCTGGCCCTGGGCGCCCTGTTCAATGACCGCCTGCTGCTGCGCATCGGCCATATTCGCGCCTACGGCGGCTTCGCCTCCCTGGTGGCGGTCACCGTGCTGCTGCAGTCCCTGTGGCTCGACCCCTACGCCTGGTTCGTGCTGCGCCTGATCGGCGGCTGGGCCACGGTGGGGGTCTTCCTGGTGATCGAGAGCTGGCTGCTGGCCGCCGCCGACCCCAAGGTGCGCGGACGCCTGCTGGCACTCTATATGATTGCCCTCTATGCCGCCGGGGTGATCGGCCAACTGCTGTTGGGCGTCACCGACGCCGCCGGCGAGATGGTGCCTTTCGTGGTGATCGGCCTGCTGGCCTCCCTGTCGGTGCTGCCCATGGCGATGATTCCCCGGGTCTCGCCGCTGATCGAGCATGCCGAGCCGCTGCCGCCCCACCGCCTGATCACCATCACCCCCACCGGGGTGATGGGCAGTTTTGGCTCCGGCCTGGCGGTGGCCGCGGTCTACACCCTGCTGCCCCTCTACCTGCAGCGCAGCGGCCTCGGCGTCGACCGGGTGGGGCAGATGATGGCGGTGATGATCCTCGGCGCCATGCTGCTCCAGTACCCCATCGGCCGCTGGTCCGATCGCCACGACCGCCAGCAGGTGCTGATCCTGATCGGCGCCTGCTGCGCGCTGATCTCCCTGGGCATTCTCGTGCTGCCCGGCGAGCCCTGGATCCTGGCCGGGCTGCTGTTCTTCCTCGGTGGCGGCGTCTTCGCCCTCTACCCGGTGGCGGTCAGTCACGCCGCCGACCGAGCCCCCGCCGGTGCCCTGGTGCGCATGAGCCAGGGCCTGCTGCTGATCAATGCCATCGGCTCGACCCTGAGCCCGCCGCTGATCACCCCGGTGATGACGGCGCTGGGCGACGGCGGCCTGTTCTGGTCGCTGGGTGGCCTGGGCGTCTTCCTGGTGCTCTTCTTCTCCTGGCGCCGCCGCGTGCGCCCGGCGCCGCTGCCGGTGGCGCCCTTCGTGGCCACCACGCCCCAGTCGGTGGTGGGGGCCGAGCTCAGCATCACCGAGGAGCTGGTGCAGGGGGCCCTGGAGCACGAGCATGTGGAGGACCTCTCCGAGGTGGTGCCCGACGTGGACGTGGCCGAGCCCCTGGTCGGCCCGCCCCGGGAGGAGGACGACCATATCGAATACTTCGATACGGAGGCCGAGGCGGGCACGCCCCGGGACGGCCCGGTCCCCGACGAGGCCCGCCCCTCTTCCATCGGCTAAGCCATAAGCCCACAGCGCCCGAGACCCAGGATCTCGGGCGTTTTGCGTGGAGGCCAGGGGCCGTTCTCGATAGACAGCGGGCCGTCTCGACAAAGGGGGGATTGCCGACCAACCAAGCGTTCGCTAGGGTGAGATGGTCTTTCTTCTGAATATGCCAACTTGAACAAGAGCCGCAGGAGCCCTTATGAGCGAGCAACTGATCGAAGTCGTCGACCAGGCGGGCATCGTCACCCTGACCATCAACCGCCCCAAGGCCCTCAATGCCCTCAATAGCGCCGTCTTGACCGAGCTGGATCGCCTGCTGGGCGAGCTCCAGGCCCGCGAGGGCCTGCGCGCGGTGCTGATCACCGGGGCCGGCGAGAAGGCCTTCGTGGCCGGCGCCGATATCGCCGAGATGCGCGACAAGACCCCGGAGGAGGCGCGGTGCTTCGCGCGTCAGGCGCTGGCCACCTTCAAGCGCCTGGAGACCCTGCCGGTGCCTACGGTGGCCCTGGTCAACGGCTTCTGCCTGGGCGGCGGCTGCGAGCTGGCCCTGGCCTGCGACTGGGCGGTGGCCAGCGACAACGCCATCTTCGGCCAGCCCGAGGTGCTCTTGGGGGTGATCCCCGGCTTCGGCGGCACCCAGCGCCTGCCGCGCCGGGTCGGTCCGTCCATGGCGCTCGACCTGTGCACCACCGGGCGCAAGGTCGATGCCGCCGAGGCGCTGCGCATCGGCCTGGTCAACCGGGTCATGGCCCAGAGCGAGCTGCCGGCCTATGTGGAGGAGCTGACGAAGCAGCTGGGCGGCAATGGCCCGGCCGCGGTGCGCGCCGCCAAGCAGGCCATTCACGACGGCATGGACCAGGACCTGGAGAGCGCCCTGGCCCTGGAGACCAGCCTCTTCGCGCTGTGCTTCGCCGGTGACGAGCAGCCCGAGGGCATGAGCGCCTTCGTCGACAAGCGCAAGCCCAACTTCTAACTCCCGAGTCGGCGACAGATGACGACGGCCAGGGTCCCGGGACCCTGGCCGTTGTGTTTTTCGAGAGCGGGGCTCGCGAGTGGTTCAGGCGTAGGCGCCGGCCGAGTAGGTCAGCTCGTAGCTGTGGCTGTAGATCTCCAGGATATTGCCGAAGGGATCCTCCATATAGACCATGCGGTAGGGCTTCTCGCTGGGGAAGTACTCGCGTACCGGCATGCGCTGCTTGCCGCCGGTGGCGACGATCTTCTCGGCCAGGCCCTCCACGTCCGGGTCCTGGACACAGAAATGGAAGACGCCGCTCTTCCAGTACTCGAAGTTGTTCTCCGGGCGCTGGGCGTTGGCGAACTCGAAGATCTCCACGCCGATGCGGTCGCCGGTGGAGAGGTGGGCGATGCGGAAGGAGCCCCAGCCGGTCCCGAAAACATCGGTGCACATCACGCCGATGGCCGAGTCGTCTTCGTTGAGGGTGGTGGGCGGCATGATCAGGTACCAGCCCAGGACCTCAGTATAGAAGCGGACGGCGGCATCCAGGTCGGTGACCGACAGGCCGATATGGGAGAAGCTGCGTGGATAGGACATGGTCATGGCTCCATCGAGTGACGATGGAAGCAGCCTAGGCTGGCATGGGTATAATGAAAACAGAGACCAAGTTCTTGTTCTGATAAGAGTTCGTTATGCTGAATCCACAATGGCTACGCAGCTTCTCCGTCCTGGCCGAATTGGGCAGCTTCACCCGCACGGCCGATCAACTGGGCCTGACCCAGGCGGCGGTCAGCCAGCATATCCGCCACCTGGAAGGCGAGCTCGGCCCGCTGCTGATTCGGCGGCCGCGGCGACTCGAGTTGACGCCGGCGGGACACGCCTGCCTGGCCTATTGCCACGAGGTGGAGCAGGCCGACCGGCGCCTGGCGCTACGCCTGACCGAAAGCGATGCCGAGCATGGCGAGATCGGCCTGATCAGCCCCGGCAGTATCGGCCTCGCCCTCTATCTCGAACTCCTCGACCTGCAACGGGCCAGCCCCGGGCTGGCGGTTCGCCATCGCTTCGCTCCCGACAGCGAAGTGCTCGACGCCGTACTGCACAATCGCTACGAACTGGGCCTGGTGACGCTGCGCCCCGACGACCCGCGGCTGGCTGCCAGCCTGTTCGCCGAGGAGCCGCTGGAGCTGGTAGTGCCGGCGGGGGAAAGGGGAGAGACCTGGGCCGACCTCGAGCGCCTGGGCTTTATCGACCATCCGGATGGCCAGGCCATGGCCACCCGGCTGCTGAGCCGACGCTTTCCCGGGCATCCCGGCATTCGTCACCTGCCATTGCGCGGCTTCAGCAATCAGATCGGCCTGCTCCTCGAGCCGGTGGCTCGGGGCCTGGGCTTTACCGTGATCCCACGTCATGCCCGCCAGGCCTTCGCCCGACAGGAGGCGATTCGGGTGGTGGCGGGCGGGGAGCCCGTGGTGGATACCCTGTGGTTGATCCATCGCGCCGAATGGCCGCTGTCGAGCCGGGCGCGACGGGCCGTGGATCATCTGCGTGCGAGGATCTCCCCGGGCGTTGAGCTGCAGTGAGGCTGTCGGGGGCAAGGAGGACTGCCGCACTCGGCAAACAGCTGGCCCCTGTCCTCGAGGGCCTTGACCTCCCAGGGGGGCCGCCGGGAGCGAGCAGACAGGGGTGGCCCGCTCGCTGCATGTGAGCGCCAAGCGGGCTCAGAACTCCATCCGGACCCCCACGTCGATCTGGTAGTGGCTGTAGCCACTTCGGCCTTCGACGCTCTCGAGGAAAACATAGGCGGCGCGACCCTGCGCCATCTGGGCCGTGAGCCCGACTCCCAGGTTCAGGTAGGTACGGTCCGGGGAGTCGGTGCGTAGCGAGAAGGTCGTGTTGGTGGGATCTTCCTGGAACTGGGCGTGAATCAGGCGGCTGCGGTCGCCGAACTCATGCTCGAGGCCGAGGCGGCCGCTGTAGTGCATGACGCCCCAGGACTGGCTGGAGGCATAGGCAAGCTGGACGGCGGCTTCCGCCGTCGTTGACTCGATGGTCTGGCCGTCGATATGCAGTAATGCGCCCGCTCCCAGATTGTCGGGGTGGCTGGGGCGTTCGGTGTAGGCGTCGATTTCCGTTCGGAGATGGTCGAAGCTGGCCTGGTAACTGGTCGTCCAGGGGCCGTTGGCGCGGTCGTAACCGGCATTCAGCCCCAGTCCATATTCGTTGCCCTTGGGCCGGGCCAGGGCGCTCTGGTTACCGATCGGCTCACTGAAGACGGTACGCACCGTGTCATAGCGGTTGCGTCCCAGTGTGGCGATACCCTCGACATAAAACGCATCGCCCAGGAAGCGGGTGCCGTACAGGGAAAGGCTATAACCGTCTACATCGACGCCCCCGGCATTGTTGTGCAGATCCGTGTCGGTGCGAGTCAGGCCGATGGCGGCGCCGACGACGGCATCTGAGGTGAGACGATAGTCTGCGCCGGCAGTGAGGCCATAGCTGCGGCGGCGGAACCCCGGTTCCCCACTGGTGGTGTCACGGCGGCTTTGTGTCACCATGCCATTGACGAAGACCCCCCATTGGCTGAACGCCAGAATATCGCTATCGCTGCTGGCGCCACCGCCGAGCAGATTGCTGTATAGGGCGGGAGGGGCCTGGCCGTCTTGCATGGCGAGGCTGAGGCCGCGGGTACTCACGCCGCTGACGCCGGCACGTAAGTCGCTCATGCGACTGGAGACGTTATCCATTTGTTGGCGCAGGGTCTGCATGCTGACGCGGCCCTGCGCGGCCACTTCATCGGGAGCCAGGCCATCATAGTAGTTGGTACCGGCATTCGGGTCTGCCGCCGCCGCTTCACAGACGTCGATAAGGTCATCCTGTCGGGACGTCCGTTCTCCCTCCGGAATCTGGCGCACGGCTTGGCAGGCGTTCTGCACGGTGCGTGCGACCTCCTGCTGGCGTGCCGTCAGATCGTCCTGGGTGGGCTCCTCTTCCTGAGTGGGCTCCTCTTCCTGGGTGGGCTCCTCTTCCTGTTCTTGTCCCAGAGCGCTAGGAGGCAGGGCCAGGCTAAAGAGGAGAATGGCCAGGGCAGCGGTACCGGCTACAACAAGGTGAAAGGGCAAATGGCATTCGGAATGGTTGCCGACAACTGGCTTGCTTCCGTCCTTCGGGGTGTTTGACTGGACCACGGCGCTCCCTCCCTTCCCCTTGCTGGGGCACTCCGGTTCGAGTCGGCTTGTCCACCGTCCGCCCCTTGCAGGCGACGCCACCCGGCAAGCGATCGATTCTTATGACTTATCCGATTTGAGACTAGTCACGGCTTCTGGGCCCTGCAACCGGCGCTCGCAGGTGGCCATGCATATTGCTCGGGGCTCGACTAGACTGCCAGTCAAGCGGACTCGGCACCTCGACTCGTACGAGACAAGGCAGGGAAGGATGAGTGAGCAGCAGCATCTCCGGCTCACCGGTCACCACTCCAATGACTTTCGCATCCTGCGTTTCTCGGGAGCGGAGGAGCTTGGCCGGCTGTTCGATTTCACGGTGGAACTCCTGGCGACCTCCGAGGATATTGCCTTTCCCGACGTGCTCGGTGGGAAGCTTACCCTGTGTATCGAGCTGGAAGAGGGCGAGCGCTACTTCGATGGTTGTGTGGTGGGCTTTTCCCAGGTCGGACGGCGTGGCAGGTATGCGCTCTACCATGCACGGCTGCGCCCCTGGTTCTGGTATCTTAGCCTGACGCGGGATTGCCGCATCTTTCAGAATCAGAGCGTTCCGGAAATTATCCAGGCGCTGTTCTCGGAGCACGGCCAGTCGGATTTCGAAGATGCCCTGTCCCAGGACTACGAGTCCCGGGAATACTGTGTTCAGTACCGCGAGAGCGACTTCGACTTCCTGAGCCGCCTGATGGAAGAGGAAGGCATCTATTATTTCTTCCGTCACTCCGAGGGCAAGCATGTCCTGGTGTTGTCGGATGCCCCCGTTTCCCATGAACGCATTCCGCAATGCGACGAAGTGGACTTCCTGTCGCCGGGATCGGAAAGGGGCCGGGCCCAGGACCATGTTTGGGACTGGTGGCTGGGGCAGCAGATTCAGACCGAGCTCTTCGCCCTGCGCGATTTCGACTTCGAGAACCCACGCAATCCGCCGGAAGCGAAGGAGTCCCGCCCCCAGGAGCATCAGGCCGGTAGTTATGAGGCCTACGACTACCCGGGCAGGTTTATCCAGTCTTCCCCCTTGGGCAGCCACCGAGCGGCCGTCCGCAGCGACGAGAGCCAGGCGCAGTTCGAGTGCGTCAAGGCCATGGGCAACCTGCGGGCAATCATCTGTGGAGGGCTGTTCGCGCTGAAGGGGCATCCCCGTGAGGACCAGAACCGCGAGTACCTGGTCACCGGCAGCAGTGTCGACGCCCGCGCCGCGGAATACGAGGCCACCGCCGAGGCCGAGGAAGCCTCCTTTCGTTGCACCTTTACTGCTATCGACAGCGGTGTCTGTTTCCGGCCGGCACGCCTGACCCCACGCCCGGTGGTACAAGGGTTGCAGACGGCCATCGTGGTCGGCAAGTCGGGCGAGGAGATCTGGACCGACCAGTATGGCCGGGTCAAATGCCAGTTCCACTGGGATCGGCAGGGGGCCAAGGACGAGAACAGCTCCTGCTGGGTACGTGTCTCCCAGGCCTGGGCCGGGAGTGGCTGGGGAGCGATGTTCGTGCCACGTATCGGCCAGGAGGTCATCGTCGCCTTCCTGGAAGGGGATCCCGATCGGCCGATCATCGTCGGCCGGGTCTATAACGCCGACTGCATGCCGCCGTTTGGCCTGCCCGACAATGCCATGGTCGGCGGAGTCAAGTCGAACTCCACGCCGGGTGGTGGGGGCTACAACGAGATATCGATGAACGATACGGCGGGCGAGGAACTGCTGCATGTCCATGCCCAAAAGGATCAGGACACCGTCGTCGAGAACGACGAACAGCATGCCGTGGGCCATGATCGCACCCGCTCCGTGGGCAACGATGAACAGACCAGCATCGGCAATAATCGCAGCGAGACCGTGGGCAGCAATGAAACGATCCAGATCGGTGTGAACCGCACCGAGACCGTGGGGGGGAATGAAGCCGTCAGCATCGCCCAGAATCGCACGCATACGATCAGCGGCAACGATGTGCTCAACATTACCATGACCCGTACCCAGTCCGTGGGTATCAACGACATGGTCAACGTTGGGGGGGCCCAGGAGACGAACGTCGGGGGCCTCCGTTCGGTGATCGTCGGCGGGCTGCAGAGTACGGCGGTGGGTGCCAGCCTGAGTGAGGCGGTGGCACTCAATCGTGATGAGAGGGTCGGCGGCAGCCGCTCCAGTACGGTAGGTGACGACGATTCCCTCAGCGTCGGCAAGGGCTTGACCATCGAGGCCGGCGATCAGGTCGTCATCCGCTCCGGCAAGTCCAGCATTACCCTGAAAAAGGATGGCTCCGTCACCATCGAAGGCAAGGACATCACCATCAAGGGCTCCGGCGGCATCAACATCAAGGCTGGCAAGGACGTGGTGATCAGGGGCAAGAAGGTACTGCAGAACTGATCGGGAAACACCGGCAAGGAGACTCATCATGGCCGACGATCTCGCGGAAATCGTTCCGCGGCAGCATACCCCGACATGCAAGGACCGAATCGATGGCGTCGTCATCGGCCTCCTCGTCGGATTCGATGACAGCGGATACCCTCTGGTGACCTACCCCGGCAACGACAGCGACGCCGGAACGCCTGCCCGCAGCACCACAGATCTCGGGACCGAGGATATTGGCCGGGAGCTGGCCTTGATGTTCGAGAACGGTGACCCGGCGTATCCACTGGTCCTGGGACGTATGCATTGCCCTAAGTATCGCCCCGCTGGGGCACCTGCGCGAGGTGGGGTGATCGCCGAGAGCGATGGAAAGCGCCTGGAGCTGCGGGCGGACCAGGAGATCGTGCTGCGCTGCGGGCGCGCCAGCATCACCCTGACCCGGGCCGGCAAGATCCTGCTTCGCGGAGCCTATCTGCTGAGCCGGTCCTCGGGAGTGAACCGCGTCAAGGGTGGCTCGGTGCAGATCAACTGACGGGTAGCGTGCCATGGAGCTGATCAATGCCACCGGGATGCAGGCCGGCTATACGCTGGGCATGGAGCCCAGCGGCCGGGAGCATCTGGTGGTGGTCATCAAGGGGACCTTCGAGTTTCCGCGCCGCGACGAGGCGCCGCGGCTGGCCGAGGATCAGCTGCCCCTGGTCACGGCGGATACCTTCACCGGGGAACCGGGAGTCTCGGCGCCGGTCTTCGAGACCGACTACGTGCCCTGGAAACCCCGCTGCGATGTGTTGCTGCACGGTAGTGCCCATGCCCTGGAGGGGCGCCCGGCGGTGCGCGTGCCGGTGGGGCTGCAGATGGCGGGCATGACCAAGCACCTGACGGTGGTAGGCGAGCGCGCCTGGCAGGCCGGCCTCATCGCCATCAGCCCGGGGCCACCCCGGCCCTTCACCCGCATGGCCATCACCTATGACCGGGCCTTCGGCGGCATCGACGACTGCCATCCGGATACCAGCAAGCACACGGCGTATATGGCCAATCCCGTGGGCAAGGGCTATCACCGCCGGCTTAAGGCGGCGCTTATCGACGGCACCCCCATGCCCAGTACCGAGGAACCGGATAACCCCGTCAAGATGCCCAACCGGGACTATCGCCCGATGGCGTTCGGCCCTCTGGGGCGTGGTTGGCAACCGCGGCTCGGCTATGCCGGCACCTACGACCAGCACTGGCTGGACGAGGTGTTCCCCTTCCTGCCGGGGGACTTTCAGGATGCCTACTACCAGGCCGCCCCGACGGATCAGCAGATTCCCTATCCGCGCGGCGGCGAGCCGGTGGGACTGCTCAACCTGACACCCGAGGGACATACCGCCTTCCGGTTGCCCGAGGTGGAAGTCCCGGTGGTCTTCTTCCGCAAGGGAGGCGAGCGTCATGAGACCCAGGCCGTGATCGACACCATCGTGCTGCTGCCGGATGCCGGCCTGTTCACCCTGAGCTGGCGTGCCAGCCTCCCGCTGCGCCGGAACCTCTTCGAGATCCCCCAGGTGCTGGCGGGACGCATGTCCCGTGGCTGGTGGCGCGCCCGCGAGCTGGGCAAGGAGTACCACGCCTCGCTGGCCTCCGTGGTTCGCGCCAGGCGTTCCTCAGCGGCGGGGGATGAGTGATGAGCGTGCCGGCGCTGGCGATCCTGGGCACGGGCATGGTCACCGGCGTGGGGCTGACCGCGCCGGCCGCCTGCGCCGCCATTCGCTGCGCCATCGATAATTTCCAGGAAACCCGTTTCATGGATGCCGGCGGCGAGTGGCTGCTGGGCTGCGAGGTGCCCCTGGCGCAGCCGTGGCGGGGCCGGACCAAGCTGGTGAAGATGCTGGCCATGGCCCTGCAGGAGTGCCTGGATGGCGTGCCGGAGTTTGACCCGGCGGCGACACCGCTGCTCCTCGGCGTCGCCGAAACCACGCGTCCCGGGCGTCTCGATGGGCTGGACGATGCCTTGCTACCCGAGGTCGAAACGGAACTCGGCCTGCGTTTCCATCCCGGCTCCCGGGTCATTGCCGGCGGCCGCATCGCGGTGGCGGCGGGGTTGTGGCGAGCCCGCGAGCTGCTCACCAGCCGAGCCGTCGAGCGGGTCATGGTGGCGGGTGTCGACGGTTTGTTGATCGCCCCGACCCTCGCCGCTTTCGAGTCCCGCGACCGGCTGCTGACCAGCCGGAATTCCAACGGCTTTATCCCCGGCGAAGCGGCCGCGGCCCTCATCGTCGAGCTGGCCAGAGCCAGTGAAACACCGCAGCTGCTGTGCATGGGCCTGGGTTTCGGCAACGAGCCGGCCCATGTGGAGGCCGAGGATCGGCCCCTGAGGGCGGATGGCCTGGTGGCGGCGATCCGCGGTGCCCTGGCCGAGGTGGGGGCCTCTCTGGCGGCCACGGACTTCCGCATCGTGGATGTCTCCGGCGAGCAGTATGGTTTCAAGGAAGCCGCCCTGGCGTTGGGCCGCTTGTTGCGGGAGCGCAAGGCGGAATACGACATCTGGCACCCGGCGGACTGCATCGGCGAGGTGGGGGCCGCCATCGGCGGCGTAATGCTCGGCGTCACCCGCGCCGCCGTCACCAAGGCCTATGCCCCGGGCAACCATGTGCTCGCCCACTTCGGCAACGACGACGGCCGCCGAGCCGCCGCCATCCTGAGCTACCAGCCGGTGAGGGCCTCCTGATGGCCAACGACGTCTTCGCCAATGGCCGAGAGATCTCCTGCAAGGCGGCCGACGGAAAAGCCATCGCCGCCTTTCCCGATGTCTGCATGACGCCCCCGGAGAACCCGACCACCCCGCCCGGCGTGCCGGTGCCCTACCCGAATACCGGCATGGCGAAGGATGCGACCAGCGGCAGCAAGAGCGTCAAGATCTCCAAAAAGGAGGTGATGCTGAAGAACAAGTCCTATTTCAAGAAAAGCACCGGCGACGAGGCGGGGAGCGCTGCCAAGAAAGGTGTCGTCACCAGCGTGAATCGGGGGAAGGTCTATTTCACGGCTTGGTCGATGGATGTGAAGTTCGAGGGCAAAAACGTTGTGCGCCACTTGGATTTGACGACTCATAATCATGCTTCTGATCCTGGCCAAACGCCGCCATGGCCTTTTGTAGATACGATGACAGCAGCTCAAAAAAAGTTATGCGAGGAGGATAAGAAAAAAGAGGAGAAGGCTTGTGAAGACTATAAGCCATATAAAGAGGATGGTAAGGATGTGTGCAAGGAGGCCGGTTTGTCGGGGGCCTTTAGTAAGAATAAGGGAGTCGCGACGAAGAGATCGAAATCCGCCAGTAAGGACCCATGTTCGGCGGCTAGACGATGCCGGCTGCTTCCGTTCAATGCTAAACCAGAAGATGGTGTCAATGGTTGCTGTCCAGCTCAGACCGGCGATCATATCGTACCTAAGAGCTCTTTCTTCGTGAATTCGGTAAGCGACGGGGAGCTTATGCCTGGATGGGATGATTACAGCATCAATGATGCACCTTGCATGTGCTTGGAAGGGGGTAGTAATACCGGTAGCCACGGGCTTCGGCATGCCCACCACAAAGCTTTCAGTACGGTTGAGCATGGTGCTGAGCGGGCCTTCAATGATGAGGTGAAGCATTGTGCGAAGGGGGCCAAGGCCGTTGCGCCACAGTGTGACCAGGCATGCATCGAGGCTCAGTTGAAGGAAGGTCACAAGAATATGGGTGATCGCCGTTGCAAGATCAAGCACTCATCGACGGGTGCCAATTATAAGGGGAGAGAGCAGGCGCTTCTCGATAAAGTTTCAAGTACGGTAGGCAAGGCCGGCGTTAAAGCTCGTTAAGCAGAGAATGGGTGATCTATGACTAGTGAATTTGCAGCCGCGCGGGAATTCGTTCGAGGAGCGGCCCGCTACCATGATCTCGTCTATATCATCAGCAAGGGAAAAGTGCTGCTGAATGAGGATGTCTCACATGCCATCGTCATTGCCGTTGACCAAGGCCAATGGGCTGACGTTGTGGACACGGCATGGGATTCTACTGCAATCGCTGTGGCCCGGTTACCCTCAGAAAAGCTCATAGTGGTCGGGGAAGACGGTGATGTGGTTACTTATACTGGAGGAGTAGAAGCACGAGAGAAAATATCTCCTAAGCCAGTGATGATTCGACATGCACGTCGTATCTCGGACTACGTTTACGCTTGCGGAATGAAGCGCCAAGTTTATAAGAGAGTTGATGAAGGTGTTTGGAGCGACATAGGTGCACCATTTCCAGGTGTTGATGAGGAGGTGGGCTTCGAGTCAATTGATGGGTTCAATTATGAAGAAGTCTATGCAGTTGGTTGGAATGGTGAAATATGGGAGTTTGACGGTTATAAATGGATCCGGCGTGGAAGCCCTACCAACGTGATATTGACCTCTGTATGCTGTGCGCCTAACGGCGTCGTCTATGCTGCGGGTCAACAGGGGATCATGATCAAAGGCAGGCATGATGTTTGGGAAAGTGTTGAATGGGAAGACGAGGTTGCTGTCGATTTTTGGGATTTGTGCTGGTTTGAGGACGACCTGTACATTGCGACCATGACAGACTTGTATAAGCTGAGGGGCAATACTCTCATTGAGGTAGATTTTGGAATAGAATTTCCTCCGAGTTGTTATAGCTTGACATCGGAAGAAGGTGTTCTCTGGTCGATAGGTCGGGATCAAGTTGCTTCATACGATGGGACGGATTGGAAAATATACGATTGAAAACTTCTGCTGCCCTATGGCACGAGAATGATCGAGTGGGTCAGTCGGTCTTTTTGTATGAAAACGAAGTGTTTGCGAAGGCAGCGAGGCCTTATATGGATGTACGCGTACCAGCCATCATCTCGCAAGCTGTTGACCAGCATGCCGAAGAAGCGCCGTTCCTGTGGCTGCTGCGTGATGGGGCTGTTGTTGCACCTCATTACTCCCTGGTCGATCTGACCAAGTTGGACAATCGTGTCGAGGCGCACCTAGATGGCCTGCGTATCGCCGGCGACGCCGGCTGGGCGGCGTGCGATAAACAACTGCAATATCAGGAACCGGGAGAGGTCTTCGCCGCCGCGGTGCTGGCCCTGGAAAGCGGCGAAGCGGCGTGGATCCGCCGTGTCTACGAGGTGGTCGGTGCGGCCCCCGAGACGCAGCGCGGTCTGGTATCGGCCTTCGGTTGGGTCGATCGCGCCTGGTGGCGCGGCGAGGTCAGGGATCTGCTGGTGGCGGAGTCTCCCTTCTGGCGGCGGTTGGGGTTGGCGGCGGCGGCCACCCAGCGGGTGGACCCCGGCCCCGTGCTGCTGGAGTCACTGCAGGCGGAGTCCCCCATGCTGCGTGCTACCGCGCTACGGGTGGCCGGTTCTCTGGGGCGAACGGATCTGCTACCGGTGCTACAGGCGCAGTTGACCAGCGACGACGACGCGGTACGTTTCTCCGCCGCCTGGGCGGCGACCCTGCTCGGGGACCGCGGTGCGGCGCTTCGGCAGGCCCTGGCCTTCGTCGAGGCGGACCACCCCAGGTTCGCGGCGCCCGCCCTCGGGGTGGCGCTGCGGGCCCTCCCGCCCAGCGAGGGGCAGCAGTGGCTGGGGCACTTCGCCCGGCAGCCGCAGACGCTGCGCCATGCGGTGGTGGTCTGCGGCATTCTCGGCGACCCGGTCAATATCCCCTGGCTGCTGGAGCAGATGGGAATACCGGAGATCGCCCGCGTCGCCGGGGAATCCTTCACCCTGATCACCGGCGTGGACCTGGCCGAAGAGGAGCTCGAAGGAGAGTGGCCCGAGGGTTTCGCGGCCGGTCCCACGGAGAACCCCGAGGACACGGGGGTCGCCATGGATCCGGACGAGGACCTGCCCTGGCCGGAGGCGGCGCTCGTCGCCGCCTGGTGGACTCGCCACCAGGCGGCGTTTCGGTCGGGACAGCGTTATCTGCTCGGTCGTCCCTTGGCGCCGGAGCACCTGCAATGGGTGTTGGGCCATGGCATGCAGCGTCAGCGCGTGGCGGCGGCGCTGGAGCGCAAGCTGCTGAGCCCCGGTGAGCCACTGTTCGAGACCCGGGCCCGGGGAAACGCCCAGCAACAGGGGCTCGGGTTGCCTATCCAGGGCGCATGAGGCGGCCCTTGGCTGACTGACGAAATAGCACTGATTTTTCAGTCGGCTGGTTGTCTCTCCGGCGTGACGTTTTTTTCGCCACGGTTTCGCGTGGCCCCGGGACAGCTGCTATACCTCATAGGGCGGGATCAAGGCATCTAGCACTCCCAGGGGGAAGTCGGTGCCTTTTTGCAGCGGGGAAGGCGGTATCAGCCGCGATACATCGGGGCATACCGCGAACACTTCAAATGGGGATCCTTTTGCATGGATGTGCAAGAGTTGCTCGAGCCGCATAGTGAGGAGTCTCCAGCGGGGGTGGATCTGGATGCCGCGGGCGAGATACTCGCGTTGGACATGCTGGCCAAGTGGGGGGCGCCCGACGAAGAGCCAGAGTGGGAGGAGCTACGGCTAGCCAGCCTCGCGGCGCTGAACAAGAGTCACGACCTTCGTCCGGCCGTCTATCTGACGGCCGCGCTGCTTCACACCGATGGGATACCGGGCTTCGCCGATGGGCTGCAACTACTCCGTGGCCAGCTGGAACAGTACTGGGGGCCGCTGTTTCCGCCGTTGGACGAAGACGGCGATGCCATGGAGCGCTCCAGTGCGCTGTATAACCTCACCAACTTTCACCGGGTCCTGAAACCGCTGCGTCACTTGCCCCTGGTGGAGGATCGTGCCGTTGGCCGATTCAGCCTGCAGGATATCGAGATCGCCGAGGGCAAGATCGAGGCGCCCCAGGGGTATGAGGGGGAACTGCCCCAGGTGGGGGTGATCCAGGCCGTGTTCCAGGCCGCCGGCCAGGAGACATCGCAGGCCTTGGTGGCGGCGATCGGTCGAGCCGTAGACGAGCTGGTGGCTATCGAGATCCTGTTTCGAGAGCACTGCGGACCCGAGCAGGCCCCGGACCTGTCCCGTTTGAAGGAACAGCTGCAGCGGGTTGGCGTGACGCTGCGAACCTATCTGCCCGAGGGGACCACGCCAGCCGCCGGTAGTGAGGCCGGCGAGGTAGCGGAAAGCCAGCCAGGCAACCGGACGCCGGCTAGCCCACCAAACAGTCAGACGGGCGACACCGCTTCGGTGCAACCGGCCATGGCGGGAGATATCCGTAGTCGGCAGGATGCCGTGGCCGCCATGGACCGCATCTCTCGTTACTTCCGCAGCCACGAGCCATCGAGTCCGGTGCCCCTGCTGATGGAGCGGGCGAAGCGGCTGGTGGACATGGACTTTCTGTCTATCCTTCGAGATGTAGCGCCCGATGCCGTGGCCCAGGGAGAGAAGCTGCGGGGCGATGGCAATAGCGAGTGACGACGCTTCCCCGGCGGCGCGCAGATGTCGGAGGCGTTACCTGAACCCAGCACCGTGAACCACAGCACTGAAGGGAGTACGCAATCATGGCCAAGCCCAGTTCCCAGAAATTCATCGCCCGGAACCGGGCACCGCGGGTGCAGATCGAGTACGACACGGAGCTGTATGGGGCCGAGAAGGTGGTGCAGCTACCGTTCGTGATGGCGGTGCTGGCCGACCTGGTCGGAGACAGCCAGGAGCAACTGCCTCCGGTCGATGGCCGCAAGTTGATGGAGATCGACGTCGACAACTTCGACCAGCGCATGAAGGCGCTGCGCCCCAGCCTCCAGTTTGCGGCGCCGAACCGGCTCACTGGCGAAGGCAACCTGGCGGTCGAGCTGGAACTCGAGAGCATGGACGACTTCTCGCCGGCGGCGGTGGCGCGCAAGATCGAGCCCCTGCGGCAACTCCTGGAAGCCCGGCAGCAGCTGGCGAATCTGGTGACCTATATGGATGGGAAATCCGGTGCCGAGGAGCTGATCGCCAAGGTCCTGAACGATCAGACACTGCTCGAGACCCTGGGTGCGACGCCGAAGGGCGACGAAGAAACGCAGAGCGAGGGCTAAGTCATGGCCGAGACAGACACCGACAAGGCACCCCAGAGCCAACCCGAGACGGAAGAGCTGACGGCGGATGACTTCAGTCAGCTGTTACAGAAGGAGTTCCGACCCAAGTCCGACCGTGCGCGTGAGGAGGTGGAAACGGCGGTCAAGACCCTGGCGGAGCAGGCGCTGCGAGAGACCACGGTGATCTCCGATGATGCCATCAGCACCATCAATGCCATTATCGCGGAGATCGACGAGAAGCTCACCGACCAGGTCAACGAGGTGCTCCATCACGAGAAGTTCCAGGCGCTGGAAGGCGCGTGGCGGGGCTTGCACCATCTCGTCAACAATACCGAGACCGACGAGATGCTGAAGATCCGCTTTATGCCGATCAGCAAGCAAGAGCTGCACAAGACCCTGCGCAAGTACAAGGGCACCGCCTGGGACCAGAGCCCGATCTTCAAGAAAATCTACGAGGAAGAGTACGGCCAGCTCGGCGGCGAGCCGGTGGGTTGTATCCTCGGCGATTACCACTTCGACCATGGGCCCCAGGACGTGGAACTGCTGTCCGGCATGGCACAGATCGCCGCGGCCGCCCACGCCCCCTTTATCGCCGGCGCCGACCCCGGGCTACTGCAGATGGATTCCTGGCAGGAACTGACCAACCCCCGTGACCTGACGAAGATCTTCTCCACGCCCGAATATGCCGGCTGGCGATCGCTCAGGGAATCGGAGGACTCCAGGTACCTGGCCCTGGCGATGCCGCGCTTCCTGTCTCGGCTGCCCTACGGCGCTGCCACCGAGCCGGTGGAGGAGTTCAACTTCGAGGAGGATACCGCCGGAACGGATGCGAGGAAGTACACCTGGGCGAACTCGGCCTATGCCATGGGGGTGAACATCAATCGCTCGTTCAAGATGTATGGATGGTGCACGCGCATCCGTGGCGTCGAGTCCGGCGGTGCCGTGGATGGGTTGCCGGTGCATACCTTCCCGAGCGACGACGGTGGCGTCGACATGAAGTGCCCCTCCGAGATCGCCATCAGCGATCGTCGTGAGGCCGAGTTGGCCAAGAGTGGCCTGATGCCGTTGATCCATCGCAAGAATACCGATGTGGCGGCATTCATCGGCGCCCAGAGCCTGCACAAGCCGGCGGAATATGACGATCCGGACGCCACGGCCAATGCCCAGTTGGGGGCCAGGTTGCCGTATCTGTTCGCCACGACACGTTTCGCGCATTACCTGAAGTGTATCGTTCGCGACAAGGTTGGCTCCTTCAAGGAACGCGAGGACATGCAGAAGTTTCTGCAGGGCTGGATCATGAGATACGTCACCGGTGATCCGGCCAATGCCACCGAAGAGACGAAGGCACGCAAGCCCTTGGCGGCGGCCGAAGTACAGGTCAGGGAGGACGAGGCCAATCCCGGTTACTACACCTCGACCTTCCATCTCCGGCCGCACTATCAGTTGGAAGGGCTGAGTGTCTCGCTGCGACTGGTCTCGAAGCTACCGTCCGCCAAGGGGTAATAGAGACAGCAAGAGCGGAAGACAGGGGCAACGGAGGAGCGCGGGGCTATGGGGCCGGTGGACCGGATGCGTCCAGGGCCGGCGATGCTATGGAAAGGATGAAGGGGAGTAAGACGTCATGGCTGTAGATATGTTTCTGAAGCTGGAGGGCATCGATGGCGAGTCCATGGATGCTGGGCATACGGACGAGATCGATGTGTTGTCCTGGAGTTGGGGGGCGAGCAACTCCGGCACCATGCATATCTCGAAAGGCGGCGGCGCCGGCAAGGTCAGTGTTCAGGATATCAGCGTCGTCAAGTACGTGGACAAGGCCTCGACAGCGATGATCCAGGCGGTGGCCGTCGGCAAGCATGTGCCGTCAGCCACGCTGACCGTGCGCAAGGCGGGGGGGGATGAGCCGGTCGAGTACCTGGTGATCGAGATGAAGAGCGTCCTCATCAGCTCCTGGCAGACCGGCGGCTCCCAGGGAGAGGAGCGGTTGACGGAGTCCGTTACCCTCAACTTCGAGGAGTTCAAGACGACCTATACCCCGCAGGACAACGACGGCACGGCGTTGGCTTCGGTGGACTTCGGCTACAACATCGCCAAGAACGAGACGGCTTGATGGCGGGGAATGCGTAACGATCGGCGGCCCGGTCTAGGCTGGGCCGTGGGCCGTCGTCAGGCAGGTGCCGGTCGGGAGCAGGGAACATGCCGGAACTGGTGAACAAGGAAGCCTTGCAACCGTCCCTGCTGGATCGGTTGACGGATCGCGCCCGTTTCCTCGAGCGGCTCGGCCTGGCTTATCGGGACGAGGCACTCGACGAGGCGGGCCTGACCCGCGACACGATCCGCGACATGCTCGGTACCCTCGGCATCGAGCGAGTGGTGGATGAGGACGGTGACGGTATCGAGTGTTGGCAGAATCGCCCCGAGATTCGTCCCTTTCGCCGGGTCCTGGAGCTCAGGCCGCGGCCCCAGGCGCCGCCGCTGGCGTCGCTGGTGGATGTCCGGCGGCGGCGCCTGGTGCCCAATCGCGACGAGTCCCGGGATGAACGGGTGATTTCGTCCCGGCGCCTGCGGCAACTGGTGCTACGCGATCTGGGCTGGCTGTTGAACACCGGCTGCATAACGGACCTGGTGGGGCTCGAGGCATACCCGCACATCGAGCGCTCGGTGCTCAACTACGGCGTGCCGGAAATGGCCGGTATGCACCTGTCGGGGGCCGATGCCCCTCTGCTGGCGGATCGGTTGCGTGCCGCCATCGAGCGCTTCGAACCCCGGCTTCGGCACGTACTGGTGACGGCCGTCGAACCGGGGGCCGAGGGGCGGCTCAATACCCTGGCCTTCCTGATCGAGGGAGAACTCTGGGGGCAGCCGCTACCGGAGCAGCTTTACCTGCATACCGAACTCGATCTCAGTGATGCCTCGGTCACCGTGCGAGAGGTGGCGGGGCATTGATGACTCTCCGACTCCCAGGCGAATGCTATGGATCCCAGTCTGCTCAGGCTCTATGAACAGGAACTTCGCTACCTCCGGGAGATGGGCGCCGAGTTCGCCCGGGACTATCCGAAGATTGCCGGACGCCTGGGCATAGAGGGGCTCGACTGTGCCGACCCCTATGTCGAGCGGCTGCTGGAGGGAGTCGCCTTCCTGACGGCGCGGGTCCAGCACAAGATCGAGGCGCGCTTTCCGGATTTCACCCACCGGTTGCTCGACCTGGTCTATCCGCATCTCACCGCGCCGGTGCCGTCCATGGCCATGGTGGTCCTGCAGCCGGACCTGGCGGCCGGGACCCTGGAGGCCGGGTACCGCATCCCGGCGGGGACGGCCCTGCGTAGCCAACTGGGCAAGGGCGAGAAGACCGCCTGCGAGTATCGCACGGCCCACGACGTCTTCCTGTGGCCACTGCGGTTGACCAAGGCCCGTTACCTGGTCAACCCGGGGACGATGGCGGCGCGGGGGGTGCCGACACCCGCGGGCGTCCGTTCGGCCATTCAGCTCGAGCTCGAACTGACCAATGGCGGTAGCCTCACCGAGCTGCCCCTCGATCGCCTGGCCTTCTATCTGCATGGCGGCGACGAACTGCCCATGTGGCTCTACGAGATACTGCATGGCGCCTTCGCCGGCGCCTGCCTGCGCGATGACCCCGACCGGGAGGCACGGATCGATCCCGGCATCGGCATTCGTCAGCCGGGGTTCGATCGCCGGGAGGCCTTGCTGCCTTCGGTCAGGCGCTCCTTCGATGGCTATCGGCTGCTGCAGGAGTACTTCGCCTTTCCCCAACGCTTCCTGTTCGCCGAGTTCACCGGCCTGCAACCCGGGTTGCGTCAACTGCAAGGGGAGCGGCTCGAGATCACGCTGCTGTTGCAGCGCACCGATCCGCGCCTCGAGCACAGCCTGGACGCGCAGGCCTTCCGGCTGAACGTGACGCCGGCGATTAACCTGTTCCCCTACCGTGCCGACCGCATCATCGTGAAGCCTGAGAAGGCCGAGTTCCATGTGGTACCGGACCGTAATCGCCCCATGGACCTGGAGGTGTACCGGGTCGAGGGCGTCACCGGCTATACCCACAGCCGGGAGGGCGGCTACCCCTTCCAGTTGTTCTACCGGGTCGGGCGCGGTGTGGACGATGCCGAGCCCGGCGCCTACTTCCTCGTTTCGCGCCGGCCGCGGTTGAGCTCCTCCCGCCAGCGTCGACGCGGCAGCCGCACCAGCTACCTCGGCAGCGAGGTCTTCCTCTCGCTGGTGGATGAGCGGCATGCACCCTACTCGGCCGCCCTGCGCCAGCTCGATGTCACGCTGTTGTGCACCAACCGGGACTTGCCGATCCAGATGGCGGTGGGCAAGGGCGCGACGGACTTTACCCTGGAGACGGCGGCGCCGGTGGCGTCGGTGCGTATCCTGGCGGGGCCGACGCGGCCCAGGGCGGCGCTCCAGTCCGGGGAAACGGCCTGGCGGCTGGTCAGCCATCTGTCGCTGAACTACCTGTCTCTGCTCGATGAGGAGGGCAACGGGGCCCGGGCATTGCGCCAACTGCTCGACCTTTACGTCGACCCCGGAGGCCCCCTGGCGCGTCATGTGGAAGGGGTGGTGTCCATCGCGTCGAAGGCCGTCGTCCGCCGCATGCCGGTCAATGGTCCCATCTGCTTCGGCAACGGGCTGGAGTTGCGGCTGAGCCTCGACGAGGACGCCTTCACCGGCGTCGGGGCCTTTCTGCTCGGCGCCGTCCTGGAGCGCTTCTTCGCCAAGTATGTCTCCGTCAACGGCTTCACCGAGACCGTCGTCGAGTCGCAGCAGCGCGGTGAGATCATGCGCTGGCCGGTGCGAGCGGGCATGAGGGGTGCGCTATGAGCCTGCCGCGATCCCTGACCGAGGCGCCGGAGCGCTTCACCCTGTTCGCGGCCCTGCGCTGGGTCGAGGCCAGTGCGCCGGACCACGCCCGGCTGGGGCGCAGCCGGCGGGTCGCCGAGGATGGGGTCCGGCTCGCCCAGATGCCCTCGCTGCGTTTCGCGCCGGGTGAGATCACCCATATCGAACCCGGCCTTATCGAGCAGGGAAAGGTGCCGCGGCTCTATGCCGAGGGGTTCGGCCTGCTCGGCCCCAATGGCCCGCTGCCGCTGCATCTCACCGAGTATGCGGATGAGCGACGCCGCCTGCACCAGGACCCGAGCTTCGCCGCTTTCCTCAACCTCTTCCATCACCGCCTGGCCTCACTGTTCTATCGCGCCTGGGCGGATGCCGAGCCGGCGGTGGAGGCGGATCGCCCCGATAACCGCTTCTTCTGGTTCCTGGGGGCCTTGGCCGGACTGGGCACGCCGGGCCTGCAGGGGCGCGACAGCGTGGGCGATCGCGCCAAGCTGCATCGGGTCGGTCGCTTCGCCGCCATGGCGCGCTGCCAGGAGGGGCTGGAGGACATCCTGGCGGATCACCTCGGGGTCTCGGTCCGGGTGGTGCCCTTCCAGGCCCGCTGGTTGACCATTCCCGAGCATGAGCGGCTCAGCCTGGGGCGCGGCCGGCCGGTCGGCCGGCTGGGGCGGGATGCCAGCCTGGGGCGCCGTTCCTGGCAGTGTCAGTTCAGCTTTCGGGTGGTGCTCGAGGAACTGACCCGGGCGCAATACGAGGCCTTCCTGCCGGGACAGCCCGGCCTGACCGAACTCGGCGATCTGGTGCGCGCCTACACCGGCGACGAGTTCCGTTGGGACCTGGAGCTGCGGCTGAAGCCCCGGCAGGCGCCCTTGCTGCGGCTCGCGCGTGGCCAGCGGCTGGGCATGTCCACCTGGGTTGGGCGGCATTCGCAGGAGCGTGTCGCCCGGGCCCTTATCCGTGATGCGCACAGGCGCCGTGGCGCGCCCCGGCGTGGGCCGGGGGCAACCGGCGAGGGAGGTTAGCCGTGGCAGATATCAGTCGTACCCAACTCTTCGGCAAGTTGAATTCGCTTGCCTACCAGGCCATCGAGAGCGCCACCACCTTCTGTCGCCTGCGCGGCAACCCCTATGTGGAGCTGGCGCACTGGTTCCACCAGTTGTTGCAGCAGAGCGACTCCGACCTGCTGCATATCGTTCGCTATTTCGAGCTCGACGCGGCGCGGCTGGCCCAGGACCTGACCCGGGCGCTCGATGCCCTGCCACGGGGGGCCAGCTCGATCACCGACCTGTCCTCCCATGTCGAGGAAGCCGTCGAGCGGGGCTGGGTCTGGGCGACCCTCAGGTTCGGCGAGCGTCAGGTGCGCAGTGGCCATCTGGTGGTCGGCCTGATGAAGACCGCCGGCCTGCGTAACGTGCTGCCCAATCTGTCCGGGGAGTTCCGCAAGGTATCGGCCGACCGGCTGGTGGATGAGTGGGACGGCATCGTCGGGGGCTCGCCGGAGGCCGAGATGGGAGCCACGGCCGGCGGCCCGAGAGAGGAAGCCGGGCCGGTGCCGCCGGCCGAGATGGGTAAGCAGGAGGCCTTGCGGCGCTTTACGGTGGACATGACCGAGCAGGCGCGTCAGGGCAAGATCGACCCGATCATCGGGCGCGATGAGGAGATCCGTCAGATGATCGATATCCTCATGCGGCGGCGGCAGAACAACCCCATGCTCACCGGCGAAGCCGGCGTCGGCAAGACCGCGGTGGTCGAGGGCTTCGCCGTGCGCCTGGCCAGCGGCGAGGTACCGCCGCCGCTCAAGGACGTCTCCCTGCGTTCCCTGGATGTCGGCCTGCTGCAGGCGGGGGCCAGCGTCAAGGGCGAGTTCGAGAATCGGCTGCGCCAGGTGATCGAGGAGGTACAGGCCTCGGAGAAGCCGATCATCCTGTTTATCGACGAGGCCCATACCCTGGTCGGGGCCGGCGGCGCGGCCGGCACCGGCGATGCCGCCAACCTGCTCAAGCCGGCCCTGGCGCGCGGGACCCTGCGCACCATCGGCGCCACCACCTGGGCCGAGTACAAGAAGCATATCGAGAAGGATCCGGCGCTGACCCGGCGTTTCCAGGCCGTGCAAGTACCGGAACCCAGCGAGGACAAGGCCGTGGCGATGATGCGCTCGCTGGCCTCGGTGCTGGAGCAGCATCACCGGGTCCTGGTGCGTGACGCGGCGCTGACCGCCGCCGTCCAGCTGTCGTATCGCTATATTCCGGCCCGCCAGCTGCCCGACAAGGCGGTCAGCCTGCTGGATACCGCCTGTGCCCGGGTGGCCATTTCCCAGCATGGGGTCCCGGCGGAGGTGGAGGACAGCCGGCGGCGTATCCAGGTGCTGGAAACGGAAGCGGAGATCATCGCCCGGGAGCAGGCGGTAGGCCTGCCGATCGAGGAGCGGGACCGGCAGGTGGCCGAGGCCCTGGACGACGAACGGCAGCACCTGCAGGCGCTGGAGGCCAACTGGCAGCGGGAAAAGGCGCTGGTGGACGAGATCCTCACGCTGCGCCAACAACTTCGGGAGCGGGCGGGCAGCGTCGATACGCTCCCGGCCGAGGAGGGCGCCGAGGCGGCTCCCTCCCCGACGGGGCAGGCGACCGCTGCCGGTGAGGCGCCGGAGGACGGCCCGCAGGCCCCCTCGACGGAGGAGGCCGAGGCGGCAGCCGGCGACGAGTCGGCGTTCGACCCGGCGGCGGCCCTGGCGCGACTGGAGGAACTGCAGGAGGAGCTCGACCGGCTGCAGGGCGATGCCCCGCTGATCCTGCCCAGCGTCGATGCCCAGGCCGTGGCGTCCGTGGTGGCCGACTGGACCGGCATTCCGGTCGGGCGGATGGTCAAGGACGAGGTGACGACCGTGCTGAACCTGTCGGATCGCCTGGCCGGGCGGATCAAGGGACAGGATCATGCCCTCGACATGATCGCCCGGCGGGTCCAGACCTCCCGGGCCAACCTGGACAATCCCGGCAAGCCGGTGGGGGTATTCATGCTGGCCGGCCCGTCCGGGGTCGGCAAGACGGAGACGGCGCTGACCCTCGCGGAACAGCTCTACGGCGGCGAGCAGAACCTGATCACCATCAACATGAGCGAGTTCCAGGAGGCGCATACGGTCTCCACCCTGAAGGGGGCGCCGCCGGGGTACGTGGGCTACGGCGAGGGGGGCGTGCTGACCGAAGCCGTGCGTCGCCGCCCCTATAGCGTGGTGCTGCTCGATGAGGTGGAGAAGGCGCACCCGGACGTGCACGAGATCTTCTTCCAGGTGTTCGACAAGGGCAGCATGGAGGATGGCGAGGGGCGCCTGATCGACTTCAAGAACACCCTGATCATCCTTACCACCAATGTCGGCACCGAGCTGATCATGCAGGCCTGCGACAGAGGTCGGCGACGCCCCGACGCGGAGGAGCTCAACAAGCAGCTGCGCGGGCCCCTGCTGCAGGTGTTCCCGCCGGCCCTGCTGGGACGCATCGTGACCATTCCCTATTATCCGCTGGGCGACGACATGCTGCGGGATATCATTCGCCTGCAGCTCGGCCGGGTCGGACGGCGGGTGCAGGAGAGCCATGGTGTGCCGTTCAGCTACGATGAGGCGGTGCCCGAGCTTATCCGCGAGCGCTGCATCGAGCTCGAGAGTGGGGGACGGATGATCGATGCCATCCTGACCAACTCCCTGCTGCCCGTGCTGAGTCGGGAGTTCCTGACGCGCCTGGTGGACCACCGTCCCGTGGAACGGGTGCATGTCAGCGTGGAGAATGCCGAGTTCGCCTATGCTTTCGATGACCGAGGGGGATAACCGAGGCCTTCGTTGCCAGAGCGTGGGCCGGGCCCCGCTTGACGCTGATTCACGAGTGGTTGACGCTGAGGGAAAGAGGCCTGCCTGCCGCGCCCTTCGCCGGCAGGCGGCCCCGTGAAGATGCCTTCAGGATGACACAAGGGGCGGTTGCCGAACCGATTATGGCTAGAGCGCGGATGATCGATGTGGATTATTACAGCTTCAGGCAACTGCTGAAGGAAGCGACGGATCGCGGAGGCCGTATCGAAACCCGCGATACCGAGCGCTGGAATGCCTATATCAAGGCACACAAGCTCAACGCCACCGCGGCGCGAGCCATTGCCGCCACCCGCTTCGACTCCCCCGAATCGGTGATCATCGATCTTGGCGGTCAGGGCGATGGCTTGTATGTCTTTTCGGATCTGGAAGAGGGCTGTCTGCGCCTGGTGTACCAAGGCTAGCAGTCTGTCGGGATCGCCCTGGCAAGGACGCCGGCAGGCCACTACGGTTTGAGTAGACCCGAGATCAGGGCGCAGCGTGGCTGCGTGACGGTTTCGGGGGCCCACTTCACCCGAGTTGGGGGAGGCTCATGGCACTGACGCTGACGGTGATCAACGAGGCTGCGTCGCGGTTGGGGGAGCAGGCCAGTCACCGCTGGTTCGACAAGGGCGGAACCCTGGGCAGGGCACCCAACAACGACTGGGTCTTGCCCGATCCGAAGACGGAAATCTCGCGCTGCCATGCGCGGATCCGCTACCAGGACGGTCGCTATTTCCTGGAGGACTCGAGTGCCAATGGCATCCTGCTGGCCGATGGCATGACCCGGCTGGATCCGGCAGAGCCTCTGCTGCTGCAGGATGGGCTGGAGTTCCTGATCGGCGATTGCCGCATCCGGGCCCGGCTCGACACGCAAGAAGAGGCGGTGCCGCGGCCGGCCTCGGAGCCGCCCTTGCCGGGCAACCCCGCCGACCACGAGGTGCCGGATCCCCTGGAACTGCTTGGCGGGGCCGTGGAGACGCCATCGACGGGGCCGAAAGCATCGCCATCCGACCGCTCCTACCTGAGCGAGCACTTCAGTGCCCCGCGTTTTACGGAAACGCCTCCGCGGGAGGCGCCGCCTGAGCCCCCGGGCGCCGAGCCTTCTCCTCCGCCATCCGCGAGTGAGCCGCCAACGAGTGAGGTGCCCCCCGAACCGTTGCTCCCGGATGACTGGTGGCGCGACCTGTCCGGCCCGCAAGCGACGTCTCCACCGCCACAGCCGCCTGCGTCACCCCCTCCGCCTCCACCGCCAAATCCCCAGGCGCCGCCAGCCGAGCCGGCGCGGGATGCCGCTGGGCCCGAGGCGCCGTCGCCTCGTGACGTGGAGTCAAGCGACATCCCGAGTGAGTCGCCGTGTCCCGTGGTGCCACCACCGCCGGCATCGCCGCCACCGGAGGCGCCGCCGCTGCCGGAAACAGGACGCGACCAGGCCAGTGCGCCGCCGCCGATGCCGGAACCCGGCAGTGATCCGGCCGAGGCGGCTGCACCGGCGGCCGGACGCTCGGATCCGGCGCTGCGGCAGCTGCTCGCGGGGGCCGGGCTGGACCCGGACCGGGTACCACCGGAGCAGGCCGAGGAACTCGGCCGCATCCTACGGGTGGCCATCCAGGGGGTGATGGACCTACTCAAGGCGCGGATGGAGGTCAAGAACGAGTTCCGCATGTCGGTCACGTTGATCCAGGCGCGGGAGAACAATCCACTGAAGTTTTCCACCAGCCCCGAGGATGCGCTGCACAACCTGATGATCAAGCACAACCCCGACTACTTGGCGGCGGTGGAGGCCTTCGAGGCCGGCTTCGAGGACCTGCGTTTCCACCAGCTGGCGATGTTGGCGGGCATGCGCAGCGGCTTCTTCGAGATGCTGCACCAGTTCGACCCGGCCCATCTGGAGGCCCGGTTCGCGGAGAACGACGAGCGCGGATCATTGCTCGGGCGCATGAGCGGGCCGAGATATTGGCGTCAGTACCAGGCGCACTATGCGGAGATACAGCGCGATAGCGAAGGCTATTTCAATCGGCTGTTCGGCGAGGCGTTCTGCGACGCCTACGAAAAACAGATCCAGGCCCTCAAGGCCCATTCCCAGCAAGGCAGGGGGTGACGGTTCTCGGCGGGTATCGAGGGTGAGGTCATCATGGGGGGACGATCGCATGGCAAGGTGGCTAGGCAGGAGATACAGGTCTTGTAAGGGAGCGCTGGTGGTCATGACGGCGCTGGTGCTGGTCGCCTGTGCGGGTCAGGAGGCGCCGCCCGAACCGCAACCGGTGACGGGGCGTATCCTGGTGATGCCGGGGCTGAACCCCAATGCCGAGGGGCGGCCGTCCCCGGTGACCGTTCGTCTCTATCAGCTGCGCGACCGGGAGGCCTTCCTGGACCCGTCGCTGCAGGAACTGGTCATGCAGGATACCGACACCCTCGGTGCCGCCTTGCTCTCCCGTGACTCCTTCGAGCTCTGTCCCTTGGAGATGGGGGCCACCGAGGCATCGGCCGGTGGTGTGCCCTGCCAGGGGGAGGAGCGGACCGTGACCCAGGTGTTTTCCCCCGAGGCGCGTTATCTGGCGGTGATGGCCGAGTTCTTCGATGTGCGGGATCCCTCCGCCCAATGGCGGGCCGTCGCGGCGCTTCCCCAGGGAGGCGTGGAGGAACGCAACGCGGTGACCTTCACCATCACGCTGGACGGGGTGCGGGTAGCCATCCAGATCGACTAGATGTTGGCCAAGGGAGAAGGCACTGATGTCACGCAACAGCCGTGTGCTGTGGAGCGAGGGGCTCTTCCTCGAACCGCAGCATCTGCAGCAGCAGGATCGCTTCGTCGAAGGCTATGTCGCCGGTCGCCTGGCCGTCCATGGCACCCATGCCTGGGGGTTTCAGGAGCTCGAGGTCGATACCGACCTGCTGGGCATCGGCAAGCTGGGGCTGCGCGTCGCACGCGGAGTCTTCCCCGATGGCACGCCGTTCGATATGCCCGGCGACGCCCCCTTGCCAGCGCCGCTGGAAGTGCCGGCCGAGGCACGCGATCAACTGGTGTACCTGACCCTGGCCCTGGAGCGGGAAGGCGCCGTGGACGTCCGCCGGGAAGGGGCTCCGCCCGGCCTCTACCGCTACCGGGCGGATGTCCTGGAGGTCCGCGATCGGGTGCTGGACAGTGCGGTATCCACCCCGGTGGAGGTGGGGCGGCTCGAGACCCGACTCGCCCTGGCCGGCGAGACGCTGGATGAGTATGCCTGCATTCCAGTGTGTCGGGTGAGTGAGGTGCGTCCCGAGGGGCAACTGGTGCTGGACGAGGCCTTCCTGCCGACGGTAGTGCGTTGCCGGGCCTCGGAGCGTCTGCAGGGCTACGTGAACGAGCTGTGCGGCCTGTTGCAGCAGCGCGCCGAGATGCTGGCGGGGCGTGTCACGGCGAGCGGCCAGGGGGGCGCCGGGGAGATCGCCGACTTTCTTATGCTGCAGATCGTCAATCGACATATTCCGGTCGCCCTGCACTTCGCCGCCTCGACCCATGTGCCGCCGGAGGCCTTCTATCGCTTTGCCATCGGCCTGGCCGGGGAACTGGCGACCCTGACCCGGGAAGACCGCCTGCCACCGGAGATGGAGCCCTACCGTCACGGCGACTTGCAGCCGTCCTTCGAGAGCGTGCTCGGGGTCCTGCGGGCCGAGTTCCGTACCGTGCGGGAGTCGCCGGCGGTGCAGATACCGCTGGAGAAGACCGGTGCCCACGGGGTCTGGGTGGCTCGGGCCCAGGATACCTCGCTGTTCCGCTCGGCCAGCTTCGTGCTGTCGGTGGGGGCCGCCGTGCCCAGCGAGGAGGTGAGGGCCTATTTCCCGGCCCACGCCAAGGTGGCGCCGGTGGAGCGCATCGCCGAACTGGTCAACAACAACCTCCCCGGTATCCGGCTGGTGCCCATGCCGACGGCCCCGCGACAGATTCCGCAACTGAGCTCCCGGGTGTACTTCGAGCTGGACAGCTCCCATCCCATGTGGGAGACGCTGACTGAGTCGGGAGGCATGGCCGTGCATGTCGCCGGGCAGTATCCCGACCTGAAGATGGACCTCTGGGCCATTCGTGGAGGTGGGGCATGAGCGACGAGCGGCCGCCGCCCGGTTCCGGCGATCGCACCATCATTCGGCCGAGTCCGGGCGGACGCACGGCATCTCCCCAGTCTTCTTCCCAAGGTCTGGGACGCGGGACGCCGAGCCCGCCGCCACCATCTGCCGGTGGGGCGGCCGGGGCCCCGGCACTGGCAGCGTTCGGTACCACCGCACTGAACCCCCTGGTGGAGGCGGCGATGCCGCTGCTGATGCTCTGCTGCGGCCTGCGCGGCACCCGGGATCACGCCGATGTCGCCACCCTGCATGCGGAAACCGTGCGTCAGGTGCAGGCCTTCGAGCAGGCCGCGGCCGAGCGGGGCGCCGCGCGGGAATCCATCCTGGCGGCGCGCTATGCCCTCTGCACCTTTATCGATGAAGTGGTCATGAATACCCCCTGGGGGGCCAACAGCCTGTGGCCCGGGCGAGCCCTGCTGCTGACCTTCCATCGTGACAGCGCCGGCGGCGAGAAGGTCTTCCAGATGATCGAGCGGGTGCTGGCCGATCGCCAGCCGCGGCGTGACCTGGTGGAGTTCTTCCATGTCTGCCTGGCCCTCGGCTTCCAGGGGCAATACCGGGTGACCCCGGGCGGGGAGGCCCGGCTCGCCGAGCTGCGAGAGCGTCTCTACGAGCGGATCCGGCAGTGGCGAGAGGCCCCGTCGGACGAGCTGTCGCCGGCCTGGCGGGGCGTCGAGGATCGGCGCAACCGCCTGGTGCGTACCCTGCCGGCCTGGGTGTGCGTCGCGCTGACCCTGGTAATCGGCAGCGCCGTCTACTTCACCCTGCACAACTGGCTGAACGGCGCCACGGCACCCGTGATGGCCCAGCTCAACGAGGTTCGCCAGGCCACCTTCGAGTCTCCGGTGGATCTGCCGGTGCCGGCGGTCGAGAGCCGCCTGACACTGGCCGATCTGCTGGAAGGGACGGCCCCCGGGCGTCTGCAGATCGAACGCGGCGAGGGCGGGCGCACCACCGTGATCCTGCGCGGCGAGGTATTCGCCTCGGCCAGCATCGAGGTGACCGACGACTTTCGTCCCTTGCTGCGCCGGATCGGCGATGCCATCCAGCAGGTGCCCGGCAGTGTGCTGGTGGAAGGGCACAGCGATAACGTGCCGATCCGCTCCGTCCGCTTCCGCGACAACTACGAGCTGTCCCAGGCCCGGGCGGAGAGCGCGGCGACCCTGCTGCGCGAATCGCTCAGCGACCCGGATCGTATCGATTTCGTCGGCATCGGCGCGGATCAACCGCGCTACCGTCCCCCGGACGAGCCGGCCAACCGGGCCCTGAACCGCCGCATCGAGATCCTGCATCGTCCGCCGGGAGGTGCCCAGTGAAGGCCCTGTTCTCGATAGTCCGGCAACGCGCCTTCCTGGGCCTGATCGGGGTGCTGCTGCTGGCGCTGCTGATCTGGTACATCGGGCCCTATATCGCCATCGGTGCCTTCGTGCCTTTCTATAGCCCCTGGGTGCGCCTGGGCGTCATTCTGGTGCTGTTCGCGGGCTGGGGCCTGCTGCAGTGGTTGCGTGCGCGGCGCGTCAAGCGGGCCAGCGAGCGGCTGGGCGACGCCATCGTCGCCACGGCCGGGTCGGAAGACCGCCGCAACGACGAGCTGGGTCGACGCTTCGAGGAGGCCATCGGCTTCCTGCGCGAGTCCGGCAAGGGCAAGGATCTCTATCGGTTGCCCTGGTACGTGATCATCGGCCCCCCCGGCTCGGGCAAGACCACGGCGCTGCGTCACTCCGGACTGACCTTCCCGCTCGATCAGAAGTACGGCCGGGACGCCCTTCGCGGCGTGGGCGGCACGCGCAACTGCGACTGGTGGTTCACCGACGAGGCGGTGCTGCTGGACACCGCCGGGCGGTACTTCAGCCAGGACTCCAGCGCCGGCTCCGATGCCACCGAGTGGCAGGCGTTTCTCGACCTGATGCGCAAATATCGCAAGCGCCGTCCCGTCAACGGCGTGCTGGTGGCGCTGAGTGCCACCGACCTGCTCGACCCTTCCCCGGAGGCCCGCGAGCGCCACGCCGAGATGGTGCGTCGCCGGCTCGACGAGCTGCAACGTCAGTTGGGCATCCAGGTCCCGGTGTACTTCATGGTCACCAAGTGCGACCTGATCGCCGGCTTCGTGGAGTTCTTCGATGACCTGGATCACGAGGGGCGGCTGCAGGTCTGGGGCATGACCCGGCCGGAGCCGGTGGCCGGTGGGCGGCCGAGCGAGTGGCTCGAGGGCGAGTATGCCCGGCTGCTGGAGCGCCTGGACGCCCGCCTGCTGGAGCGGCTGGTCGAAGAGCGGGAGCCCCAGCGGCGCGCCCGGCTGTTCGGCTTCCCCCGACAGATGGCCGGCCTGCGGGAGAGCCTGCTGCAGTTCGTCGCCGACACCTTCGAGGGGTCCGGCTACGACCGGCCGGTGATGCTGCGGGGCCTCTACTTCACCAGTGGCACCCAGGAAGGCACGCCCATCGATCGCATGATGGACAGCCTGACCCGGGTCTACGGGATGCAGGTGTCGGGGGCGTCTCCCGTCGAGGCCGCGCCGGGAGGGCAGGGGCGCAGCTATTTCATTCATCGCCTGCTCAAGGCGGTGATCTTCCCGGAGTCGGGGCTGGCCGGCGTCAACTGGCGCCTGGAGGTGGGCCGGGCCCTGGCCCAGAACGTCGCCTATCTGGTCCTGCTCGGCGTGCTCGGCATCGTGGTGGCGGGCTGGGTGACCAGCTATCAGTACAACCGCGGCTACCTGGCGGACGTGGGCGCCGCGCTGGAGGCCCATGCCGAAACGGCCACCCGGCCGGTCCCGGGGGAGGCCGGGCTGGCGGAGGTGCTGCCGCGCCTGGATGCCCTGCGCGACGTGGCGACGGAAGCCAATCGCCATCGCGGGAGGGTGCCCTTCCTGATGGGCCTGGGGCTCTATCGCGGGGAGGCCGTGGGGACCTCCGCCGACCAGGCCTATCTCCAGGGCGTGCGCGAATTGCTGGTGCCACGGGTGGTGAAGCTCATCGAGCGGCGGCTGTCGACGCCCAATGTGTCGCCCACCGACGTCTATGCCTACCTCAAGGGCTATCTGATGCTGGCGGATACCGAACGCCTGAATCGCGACGAGCTCGATGTCATCGTCCGCGAGACGCTGCTGCGCGAGTACCCGCAGCAGCGCGCCATCGCCCAGGCGTTGTTCGAGCACTTCAGCGCCTACACGGACAGTGCGCGCTCCTTCCCGGCGGTCGGTGTCGATGAGGAACTGGTGGCCCGCGGCCGCGCCTCGCTGCGTCAGGCCTCCGTGCCGGCCTTGATGCTGCGTCGGCTGGAGACCCGCTACGACCAGCGCCACGAGGAGGCCCTGCGGCTCGATGTAGAGGCCGGGCTCGGCAGCGACCTGGCATTCCGCCGGCGCAGCGACACGCCGCTGTCGGAGCCCGTTCCGGCGCTCTACACCCATGCCGGCTTCGAGCAGATCACCGGCCAGGAGGGGGGCGACCTGGTGAGTCGCTTCCTCGAGGAGCGCTGGGTGTTCGGGGAGGCGACGCTCCCCGGCGGTCGGGCGGCCCATCTGACCCTGGCCGAGGACTTCGTCCGCTATTACGAAGAGGCCTATATCGACCACTGGGATGCCCTGCTGGACGACCTGGACCTGGTGCCCTTGCTGCAGGTGGACCAGGCGATCGACCTGCTGGCGGTCATCACCGGCCCGACCTCGCCGCTGCGCCGCCTGATGGAGACGATCGCCGCCCAGACCCGTTTCCCGGCACCGGAGGCCGAGGGCGAGGACGAGGCGCAGGGCGGGCGACTCGACGCCTTCCTGGGCTTCGTCGATCCGGGACGCGAGGAAGAGCCGCAGGAAGCGGCCGTGCATCCGGGCGCGCGCATCGATGCCCACTTCCAGGAGTTCCACCGCTTCGTGCTGGGAGAAAACGGCGAACCACCGATGGAATCGCTGATCGCCCGCCTGACCCAGCTCTATCAGGAGCTCAGTGCCCTGGGCGGCGGGTTGGGCAACCAGGACGCCATGCAGCTGCTGGGCGGGGCCGGGGGCGAGACACTGCGTCGCCTGAGCAGTGAGGCGGCCCGCGCGCCGGCACCGTTCAACGAGTGGGTGGATGAACTGGCCGGTTCGGGGCAGGAAGTCGCCATGCGCAACCTGCGCGGCCAACTCAATCGGCGCTATCGCGATGCCGTGCTGCCCATCTGCCAGGAACTGGCGCAGGGTCGCTACCCCTTCGCCCCCGGCAGTGCCGAGGATATTCCCCCCGGCGACTTCGCCCGGTTGTTCGCCCCCGGCGGGGTGATGGACGCCTTCTTCCAGGAGAACCTCGCCAGTCTGGTGGATGCGCCCGGGGGGCGCTTCCAGTGGCGTAGCGACGAGGCCGCCCGCGTGGGCATTCCGTCCTCGGTACTGGCCCAGTTCCAGCGTGCCCAGATGATCCGTGAGATGTTCTTCGTCGGGGGCGCGGGGCCGCGGGTGGCCTTCTCGATGACACCGCGCTATCTGGATGCCCGGGCGCGGCAGTTCCAGTTCGCCACGGGCGAGCAGATATTGAGCTACCGACATGGGCCGCCCCTGGCCCGGCGCTTCGTCTGGCCGGGCGACGGTGGCCAGGACACGGCGGTGATGTTCGAGGACCGTGGCGGACAGCGGCCCAATGTCGCCTATTCCGGTAGCTGGTCCTGGTTGCGTGCCTTCGATGCCGCCCAGCCGGCGGCGCAATCGGATACGGCCTACCTGGTCAGTTTCAACGTGAGCGGCTATTCCGCCCGGGTGCTGGTGCAGTTCGAATCCTCGCGCAATCCGTTGCGCAACAATGACTGGCGGCGCTTCCGTTGCGCCGCGGGATTGTAAGGTCATGGCTCGGGGCATTGCCTTGGGGTTCCACGGCAAGCTGCCGTGCCGGGGGGATTTCGTTCGTCGGCGGGTGGCCGGCGACTTCCTGGCGGTCTGGGACGCCTGGCTGTCCCGCTGCCTGCACGACTCCCAGCGGCGCCTCGGCGAGGGCTGGCTGGACGCCTACCTGACCAGCCCGCTATGGCGCTTTGCCCTGTCCGCCGGGGTCTGCGGCGAGAAACCCGCGACCGGGGTACTGATGCCCAGCGTCGACTCGGTGGGGCGCTATTACCCGCTGACCCTGGTCGGGACCCTGCCCGCGGAGAGCTCGCTGTTCGGCCTGGCGGTGCAGGAAGGGGCCTGGTTCGAGGAACTCGAGGCGCTGGCCATGAGCGCGCTGGAAGACGACCCGGCGGTCGATCTCGAGCGCTTCGACCAGGCGGTGAGCGCCCATGGCGAGCGGCTGCAGCCCTGGGCCGCCGAGGCCGCCAGCCGCCTGCTGGCCCCGCTGAAGGGCCCCACCTGCTTCGCCCTCGAGTCGCTGGAGCAACTGGTGCCCGCCCTGCTGGCGATGCAGCAGGCGCTGCTGGGTCGCCAGCAGGGCTTCAGCCTGTGGTGGACCGAGGGGTCCCGTCGGATTCCGCCCTGCCTGCTGCTGCAGGCCGCCTTGCCGGGGCCGGAACGCTTCGCCGCCATGCTCGATGGCGAGTGGCAGAGTCATGGCTGGGAGAGTCGTGTGGTGCGTTGGCAGGCCCCCCGGGCGACGCTGCAGGACGCGCCCTCCCTGCACCTGCCGCGCTTGAGTTCGGCGAGCGTCAGCCATGTCGGCAAGGTGCGCAAGGTGAACGAGGACGCCTGCCTGGACCGCGCGGATCTGCGCCTGTGGGCCGTGGCGGATGGGGTCGGCGGGCACGAGGCCGGCGATGAGGCCAGCCGCAGCGTGATCGATGGGCTCCAGCAGGCCGCCCACGGCGGCGAGCTGCAGGAGCGGGTCAACGCCCTGCGCGATGTGCTGGCGGTGGCCAACCGGCACCTCTGGCATGCGGCGCATCGGCCGGAGCGGCCGGTGACCAGTGCCAGTACGGTGGTGGCGCTGCTGACGGGGGTCGAGGAGTGTTGCTGGCTATGGGCCGGTGACAGTCGCCTCTATCGCCTGCGCGATGGTCAACTGACCCAGTGCACCCGGGATCATAGCGTGATCCAGGAGCTGATGGAGCGTGGCGAGCTGACGGCCGCCGAGGCCAGCACCCACCCGCAGGCCAATGTCATCACCCGGGCCGTCGGGGCCGCGGCGGAGCTGGACCTGGAGAGTCGCTTTGCCGACCTGCGGCCGGGCGACCGCTTCCTGCTCTGCTCGGATGGCGTGCATGGCTTCGTGGCGCCGGACGTCATCCAGGCGGCCCTGCAAGACGAGTCGCCCCGGGAGGCGGTCGACACCCTGCTGAGGGCGGTGCTGGCGGGTGAGGCCAGGGACAACTGTACGGCGGTGGCCGTCTTCGTGGACTGAGCTCGTGGAGTGAGGTGGTGGATCGAGCTCGTGTACCGGAACCTGATGGGGCCCGCTGATGAAAGACCGGAAGAACGACGAGTCTGGTGCCGCCGCCGACCGCGGCGATGCCGAACAGCGAACCCGCTTGCCGGGCGGTATCGCCGAGGGTGACGCGGCATCATCCGATGAGGCCACCCGGGTGGGGGGCTCAGACGAGGAGGCGACCCGGCTGGCCGGTAGGGACGAAAACAGGGGCGAAGGAGCCTCCGCCCAGACCGGCGGAACGGTATCCAACTGGTCGCGGCCGGAGTTCTGGGGGGAGCCCGCCGCGGGGGCCATCGGCCCGGGGTCCGTGATCAAGGAACGCTTCGTGCTCGAGTCGCTGCTCGGGCAGGGCGGCATGGGCTCGGTCTACAAGGCCCGCGACCTGCGCAAGGAAGAGGCCCAGGACAGCCAGCCCCATGTGGCCCTGAAACTGCTCAGCGACGAGTTCCGCCAGCATCCCGACTCCCTGGTGGCGTTGCAGCGCGAGGCCAAGAAGGCCCAGCGCCTCGCCCATCCGAACATCGTCACCGTCTACGACTTCGACCGCGACGGCACCCGGGTCTTCATGACCATGGAGTATCTGCAGGGCGAGCCGCTGGACGTGGTCATCCGCCGCCGCGGCGCCGTCGGCGGCCTGCCCCGCAAGGAGGCGTTGCAGATCATCGAGCGCATGTCGCGGGGCCTGGCCTATGCCCATCAGGAGGGCTTCGTGCATTCCGACCTCAAACCGGGCAACGTCTTCCTGACCCGGGAGGGTAACGCCAAGATCCTCGACTTCGGCATCGCCAGGGCCGCGCGCGTGCAGGCCGGATCGGAGGACGGCGAGCACACCCGCTTCGACCCGGCCACCATCGGGGCCATCACCCCGGCCTATGCCAGCCCGGAAATGCTCGCCGGCGAGGTGCCGGAACCCGCCGATGATGTCTATGCGCTGGGCTGTGTCGCCCATGAGTTGCTGACCGGCCTGCATCCCTACCGGGACGCCTCCGGACGCAAGCTGCCGGCCGACGAGGCGGCCCGCCGGGGCCTGAGGCCACCGGTGTTGCACCGGGTACCCAAGCGGGTGTCGCGGGCCATCGCCGCCAGCCTGGCCTTCGACCGGGCGGAGCGTCTGGCCGACGCCGGCCAGTTCCTGCAGGCCATTCAGCCGCCTGCCAAGCTAGGCCGGACCGTGATCGCCGCGCTCGGGGTTCTGGCGCTGGGGGCCCTGATCTCCTGGTGGCTGCTGATCCGCGAGAGCGACCTCCTGGTGACCCTGGATGACCTGCCGCCGAGCCTCGAGACCTCCCGGGAGCACCTTATCCAGGGCAATGAATTCTTCGAGGCCGGCGACATCCCCCAGGCCCATCGTCATTACACCCTGGCCTGGGAGCAGGTGGCGGAGCGGGAGGACATCGGCGGCCGGGATCGCAACCGCCTGCGGGTGCTGGTGGACCGGCGCACCGATGCGGTGATGGATCACTACCTGCGCGAGGCGCAGCGCGACGACCTGGATGAGTTCTCGCTGGAGCTGCTGCGTATCAGCCTGGAGTCCCTGGCGCGCTCCGAACTGGGCACACGCCGGGAGCGGCTCAACGAGGCCATCGAGGAACTCGATGCCCGCCTGGAGTAATCTCCAGCGCTTCGTCCGGGCTCTGCCGCAGCCTTTCCAGAAACCCAGGCCACGCCTCGACCCAGCAGCAACGGTGGTCGAAGCCGTCGACCACCTCCACCCGGGCCTGGGGATCGTGGCGGGCGCCCCGTTGTACCAGGGCCGCCGGTATCACCGGATCCTCCGAACCGACCAGGTGCCATTGCCGGATTCCGGCATCCAGGGGCGGTGCCTCGGCGAGGCGCAGCGAGCCCTCCAGGGGCAGGTAGCCATGGTGGCGTGTCCAGGCCGCATGATCCAGGTTGGCGGCGATGGTGACCAACGCCCGGACATCGTCTCGGCGCCCGGCCAGCAGGCGCGCCAGCAGGCCGCCACCGCTGTGGCCGATCAGCACCAGGCCGTCGATCTGCCATTCCGCCACCAGGCGGTCGAGGGCCCGGTCCATGGCGTCAACCACGGCCTCGCCGTAGCGCTGGTCGGTCCACAGCCGGGGCTGGCAGGCCGGATCCGGCGGGTGGCGGGCGTAGCAGGGCCGGTGCAGCAGCAGCCGCGGTCCCGGGTCGCGATCCATCAATTCGAGCGCCAAGGGCCGGCGCGGCGTGGGGTCCCGGCTCGGATAGCGGCCATGCTCCCAGGGGGTGCCGTCTCCGGTTAGGTAGACGTGCCACGGCCGTGGTGACGGCCGCGCGCCGGAGGGCCGATAGACGGTGAGCCGGAAGGGCGGGGCCGGGACACTGTCGACTCCATAGGCGCGTGCCTCGGCGGCATCATTGTGGCGCTGGGCCGGACTGGAGCAGGCCGCGACAAGCACTATACTGATCAGCAGGCTTGCGAGCCGTGTCAGCTTGCCGCGACATATCCGCCGAAGGAGGCCGAGACTCGGCGGGGTCGAGGTGGAGACGGTGCGATCCATCAATAAAAGCCTGACGCCTTGGGCAGGGAGAGTCTCGTGAAATCCGTACATGCACCCGATCATAGCCCGGCCTTCCGCAAGCGTCTTTCCCATCTTTCA
Source organism: Bisbaumannia salifodinae (assembly GCF_055388505.1). The sequence goes on from NZ_AP043781.1 coordinate 1,014,829, forward strand.
GCGGCCTGTGTGGCGGGGAGTGTGCTGCTGCTCGCCGGCTGTGCCCCCAATGGCGCCATGGTCGGGGCGGACCTCGCCGCCCGGGCCGACTCGGTGGACGACCTCTATATCGTCGATTGCCTGCTGACGGGGCAGGTGCGGCGCCTGGGGCAGCGGACCACCTTCCTCACGCCGCGTCGGGCGATACGCACCACCGCGCAGGATTGCCGTATCCGCGGTGGGGAGTACGTCGCCTATGACCGTGCCGACTACCGCACGGCCTTGAACGTCTGGCTGGAGCCGGCCGAGGCCGGCGACCCGGAAGCCCAGAACTACGTGGGCGAGATCTTCGAGAAGGGCCTGGGAACGGAGCCGGACTACGTCTCCGCCGCGACCTGGTATCGACGTGCCGCCGACCAGGGCTATGCCCGTGCCCAGATCAACCTGGGGTTCCTCTACGAGCAGGGCCTGGGCGTCGCGCAGGACCGGGCCCGGGCCCTGAACCTGTATCGTCGGGCCTCCGGCGCGGTCGAGGATCCCCTGGTCTATCGCTCCGACGTGACCGCCGAAATGGAGGAACTACGGGCGCGGCTCGGCGCCCAGGCGGAACAGGCCGAGCGGCAGGCCCAGAGCCTTCAGCAGCAACTCCAGGGCCTGCGCCGGGAGCGGGACGAGCTGCAGCGGCGCCTGGCGCAAGCCCAGGCCAGTGCGGCCGACACGCAGGCCCAGGCCCGGGCCCGGGAGCTGGCCGCGCAACTGGAGGCCGCCCGTGGCCGGGTCGACAGCCTGGAATCCCAGGTTCAGCGCGCCAGTCAGGAGCGGGAGGCGCTGGTGGCCCAGATGCGTGAGCTGCCGGAAGCGGAGTCCCAGGCCAGGCCCGAGCCCGCCGCCGAGCCGGAACCGGAGTCTCGGGCCCAGGCCAGCCCCGAGCCGGAGCCCGCCGCGCCCGGGCCGGCCAGCGTTGCCGGCCTGGACTTCGGGCGCTACTACGCGCTGGTGATCGGCAATCAGGAGTACCAGTTCCTGGACGACCTGGAGTCGCCGCTGACCGATGCCCAGCGCCTCCGCCAGGTGCTGCAGAATCGCTACGGCTTCAACGTGATCTTCCTGCCGAATGCCAACCAGGTGCAGATCCTGTCGGCGCTCAACGATCTCCATGGCCGGATGACCGAGCGGGACAACCTCTTGATCTACTACGCCGGCCACGGCAACCGCTCGAACCGCGAGGATGGTCGGCGGCAGCGTAGCTACTGGCTGCCCGTGGATGCCGAGGCGGAGCGCCTGGTGCGCTGGATCAATAACGCCGTGGTCAGCGACCATCTCGACCGGATCCAGGCACGCTCCATCCTGGTGCTGGCCGATTCGGTGTTTGCCAGCGGCATGGCCTCGGACTCCAGTTCCCTGCTGCTGGGCAGTGGCCAGCAGCAACTGAGCGACGACGAGATTCGTGCCGGGTTGCAGCGCCGCGCCCGTATCGTCATCTCCTCGGGCGGCGAACGGCCGGTGCCCGACCTGACCGACAGCCCCCACTCCCTCTTCTCCCGGTCACTGATCGAGGTGCTGGAGAGTAACCAGGGCGTGATGCGCGAGAACATGCTGTTTGCCCAGGTGGCCGTCAATGTGCGCAGGAGGGCATCCGGTGCGGGGGGGGCGCAGACGCCGGAGATGCGCCCGATACGCGCGGCGGGTCATGAAGGCGGAGACTTCTATTTCGTGCCGGTGGCGGGGCAGCGGGTGGCCTCGCGGTGACCCGATAGGAATCGGGGTTCTCCGACCACCGCCTGGAGGGAAACCGATGAGCGATGTCGAACGAAACCCCGAACGGATCCGCAATATCGCCCTGACCGGCTTGGCGGGGGTGGGCAAGACTCGCCTGGCCGAGGCGCTGCTGGCCGCCGCCGGGGAAGTGGAGACCGCCGACCCGCCCAAGGGGGCGCCCCCGGGGGAGTCCCAGGCACCGGCGGCGACCCCGCAGCACTCCATCACCGCCGCCCCCCTGAGCCTCGCCTGGGAGGGGACCTGGATCAACCTGATCGATACCCCCGGCTACGCCGATTTCCAGGGCGCGGTGCTCTCCATCCTGCCCGCCGTGGAGACGGTGGCGGTGGTGATCGACGCCGAGCGCGGCGTCGATGCCATGGCCCGGCGCATGATGGCCTGGGCCGAGGAGCGCGGCCTGTGCCGACTGATCATCGTCAACCGTATCGATGCGGCCCCGTCGCGACTGCCGACGCTGCTGGAGACCCTGCGCGAGCAGTTCGGGTCCCAGTGCCTGGCCCTCAATCTGCCGGCCCAGGGGGCGACCCGGGTGGTCGACTGCTTCTTCACCCCCGAGGGGGAGGCGGACTTCGCCTCGGTGGCCGAGGCCCACGAGCGGCTGGTGGACCAGGTGGTGGAGCTGGACGACGAGCTGATGGCGCTCTACCTGGAGCAGGGCGAGGCCCTGGCCCCGGAGCAGCTTCATGACCCCTTCGAGGCGGCCCTGCGCCAAGGTCATCTGGTGCCGGTGTGCTTCGTCTCGGCGGCCGAGGGCGTCGGGGTCGAGGCGCTGCTGGAGGTCTTCGCGCGGCTGATGCCCAACCCCCGGGAGGGTAACCCGCCCCCTTTCCTGCGTGTCGAGGCCGGGGGCGAGACGGCGTTCCCGGCGCGGCCGGATCCCCAGGCCCATGTGCTGGCCCATGTGGTGCGCATCGAGCACGACCCTTACCTGGGCAAGGTGGCGCTGTTTCGGGTCCACCAGGGCACCGTCAGCCGCGATACCCGGCTGTTCGCCGGCGAGGCCCGCAAGCCCTTCCGGGTCGGCACCCTGCTGCGCTTCCAGGGCCGCCGGACCCGGGAGGTGGCGCGCTGCGGACCCGGTGAGCTCTGCGCCCTGACCAAGGTGGAGGAGGCGACCCTGGACAGCGTGCTCCACGACTCCCACGACGAGGACTCTATCCGCCTGCGCCCGGTGGTCCTGCCGGCGCCGGTGTTCGGCCTGGCCATCCAGGCCACCCGCCACGGTGACGAGCAGCGCCTCTCCGAGGCGCTCGCCAAGCTGGTGGAGGAGGATCCGGGGCTCGAGGTGGCCCAGGACGGCGTGACCCAGGAGACGGTGCTGCGCGGCCTCGGCGAGCTGCACCTGCGTACCGCCCTGGAGCGGCTCGCCCAGCGTTTCAAGGTGGAGGTGGAAACCAGCACGCCCTCCATCGCCTACCGCGAGACCATCGCCGCCGGCGCCGAGGGGCACCATCGGCACAAGAAGCAGAGCGGCGGCGCCGGTCAGTTCGGCGAAGTGTTCCTTAAAGTCGAGCCGCTGCCCCGCGGGGCCGGCTTCGAGTTCACCGACACCATTCGCGGCGGCGCCATTCCCTCGTCGCTGCTGCCGGCGGTGGAGAAGGGAGTGCGCCAGGCCCTGGCCGGCGGCGCGGTGGCGGGCTACCCGCTGCAGGACCTGCGCGTCACCGTGCTCGACGGCAAGACCCACCCGGTGGATTCCAAGGAGATCGCCTTCGTGATCGCCGGCCGCAAGGCATTCCTCGAGGCGGTGCGCCAGGCCAATCCCCTGGTGCTGGAGCCCCTGGCCGAGCTCTCCGTGGAGGCGCCGGGGAACGCCATGGGCGACCTGACCGCCGACCTGACGGCCAGCCGCGGGCGCATCCTCGACACCCGGACCCTGGGCGACCAGGTCAGCCTCCAGGCCCTGGTGCCGCTGGCCGAGGTGCTCGACTACCCCAGCCGCCTCAATGCCCTGAGCGGTGGCGCCGGCACCTACGGCCTGCGTTTCAGCCACTATGAGCCGGCCCCGGAGAGCGTGCAGCAGCGGCTGATCAAGGCGTATCGACCCAAGGAGGAAGAGAGCTGAAGGCCCAGCGCAGGCGGTTGGCCGTCGGAAACCCAGAGGGTCAAGGGCGACATCGTGGGCAGCGAGAGGGGATCGGGAGTGCAGCCAGCCATCAGTAGATACTGAGGGGGTAGAGCCATCGCCAAGAGCCGTAACTGACAGGCCTCTGTCCTGCGGATGCATGACCTCAGGGAATCAGGATGACCTTGTCGGAGCCTCCCGAGTCGATGTCGCGATAGGCGGCCGCCGCATCCGCTAATGGCAACTCCGTGAGGTCGCCAGGGATCGGGAGGGTCCCCTCCTCGAAGGCGGTGCCGATGTGTTCGCGCATCCTGGCACACGCCTCCAGGCTATAGAGCAAGGAGTTGATGCCGATGATCGAGCCACCGCGCCGGTAGAGGTCGAGCACCGGCGTGTCGACCTTTCCATCGACCGGTGCGGCTATCACCAGGATTCGCCCAAAGGGGGCAAGGCTATTGACCGCTGCCGGTAGCCAGAAGCCGGTGGTATCGAAGATGACGTCGGGCGGCGAGGACGCGAAGCGCTGCTTTACCTGCTCCGGCAGTTGGGCGGCATCGCTCAACGGCATCACCTCGATCCCTTCGGCTTCCAGCTCCCGGATGACCTCGGCGCGGCGTGCCGCGACCACCACTCTGGCCCCCCTGGCCGTGGCCAGGGCCTGCGCGGCTCTGGCCACCGCGCCGGCGCCAAGGATCAGCAGGCGGGTCCCGTCCTGGACCCCGCCGCGTTCCAGGGCATCCCAGGCGGTGATATAGGGCACGCCGCAGGCGGCTGCCTGGGCAAAGGAGAGGGCTTCGGGCTTGGGCGCCACCGCCTTGGCCGGCACGGCCACATACTGGGCATGGCAGCCGTCGCGGTTGAAGCCGAAGCCCTTGCCGGTACCGCCCCAGACAGCCTTTCCCATCAGCTCGGGCGGGCCTTCTACCACCACGCCGGCGAAGTCTCGTCCGGGAATGCGCGGCAGGGTGGTGTAGGAGAAGCGTCCCAGGACATTCTTCACGTCGCTGGGATTCAGCCCTGCCGCCCGCACCTCGACCAGCACCTCGCCAGTGGCCGGGGTCGGGGTGGGAAGCTCGAGCCACTGCAGCGAGTCGAGGCGGGTCGCAGAAAATTGTATGGCTTTCATAAGGGACCTCGAGAACGGTGGGCGGGCTCGTCAGGGGCTCGGCCTCGTCAGGGGCTCAGCATAGCCCGATTCAATAGTGGCTGCCCGCCTAGGCGCAAGGACCCTTGGGCGCCGCCATCGCTTCGTCTGTCCCGGCTACTCCGGGGGCAGCTTGTCGGTGATCCGACCGAGCCGTTTGAGACCGTCATGCAGCTCGGTCCCGACCTCGGTCAAGCCGTAGGTCACCTTGGGAGGCACCCCCTCTTCGTGGCATCGCCATATCAGCCCGGTGTGCTCCATGAATCGGAGGCGCTCGGTCAATACCTTGGCTGAGATGCCCTCGATAACGGTGCGCAGGTCGCCGAAGCGCAAGGGCCTTCCCTCACCCAATACCCAGAGCACCTGAAGGGTCCAGGTGCCTCGCAGCAAGCGTCCCAGCCGCTCTAGGGGGCAGGTTTTCGCCGATATCTCAGGGGGGTGGGCAGGATTGGTGAGGATGGACTGAAGGGAAGTGTCGCTGTTCATGATCACCTGCTCGGTGGGGGGCTGAGGCCTAGTCACCATTTGGTAACTACTACCGCCAATGTCTAGTGTTCTAGTCACGATTGTAGTCGGGGCGCCTCAGGGCCGCTGCACGCTCTGTCGTGGGGCTGCGTGGCCCGGTGGGGCGAGGGCACGCTTAGCTAGGCTCACCGGTGGGGCAGGGGCGCCATCGGAGAGGGCAGGCGACTGCGTTGAGTTGACCGTCCGATCGCGGCGATCGGGAGGTGGTTGGTAGGGGGATGCTATTTCCATGGTGGTTGCGCTTGCTTCACCTTTTGAGTGAAGCATTTCATGCCTAAGGATGAGATATCACGATGAGCAATCAGGCAATACAAGCCGAGCAAGAGTGTCGCTTCCAGCATTCCTGTGGTGCGATCGAGCTATTGATCGAGCCCATCGAGAAGGATCTGGGAGATTTTTCGGCCCGTCGTGTCCTGCCGTCGATCGAGAGGAAGATGGTTGGACCATGGATCTTCTTCGATCATATGGGGCCCGCCGATTTCTCGCCGGGGCGGGGCATCGATGTGCGCCCTCATCCTCACGTCAACTTGGCGACGGTGACCTACCTGTTCGAAGGGGAGATCTTGCATCGAGACTCTCTGGGCAGCCTTCAGTGCATTCGTCCCGGTGATATCAACCTGATGGTTGCCGGCCACGGCATCGTCCACTCGGAGCGGGAGCGGCCGGAGGTGCGCCGTGTAGCACATCGCCTCCATGGGCTGCAGCTATGGCTGGCATTGCCCGAGAAGGACGAAGAGATCGATCCCGCCTTCTACCATTATCCCACGAAGGATATTCCGGACACCCTGGCTGGAGATGTTCCGGTGAGGGTCATGATGGGAGCCGCCTATGGGGTCGTCTCGCCAGTAAAGACCTTCGCCGAGACGCTCTATGTTGAGGCCCATCTACAGCCGGGGCAGACCCTTAGCGTACCGGATGCCGAAGAGCGGGCGGTCTATGTGGCCAAGGGGGAAGTGACGGCGCGAGGTACCGTTATTCCGGAGTATTCCATGGCCGTATTCGGACAGGAGAGCGGCATCATCCTCGAGGCGGTGAGGGAATCGCGTATCGCAATTATCGGCGGCGAGGCCCTTGGCGAGCGTTTCGTGGAGTGGAATTTCGTATCGAGTCGCCAGGAGCGGATAGAGCAGGCCAAGCAGGACTGGCAATCGGGCGCCTTTCCCAAGGTCCCGGGGGATGATAGTGAATATATTCCCTTGCCGGAGTGAGTCCTTGTCGGAGTGAGCCCCGCCATAAGCCTGAGTGGGGCTCTGCTTCGGCTTGTTCCCGGGAGATGATACGGCTTTGTCGTGGCAGACAAGGGCGACTCCTGCCATCGGGGAGACTTTTCTTTCAATAGATTCCTGTCATCCTTGGCGGGTGATTCTATTGTTTTGTGTGAGGATTTGTTGGGGTGCTCTCTTTTTTATGGTTACCATTTGGTAACTATACCACGAATGTACTAGCTTTAAGTGGTTCGATTTTAGTTCAGTAAAATCGTGATAAATGCGTTCTGATTCAATGGTGTTTTCGAAAAAATAAAGTAGTGAAAAACGTGAATAAGGAGAGCGTGATGAGATCCATGCCAGTACTCCCTGCTATCTCAAAAACCATACTAGGCCTATTGGTTGGCACGATGCTGTTCGCCTTCCAGGCACAGGCGCAGGAGGAACCGATCCCCGGGATTACTCGCCAACCTAGTGAGGCGGCGGCAGATGCTCTGATTGATCCTAATGACGTTGTGGTGCTCTTGCTCGACCACCAGACCGGCCTGTTCCAGACGGTCAAAGACATTCCCGTCGATGACCTACGGCGCAACACGGTTGCATTGGCCAGGATCGCGCAACAGATCGATGCACCGGTCATACTGACGGCATCGGAGCCGGACGGACCCAATGGCCCTTTGATGTCGGAATTTGATGAGGTGATACCCGATGCGACTTATGTCGCTCGGCAAGGCGAAGTCAGTGCTTGGGATAACGATGACTTCGTCAGGGCGGTGGAGGCCACCGGGCGCAGGACCTTGGTGATGGCTGGGGTATGGACTAGCGTATGCGTTGCATTTCCGGCCCTGCAGGCTCATGCGGATGGCTACAAGGTCTATGCGGTGATGGATGCATCAGGCGATCCCAGTGAGATGGCATCCAGGACCACCCTTGCTCGCTTCACGCAGGCGGGCATTATTCCGGTGACAACTAATGTGATGCTGAGCGGGCTCCACAGGACCTGGAACCGGGATGACGCCGCCGAGTGGGGGGCGCTGTATAGTGAGCTGGTGCCAAATTATCATGCGGTAAGCGAGAGCTACCAGCGTGCCCAGGAAGCCGCTAATTGAGCCCGGTTGCCGGGGCTCGGATGATCGATTTCCCGGGAGGCAACAAATAGCCGCTTGGGTACGGTGAGCAAACCAGGGGGGGCTTGAGGAAGGGAAGGTGGCATCCCGCTGGGGATAGCCACCTTCCCTTTTTACTCCGGGGCGCATGGCCCTGAATGCCTGCCATCAGCACAGCAGCCCCAGGCCGCTTACGCCAGGTCGAAGAGCAGGATCTCCGCGCCCTGCGTGTCGGTGACTTCGATGGGTTCGCCCGGTGCGAAGGCCGCGGCATCGCCAGCGGTCAGGCGCTGGCCGTTGACCTTGGCCTCTCCCCGCGCCATATGCAGCCAGGCATGGCGGACACTCGGCAGTGGTGCCTGCTCGCCGGCATCGAAGCGCCCCGAATAGAGGTTGATGTCCTGATTGATGCTGACCGAGCCATCGCGTCCCTCCCGGGAGGCGACCAGGCGCCACTGTCCCTGCCGCGCCTCGCTGGGAAAGCGCTTCTGCTCGTAACCGGGGGCGATGCCTCGCCGCTCGGGTTCGATCCAGATCTGCAGGAAGTGCAGTTCCTCGTCGGCGGAGTTGTTGAACTCGCTATGCACGACGCCCGTGCCCGCCGACATCCGCTGGACGTCCCCCGGGCGCATGGTCGCCCCATGGCCCATGCTGTCCTGGTGCGCCATCTCCCCCGCGAGGACGTAAGAGATGATCTCCATGTCCCGGTGGGGGTGGGCGCCGAAGCCTGCGCCGCCCTGGACCCGATCCTCGTTGATCACGCGCAGCGAGCGGAAGCCCATATGCTCGGGGTCGAAATAGTCGGCGAACGAGAAGGTGTGTCGCGAGCGCAGCCAACCGTGATCGGCATAACCGCGTTCAGCGGAGCGGCGTAGTTTCATCGGTGTCTCCTTCAACGGGTGGGGAGGATCGCTCCCCTATTGATAGTAAGCATGTTAATAGATTGGATTAGTCGAATAAAAGAGAGTTATTTTGCCAAAACCGTTTGCTTTTTTAGGATGATTTGCGACGGGCTTGCGACCCTGATTCCCACGATGGCGAGCTAGGCGAAGCTCCAGCCGAGGCGGCCGTCCGCACGGCGTTCCAGCGGCGGGCACTCTCCCGGGCGGTGCGTCGGGGTGTGGCGAGTGAGGGTCGCGGCCAGCCAGTCGGCCTCCTGGTGGGTAGCGTGCTCCAGACGGAAGCGTCGGCGGCGCAGCGGCGTCAGCCACAGCTCGCGCCATTCGCGGCGGCCGGTATGCCAGCGGCAACCCACCAGCACGGCCAGCTCCGGGAAGTGCTCCTCGTGGCCATGAATGCCCTCATAGTCGTTGATCAGGTCGCCGCAGCCGTAGAGGATCGGTCGGCCCCGGTAGCACTCCAGTCCCTTGGGATGGTGGGCAGAGTGGCCGTGAATCAGGTCGGCCCCGGCGTCGATCAGCCGCTGGGCCAGGCGCCGATGCTCGGCCGGTACCGCATGGCCCCAGTTGCCGCCCCAGTGCACCGAGGCCATGACGAGATCGCCGGGGCGCTTGTCGGCGGCGATGGCCCGAGCCATCGCCTCGTCTTCGGCCGTCACCAGGTTGACTCCCGAGCGGGTGGCGGTGGCCCGCCACTGCGCCGGGATACCGCTATCGGCGAGCCCCAGGCTCCAGAACAGTAGGCGCCCGCCGTGGGGCAGTGGCAGCACGGCCGGCCGGCTGGCCGCCGCGGCGTTCTCCCCGGCGCCGGCATGGGCGATGCCCGCCGCGTCCAGGCTCGCCAGGGTCTCGGCGAGTCCCTCCCGGTCCCAGTCCAGCACATGGTTATTGGCCAGGGCGCAGGCGTCGATACCCGCCGCGGTCAGGCAGCCGAGGTTGGCGGGATGCAGGCGGTAGTGGATGCCCTTGCCGGGCCAGGGGCGGTCCTTGGCCGTGATGGCGGTCTCCAGGTTGATCAGGCGCAGCGTGGCGCCGGACAGCTCCGCCAGGGCCTCGCCCCAGGGGTAGCCGAACTCGACGGGGCGGGGAATCTCGCCGCCGGCGCGCTCTGCCAGGCGCACATAGTCCCGGGCATCCCGCACCCAGGGCTCATGCAGGCGAGGGTCGCCGGGATGTGGCAGGACCTGGTCGATGCCGCGACCCAGCATCACGTCCCCGGCCAGCATCAGGGTCAGGCTACCGTCGGAAGCATGGGCAGGGGCGCTGGGACGCATGGCGAAGGTCCGGCAAGGTGTGTCTGAGGGGGGCGGCGCCCCTTATCTGGAGGATAGCGGACCCCGGGGTGGCCGATGGAGGCTGGCCACCAGCTCGCGCATCCGCGGCAGGTGGCTGCCGTGCCAGTAGAGCCGGTCGCAGTCGCGGCATCTCAGGAAGTGGGTCACATGGCGGCGGGTCAGTGGCTCCAGGCGGTGCAGTACCTGCGCCTTGGGGACCGTCACGAGTCGCCCGTTGCAGTGGCTGCAGCGGGTGAAAGGGGCGAAGTGGTCATGGAGATCGAAGGCCGCGCAGACTTCCTCGAGCTGGCGGCGCGGGGCATCGGCGCGCACATAGTGGCCGAGCGTGATGCAGCGGCGCATCAGCAGGCGACGATCCCGGGTCAGCAGCACTCGCGCCTCCTCGGCGCTGCAGGCGGCCAGCTCGGCGTCATGCATGTCATTGCGGTAGCGGCAGTCGAAGCCCAGCAGGCGCAGGTAACCGGCCAGGCGGCCCAGGTGCACGTCCAGCACCCAGCGCGGCGGCAGGGTGGGCCGCGGGCGTAGATGATGGACGCGTATCAGGGCGGGGGTCTGCGACCAGGGGTAGACGTCGAGGCGTCGCGGGGCCCCCTCGGCGGGATCGAGGCGGTAGTCGAAGCCCACCGAGACGCCGTCGACGACGATGACATTGATCTCAGGATGGGGGATGCCCTGGGCCTCGATCAGGTCCTTGATCGAGGTGCGACGATCCAGGCACGAATACAGGGGGCGCCGGCGCCACGCCGGCGGCAGGAAGTCGTTCAGCTCGGCATGGACGTGGATCTCGATGCTGGTCATGGCGCCCTCCCGGAGCGACTCCTCTCAGGGTAGTCGCCGATCGGGTGACACCTCGAGGCACCTCGGGTACGGCCATATATCGATGTTGTGACAATCTTTAACTACATTTAGCAATACTAACAATAAAGTCACTGTCTGGAGTGGTGAGGGCGACATGGAGGAAGTGATCGAGTCGCGAGGGGAACGATGGCGGAGACGCGTGTGGCTAGGCAGCCTGTCGCAGGGGGTTCGTCATGCCGTGATGCTCGCCCTGCTGGGCCTGCTGTTGAGTCTCGGCACCCTGGCGGTCTATTTCACCGGGGGCACCCGCTATGCCACCCCCTACCTGATGCTGGTTCCGGTACTGCTGGCGGCGGCGGGCTATGGCCTGAGGGGGGCCCTGGCCACCGCCCTGGTGGCGGGGGGGCTGATGGCGCTGATGCCCCTGGACGTGGCCAGCCAGCAGCCCCAGCCCACCCTTAACTGGCTGATCCGCCTGTGCCTCTATCTGGTGATCGGCGGCGTGGCCGGTAGCCTCTTCGGCCTGTTGAGGCATGCCCACTCCGTCAGCGAGCGCCTGGCGCGCACCGATCCGCGCACCGGCCTGGCCAACCAGGTCGCCCTGGAGGAGGCCCTGAGGCGTCGCCTGGCCCAGGGCAGGCAGAGTGGTGTCGGCCTGATCCTGGTGCGCCTCACCGATATCGGCGATGTGCTGGAGGCCCTGGGCCCCGAGACCGCCGATGCCATGGTGATGGCCATGGGCGAGCGCCTGGGACGGCAGGACAGGCGCATCGTCGAGGTGTTCCGGTTCAGCAATTCCGAGCTCTACCTGCTGCTGGAGGGCGCCGGGCCCGCGGAGATCCGGGGGATCGCCATGCGCCTCGCCGAGGCCGGCGAGGAGAACTTGGTCGTTCAGGAGGTGCCGTTGCGGGCCCAACTGGTCATGGGCAGCAGCTGGCAGGCCACGGAGGCCACGACTGCCAGGGAGCTGATCCGCGAGTCGCGGGTCGCCATGCTGGCGGCCATGGAGAAGCACCGCCTGCATTGCCATTATTCCGCGGATCTGGCCCACGACAAGCGCGAGGCGCTGCAGCTGATCTCCCATGTGCGCCAGGATCTCGAGCGGGGGCGCTTCGAGCTGCACTTTCAGCCCAAGCTGCGGCTCGCCGATGGGCGAATCTGTGGCTGCGAGGGGCTGATCCGCTGGCGTGATGACCAGGGACGGCTGATCGCCCCGGGGCTCTTTATGCCCAAGGTGGAGCGCACCAGCCTGATCGCCCCGGTGACCCGCTTCGTGGCCGACCAGGCGTGCCGCTTCGCCGGTACCGTCGATGGTGTGGTCGGTATCAATATCTCGGTACGCAACCTGCATGATGGGGCGCTGCTCGACGAGCTGCTGGCCCTGTCCCGGCAGCATGGCATCGTCCCGGAGCGCCTGGAGGTGGAGATCACCGAGAGCTCCCTGATGCATGACCTGGTGACAGGCAAGTGGGCCCTGGAGCGGCTGCGGGGCCATGGCATCAGGGTCAGCATCGACGATTTCGGCACCGGTTTCTCCTCCTTCGAATACCTCCAGTATCTGCCGATCACCGGACTCAAGATCGACCGCGCCTTCATCAGGGGGCTCGATGGCGATTCCCCCTTCCACTTCCGCTCCCGGTGCCTGGTGGCTGGCCTGATCGATATGGGGCATGCCCTGGGCCTGGAGGTCATCGCGGAGGGCGTCGAGACCCTCGAGCAGCACCAGGCCCTGTGCCGGCTGGGCTGCGACCAGGCCCAGGGCTTTCTGTATACCAAGGCCCTGCCGGCCGCCGACTACCGGGCCTGGTATGGCCAGCACCGCCCCGCCGCCTGGCTCGAGATCGCCGATCGTTGACACTGAGGCCGGGGCGGGCCGGGATGCCGCCTATCGGCCGACGCTTTCCTCTTCTTCTCAGGGGCAGTCCAGGTCCCGCCCCGGGCGCCTCAGGCGCAGCAGGCCGGTGGCGATGGCGGTGCCCACCAGGGTGATGGCCATGCCGACGAGGATCTGCAGGCCGAGCCGTTCCCCCAGCAGCAGATAGCCCCATAGCAGGGCGCTGACCGGCACCAGGAAGGTCACCGTGGAAGTGGCGGTGGCCCCGGCGCTGGCGATCAGCCCGAAGTAGAGCAGGAAGGCGCCGGTGGTGCTGAAGGCGGCGAGCGCCAGGCCGTTGGCCCAGGCCAGGCCGCCGATCGGCTCCGTGGGCCATAGCCAGAGCCCCGGCAGCAGCAGGAGCAGCGCCGACATGGCCGAGCTGCCCGCCGCCAGGACCCGTACCGGCAGGTGGGCGAGGTAGGCCTTGGAGTAGTTGCTGGCCAGGCCGTAGCAGAAGGTGGCGCCGAGCACGGCGAGGATAAACCAGCCGTCGCCGCCCAGGGCGAAGTCGAGGCGATCCGCCGAGAGCACATAAACGCCGAAGAAGGCCAAAGCCAGCCCCAGGTATTGCTGGCGCTGGATCGGGGTGGCGAAGCAGAGCGCCCCCAGCAGGGCGGTGAAGATCGGCGTGGTGGCATTGATCAGGGAGGTGAAGCCCGCCTCCAGCCGGGTGGTGGCCAGGGCCAGCAGCGAGAAGGGCAGCACATGATTGACCAGGCCCAGCAGCAGCAGGCCCCCTTGTTCTGCCATACCAGGCGCAGGTAGCGCAGGCTGAGCAGCAGCGGAATCAGCAGCAGGGCCCCCACCCCCATGCGCACCAGGATCAAGGGCACCGGGCCGAACTCCGGCACCGCCACCCGCATAAAGATAAAGGAGAGCCCCCACAGCGAGGAGAGCAACAGCAGGCGCAGGGAATCGGCCGGTGACATAGGGGCTCCTCGTGGGGGCGGCTTGGGGACAACGCTTGCCGTGGCGTTGCCGCTGGGGGTTGGCGATGGCTCTGGTATAGGCGATGCCTCTGGTATAGTAGGGGGGCATCCCCAGGGAACACCAGATACGCCTATGTCAGCAGACCTGAATGACTTCGAGGAGAGCATCCGTCGCCAGATCGATGCCTTCACCAAGCCCAAGAAGACCCCGGCCCCCAAGCCACCGAAACCGGCGGTCAGTGCCCACCGCGTGGGCTACCGCGTCAAGCTGGCGGTACGCCCCCGGCAGCTCGCCCTGGATGAAGTCTTCGAGTACCAGTCCTCCAGCATCTCCAAGCTGGAGGCGCAGATGGAGGCCGAGAAGGCCGCCCGCAAGGCGGGCTATCCCATCATCGGTTACCTGATCGATATCGAACGCCTGTAACGGAAAGAGGAAGGGACTCATGGAGCCATGGACCTGGCTGACCTATGTGGGCGTGATCAGCGCCCTGATCATCTTTCCCGGCCCGGTGGCGCTGCTGTGCACTGCCCATGGGCTGCGCTTCGGCCGCCACCGTGCCACCGCCACGGTGCTGGGTGGCACCCTGGCCTCGCTGGTGATGATGACGCTCTCCGCCCTGGGGCTCGGCGCCATCCTGGCCACCTCCGAGGCCGCCTTCCAGGTCCTCAAGCTGGCGGGGGGCGCCTACCTGATCTTCCTCGGCCTACAGGCCTGGCTGGCCCGGCCCGAGGCGCCGACCCAGGAGGCCCCGGCGCCGGACGAGGCGGTCGGCACCTCGATTCCGCGACTGTTTCGCCATGGCTTCATGGTGGGGATCAGCAACCCCAAGGACCTGCTCTTCTTCGCGGCCCTGTTTCCCAACTTCATCAGCGTGGGCGAGCCGCAACTGCTGCAGTTCGCCATCCTGGCGCTGACCTGGCTGGTCATCGATACCAGCCTGATGTCCCTCTATGCCGCCATGGGCTCCGGCCTGGGGCGCTGGTTCGATCATCCCGGCCGGGTGCGGGCCTTCAATCGCGCCACCGGCGGACTCTTTATGGCGGCCGGGGGAACCCTGGTCGCCTCCAGCCAGTAGGTCTATCGCTCAGGAGTCGAGAATGCAGATCACCCAGGTTGCCATCTATCCGGTCAAGTCGCTGGGCGGCATCGCCCTGGACGCGGCCGAGCTCGGTCCCAGGGGGCTCGAGTGGGACCGTCGCTGGATGGTGGTGGACGAGGCCGGGCGCTTCGTCACCCAGCGCCAACTGCCCGGCATGGCGCGGATTCGCGTGCGCCTGGAGGACGCGGCCCTGGTGCTGGAGCACCCCGAGGCGGCGCCGCTGAGCGTGCCGCTGGCACCGCGGGAGCGGCCCCGTCGCCGGGTCGAGATCTTCAAGGATCGCTGCCCGGGCCTCGACGAGGGCGAGTCGGCGGCCGGCTGGCTGACCGAGGTACTGGGCCGCGTCAGGCAGCAGGGATTGAGGCTGGTGCGCTTTCCCGAGGCGCATCGCCGCGCGGTGGAACCCGACCACCTGCGCGCTGGCGAGCGGGCCCATACCGGCTTCGCCGATGGCTATCCCTTGCTGGTGGCCAACCAGGCGTCCCTGGACGCCCTCAACGCGGTGTTGCGGGGCAAGGGCCTGGACCCGGTGCCCATGGAGCGTTTCCGGCCCAATCTCGTCGTCGCCGCAAACGAGGCCTTCGCCGAGGATGGCTGGGAGAGCCTGGCGGCCGAGGGAGGGCGTTATCGCCTGGGGCTGCGCAAGCCCTGCAAGCGCTGCCAGATCCCCACCGTCGATCAGCTCAGCGGCGAGATCCCCCGCCCCGGCGAGCCGCTGCAGACCCTGATCGAGATGAAGACCCAGCCCCAGCTCAAGGGCGGTTACTTCGGCCAGAACGCCATCCTGCTGGCCGGCGAGGGGGAGATGCTGCGGGTGGGAGATCGACTAAGCGCCAGCTAAGCTGGGATCAGGGCCGCCGACCCACGGCGGCCGCCCCATCGGGGCCTGTCGAGGGAGAGGCGCGCCATGGCCCAGCGACCCCTGATCCTGCTGCATGGCTGGAACGACACCGGCGAGGCCTTCGAGCGCCTGGCCGGTCACCTGCGTCGCCACCTGGGCGAGCGGCGCATCCGGCGCATCGCCATCGGCGATTACCTCTCCCGCCACGACGCCCTGCGCTTCGATGACCTCCAGGCGGCCCTGGAGCGGGCCTGGACCCGCCACGACCTGCCCCGCGCCCCGGCCAGCGTGGATGCCATTGTCCACTCCACCGGCGGCCTGGTGATCCGCGACTGGCTGGCCCGCCACTTCGCCCCCGACGCCTACCCCGTCAAGCACCTGGTGATGCTGGCCCCGGCCAACTTCGGCTCGCCCCTGGCCCATCACGGGCGCTCGCTGGTGGGGCGGGCGATCAACGGTTTCTTCAACCGCCAGCCGGAGCAGCCGCGCTTCGAGGCCGGCGCCGGGATCCTGCGTGGCCTGGAACTGGCCAGCCCCTATAGCTGGGAACTGGCCCTGCGCGACCGCTTCGCCGGCACCCCGGGCCCCTTCGCCCCGGGGCGCACCCTGTGCAGCGTGCTGGTGGGCAACCACGGTTATGGCGGTATCCGCTCGGTGGCCAACGAGGCGGGGGGCGACGGCACGGTGCGCATTTCCACCGCCAACCTCAACTGCGTGCGGGGCCAGATCCACTTCGAGGAGGGCCACCACCAGGGGCGCCCGGTCACGGTGCCGCGCCTGGCGGGCTGGCAGGACTCCAGCGGACGCTGCGCCTTTCTCATCGTCGATGGCCTCGATCACACCACCATCAAGCTCAATAGCCCGGAGAGCCGCTTCAGCGCCGCCCAGCGCCGGACCCTGGGGCTGATCCTCGAGGCCCTGGGCGTGGAAGATGACGGCTTCGCGGCCCACTGCGATGCCTGGGAGGCGGCCAATGCGGCCCTGACCCAGGCCCCCGGCGAGCGCCGGGGCAAGCCCGGCTACCAGAACACCCTGGTGCGGGTGGTGGATCAGTTCGGGGCGCCGGTGCCGGACTATTTGATCGAGTTCTATGATCCCCGGGACGACCGCCACGACGGCGGCGCCCTGGCCCGGGTGATGCACGAACAGGTGATCCTCAAGGTGCATCCCTACGGCGACGACGCCTCCTATCGCAGCTTCTATATCGACACCGCCCGGCTGCGTCACGAGGTGGCCAAGGCCGGCACCGAGCTTGGCCTGTCGATCACCGCCGATCCCATGCTGGAGGCGGAGGCGGCGGAACCCCCGGTGGGCTTTCTCACCTACGCCGACGAGGATATCGATGACCTGCGCCTGGACGCGGCCCAGTTGGCCGCCTTCTTCCGGCCCCACCGCACCCTGCTGGTGGATATCGTGCTGCATCGTTCGCAGCATCAGCGGGTCGTGACGCTGCGCGGCGATGCCGCAGCGGATTAGCGGCTGGCGCGCACCCGGCGCAGGTCGGTGAGCACCGGGGTGCCGGTGGCCGGGTCGCTGAGCAGGGTGCACTCCACGTCATAGAGCTCGCGCACCAGTTCCCGGGTGACCACCTCGGCGGGCGGGCCCTGGGCGATGATGCGGCCGTCGCGCATGGCCACCAGGTGGTCGGCGTAGCGGCAGGCGCTGGGCAGGTCGTGGAGCACCAGGGCCAGGGTGCGCCCGGCCTCGGCCAGGCGCCGCACCAGCTCGAAGACCTCCAACTGGTGGCCCAGGTCCAGCGCCGAGGTGGGCTCGTCGAGCAGCAGCAGCGGGGTCTGCTGGGCGATGGTCATGGCGATCCAGGCGCGCTGGCGCTGGCCGCCGGAGAGCGCCTCGAGGGGGCGTTCGGCCAGGCTCTCCAGGTCGGCGGCGGCCAGCGCCTCGCTCACCGCCCGCTGGTCGTCGGCGGACCACTGGCGCAGCCAGCCCTGGTGGGGCTGGCGGCCGAAGCGGATCAGGTCGCCCACGGTGAGCCCCTCCGGGGCGGTGGCCTCCTGGGGCAGCAGCGCCAGGCGCCGGGCCAGGGTGCGCGCCGGCAGGCGCCGGATATCCTCGCCGTCGAGGAGCACCGCGCCGCCCCCCGGGGCATGCAGCCGGGCCAGGCCGGCCAGCAGGGTCGACTTGCCGCAGCCGTTGGGCCCGACGATGGCGGTGACCCGGCCCGGCGGCAGGCTCAGGTCGAGGCCGTCGATCACGGCCTGGCGACCGTGAGCCAGGCTCAGGTCCCGGGCCTGGAGATGGTGGTGGTGGGCGGCGGTCATGGTCGATTCCTTATCTAGGCCAGGGTTTTTGCGGCGGGGCGCAGCAGGATCCATAGCAGCCAGGGGCCGCCGACGATGGCGGTGACGATGCCCACCGGCAGCTCGATGGGGGCCAGCAGTACCCGCCCCACCAGGTCGGCCAGCACCATCACCAGGGCCCCGGCCAGGGCCGAGGCGACGAGCGGCACGCCGCGCTTCGAGGCCAGGGAGCGGGCGATCTCCGGGCCCACCAGCCCCACCAGGCCCACCGGGCCGGCCACCGCCACGGCCAGGGCGGTAAGCAGCACCGATAGCGACAGCACCTGCCGGCGACGCCGCCGCAGCATGACGCCGAGGCCGCTGGCCACGGCATCGCTGAAGCGCATCAGGTTCAGCGAGCGGGCCAGGGCCAGCGCCAGGGGCAGGCCGACGGCCAGGCCGATGGCCAGTACCGTGACCGCCTGGCCGGAGCGGGCATTGAGGGTGCCCACCGTCCAGGGGTAGGCGGCATGGGCGGTATCGATGGCCACCCGCGCCAGCAGCAACTGGGTGATGGCACCGAACACCGCCCCCACGCCGATGCCGGCGACGATAAAGCGGTAGCCGCGGGTATCGCCGCCGCTGGCCAGGCCGAAGGTCAGGGCCGCGGCGGTGGTGGCACCGGCCAGGGCCATGGCCGGGGGTGCCAGGGAGACGCCGAGTCCCACCACGGAGGCCACCGCGAAGGCGGTGGCGCCATTGTCGATACCGATGATCCCCGGGGTGGCCAGGCGGTTGCGGGCCAGGGTCTGCATCAGGCAGCCGGCCACGGCGAAGGCGGCGCCGGTGAGCCAGGCCGCCACCAGGCGCGGCAGGCGCAGTTCCTGGATCAGGAAGCCGGCCATGGGATCACCGCCGCCGCGCAGGCCGGCATAGAGCTCGCCGGGTCCCAGGGTCACGCTGCCCAGGGCCAGATAGGCGGCGGAGGCGGCGAGCAGGCCGAGCATCAGCAAAAGGGTAGCGCTCAGGTCGCGCCGGTCGACGAGCAGGCTATGGCCGCCCCAGGCCAGGCGCCAGCGCCCCGGCGGGGCGCTGACCTCGGGGGAGGCCGCCCGCGGGGTGGCATCCAGCCGTCGGCTGAGGGTATCGGGACTCAATAGCATGGGGGCTCCAGGCGTCTCTCCTGACTCAGAGGCTTGGCAGGCGGCGGGCGCGCACCACCAGGATCAGTACCGGGGCGCCGCACAGGGCGGTGAGCACCCCCAGCGACAGCTCCGAGGGAGCCACCAGCAGCCGCGAGACGATATCGGCGCCGATCACCATCAGCGGGCCCAGGGGCAGACAGAGCCAGAGGGTGCGGCGAATGTCCGGGCCGGCCAGGGCGCGGGCGGCGAAGGGCACCACCAGGCCGACGAAGGCGATGGGCCCGGCGATGGCGGTGGCCGCCCCCACCAGCAGCGCCACCGCCAACACCACCAAGCCGCGCACCCGCCCCGGGCGATGGCCGAGCCCCGAGGCGACCCGCTCGCCCAGGGCCAGGGCCGCCAGGGGGCGCGCCACCAGGATGGTGATGGCGAGCGCCAGGGCCAGGCTGGGCAGCACCGCCAGCAGGTCCGCCAGGCGGCGCCCGGAGAGGCTGCCGATCACCCAGAAGCGGATCTCGTCGGCGGCGCGCTGATCGAACAGCAGCAGCAGCGAGGTGAGGGCGGCCAGCAGCGCCGAGAAGGCCGCCCCGGCCAGCACCAGGCGAATGGGGTCGTTGCCCAGGCCGCGCAGCCGCGCCACCCCCAGCACGCAGAGGCAGCCGGCCAGGGCGCCGGCCTGGGCCACCGCCACCCGCAGGGTGGTGGCGCTGGCGCCCAGCCACAGGGCCAGGGCCACGGCGAAGGCGGCGCCGGCGCTGACCCCCAGCAGGCCGGGCTCGGCCAGGGGGTTGCGCGACACCGCCTGGAGCAGGGCCCCGGCCACGCCGAGGGCCAGGCCCACCGCCGCCCCGATCAGGGTGCGCGGCAGGCGCAGCGACCCCACCACGAAGCGGGCCTCGTCGTCGCCGCCGCCACCCAGCACCGGCAGGGCGCGGGTCGGCGTCACCTCGCCGGCGCCCAGCAGCAGGCTGGCCAGCACCGCCAGGCCCAGCAGCAGGGCGAGGCCGGCGAGGGGGCGGCCCAGGCCCTCGGGCGGGCCGTGGCGCGACAGGGCCGGTGTCGTCATGGGGTGAGCAGGGCGGCTTCGATATCGTCGAGCACCGCCAGGGCGGCCAGGGCGCCGGTGGCGCTGCTCCACAGCTGGCCGTCCACCGGCACCACGCGATCGTTGGTCACCGCCTCGAGACGGGCGAAGGCCGGCGAGGTGCGCGCCGCGTCCAGGGCCTCCTGGCCCTCGGCATTGAGGGTGGCCAGGAACAGCCAGTCGCTATCCACTCGGCCCAGGTTCTCCAGGCTCAGCGGGTCGCTGTGCACGCCGCGGTCGTTGACCAGGCCGCCGTCGCTGACCTCGAGCCCCACCGTCTTCAGCAGGCCGGTGGCGAACAGCCGCTCGGACATCACCAGGGGACCCTGGGGCATCCAGCGCACCAGGCTGGCCTCACCGCTGACCTCGGCCTCGGCGAGCGCCTCGGCCAGCTCATGAGCGCGGCTTTCCACCTCGGCGATGGCCGCCTCCAGCTGGGCCTCGCGGCCCAGGGCCTGGGCATAGAGGCGGCTCTCGTCCCGCCAGTTATCCGGGCCCAGGGGCTGGCTGGGGGGCACGATGGTGGGGGCGATACGCGACAACAGGGCGTACTGCTCGTCGGCGAGCTGCGGCGGCGCCAGGATCAGGTCCGGGCGCTGGGCCAGCACCGCCTCCAGGTTGATCTCGCGTACCACGCCGACGATGGCCAGGTCGGTCTCGGGGTGATAAGCGGCCAGGTAGTCGTCGATATAGCGGGCCACGCCGTCGCCGCCGCGGGTGGTCACCGCGCCCAGCGGCACCACGCCGCTGGCCAGGGTCGCGTCGAGGGCGCCCTCGTAGAGGGTCACCACCCGCTGCGGGTCGTCGTCGACCTCCACGGGGCCGTAGGCGGTCTCCAGCGTGGCGGCCAGGGCGGACTGGCCGGTGGCCAGGCCGAGCAGCAGGGCCAGGCCGGCCAGGCGATGGCGGGTGGGGGCGGAGGCAGACAGCGACATGGGACTCTCCTTGAGTGTCATGCGGGTGTCGCCCCCGAGACCGGGGGCGACAAGAGGGGAATGTTAATCAATTTCAAACGCGGCTTCTTAGCAGGCTTGCGGAACGGTCCGTTCGAAGAGTCGCAACGGGTTCAGAAGCTGACGTTGAGGCCCAGCCACAGGCGACGACCATCCTCCACATAGCCGTACTCGTCGTAGGTGATGGTCTCGTCGAAGAGGTTGTAGATGCCGGCATTGAGCCGCGCATTGGGGGTCAGTTGGTAGCCGAGACCGGCGTCGACGAAAGTGTAGGAGGGGGCGACGATGGCGCTCTGGGACGGCCCGGTGTTGGGCTGGCTCTCCTCGCCGCGGTAGGTCACCCGGGTCCACTGGTCGAGGCGCTGGGAGGCCTGCCAGTCGAGGCTCAGGCTGGCCTGGTGGCGCGGCAGCTGGGTCAGCGGCTCGCCTTCGTACTCGCCGCTCTTCTGTTCGGAGTCGGTGAAGGTGTAGCTGGCGGTGAGCGCCAGGGCCTCGCCCAGCGGCGCGGTCAGGTGCAGTTCGACGCCCTGGGTGACCGCCTCGTCGACGTTGACCCGGTAGGTGGGATCGCTGCCGAACCGGTTGGGTTCATCGGCGCAGACACCCTCGGGGCAGGCGATGCGGGTGATCTTGTCCTCGAAGTCGTTATGGAAGAGGGTCAGGCCGCCGCTCAGGTCGCCGTCGCCGCTATAGAGCAGCGCCAGTTCCTTGTTGAGGGAGGTCTCCGGTTCCAGGTCGGGGTTGCCGTAGACATCGCCGCCACGACTGGTCTGTCCCCAGTCCGGGGTGATCTCGCGCAGGTTCGGTGAGCGGTAGCCGGTGGAGACGCCGCCCTTGAGGGTCCACTGCGGGGTCAGGCTGAAGACGCTGTAGAGGCGCGGACTGAGATGGCTGCCGTAGTTCTCGCTGTCGTCCAGGCGCACCCCGCCGGTCAGCGCCCAGCGCTCGGTGAGCAGCCATTCGTCCTCGACGAACAGGCCCCACTGGCTGCTGGAAATATGCGTGCGGTCGGAGATCTGGTTGCTGGTCTGGTCGTCCAGCGACTCCTCCTCGTAATCGGCGCCCAGGGTCAGCATATGCCGGCCCAGCGGCAGCAGCAGGCTGGTGCGCGCCTGGGTGTTGGTGATCTCCATCTCGCGGGACGCGTTCTCGCTGACCTCGCGCTGCAGATGGCTCTCGCTGGTGCCGATGCCCCAGCGCCCGCTGTGGGTCAGCGCCAGGTGTTCGTTGCTGTAGTCGCCGATGTTGTCCGTGCAGCCGCCGCGGCAGCCTTCGGCGGGCGCCGAGCGGCCCATCAGCGAGCGGCGCTCCTGATGGGTGCGCCCGGCCTCGAGGGCGATATCATGATCCTGGTGGGGCGTCAGGGTCAGGCGCGCGGTCAGGCTCTGCAGGCGCTTGTCCTCGTAGCCGTTGAGGATATCGTCCTCGTCGCGCTGGGAGGCGCGACCATAGACCTGCAGGCCCAGCAGGTCGGGCACCAGGGCGCCGCTGAGGTAGACATTGGCCTGTCGGCTATCGCCGGAGGCGCCGTCTTCCTGGAGCACGGTGTCGAGCCGTAGCTCGCCGTGCCACTCCTCGGCTACCTTGCGGGTGATGACGTTGATCACCCCGCCGATGGCATCCGAGCCGTAGAGGGTCGACATGGGGCCGCGGATCACCTCGATGCGTTCGATGGCGGACAGCGGCGGCAGCCAGTCCTGCTCGAAGCCGGCGCTGCCGTTGGGACGCGACTCCCGGGAATTGCGCGGGCGGCCGTCCACCAGCAGCAGGGTGTACTGGGCCGGCATGCCACGGATGCTGATATCGGCGCCGTTGTCACCGGCGCCGCCGCCGGTGACGATCACCCCGGGCACGTCGCGCAGGGCATCGGTGATGTCCCGGTAGTGGCGCCGCTCCAGTTGCTCGCGGCCGATCACGCTGATGGAGGCCGGGGCGTCCTGGAGCTGCTGCTCGAAGCCCGCCGCGGTGACGACGATATTGTCGAGTCGCTGGCCGTCGTCGGCCTGGGCGGCTAGGGCGGGCTGGATGGACAGGGCCGCCAGGGAGGCGATGCTGGCGGACAGCAGTGGCCGGGCCGGGGGATGAGACATGAACTCGCTCCTCGAGTAGGATGCCGGCGGGGCCGGCAATGATTGCTAATGCGAATGCATCTCATTGTTTCATGAGTTCGCACCCTAAGGGTCGAACGGCCCGTTCGGCGAATCACAACGCGGTAAGGAACAACGCGGTAGGGAGGAGGCATGCGGGAACGGCTGGAGCAGTACCAGGTGGTGCTCTACCTGCTGGCGGTGGGCGCCGGCCTGTTGGTGGGCGCTTACTGGGGGGGCCTGGCCGAGGCCCTGATGGCGGGGCTCTGGCCGCTGCTGGGGGCCCTGCTCTATGCCACCTTTACCCAGGTGCCCTTAGCTGGCGCCTGGCGGCGGTTGGCGAGGACTCGCTTGCTGGCGGCGGCCCTGCTGGGCCACTTCCTGGTGATACCGCTGCTGCTGTGGGGCCTGGCGCAGCTGCCCCTGGCGCCGCCGGTGATGCTGGGCATCCTGCTAGTGCTGCTGGTGCCCTGCACCGACTGGTTCCTGGTCTTTACCCACCTGGGCGGCGGCGATACCCCCGCCGCCCTGGCCCTGACGCCGCTCAGCCTGTTGCTGCAACTGCTGTTGCTGCCCTTCTACCTCTGGCTGTTTCTCGACCAGGCGGCCCTGGCCGGGCTGCTGCGGCGCGAGCTGCTAGGGGCCTTCGTCGGGCTGATCCTGTTGCCCCTGGGGGCGGCCTGGCTGACCGAGCGCTGGGCCAGGCAGGGCCCGAGCGAGCGGCGCGCCCCGCGACAACGCCTGGTGGCCGGGCTGGGCTGGCTGCCGGTGCCGCTGCTGGCCCTGGTGCTCTTCCTGGTGGCGGCGGGGCAGGTGGGCGTAGTGAGCGATCACTCGGGCCTGTTGTTCGGCCTGGTGCCGCTGTTCGCCGCCTTCCTCGGCGTGGCCCTGGGGCTCGCCTGGCTCTTTAGCCGCGCCTTCCGCCTGCCCGCCGCCCAGGGCCGGGTGCTGGCCTTCGGCTTCGGCTCGCGCAACTCCTTCGTGGTGCTGCCGCTGGCCCTGGCGCTGCCCGCCGGCTTCGACGCCGCCGTCACCGTGGTGGTGATCCAGTCCCTGGTCGAACTGCTCGGCATGCTGCTCTTCCTGCGCTGGGTCCCCCGCCTCTTCCCCCTTCCCTAGTTCAATCAACCCAGTGGGGTGGTGGGAGATGCTATGTTGCCCCTCAAGCCGTCACTGCGGTTTTTGTGGGAGCTCAGCTTCGCTGAGCGATTGGCGCCGTCAGGTGCCTTGATCGCCCGCAGGGCGATCGGGGGTATGGCCACAAGGGCGACTGCGTCGCCCAATCGCGCGGGAAACCCACGCTCCCACCACACCCGTGGCTACCAGGCCTGCTCCGGTGGCTACCAGGTCTACTGTGGCTTTAGCCGGCGATTTGATACCTCGGCAACCCATCAATTACCTGCTTCAACAGGCGATTAACGGCCACCCAAGCCTTGGTTCATCACCCCTGGTTGGTAACCCAGGCCACCTTCTCCTTGTGAGAGGTACCCCTCCCCCGTAGAAGCAGGGGTACCTCCGCGGAATTGACCGACTATCCCTCTAGTCAAAAAGTTAGGCCTTTCTAAGGCAGGGAGAAATGTTTTTTACTAAGCTGGATATTGTGTGTTTTATAAAGCTATATCCTTTTTCAAAGCATGTGTGGGTTGGAGGGTTAGGATTATGTCGGAGTATAATTATAAGCTTTTTGTTGTGCTTTTTTCATTGATGTTCTTGGTTTCCTGTGCAACTACGCCAGTATCTAATGAAGAAGCTAGAGAAGTTGAGATGAGGCATGTTATTGATGCTGGGGTTGTCACTCCTCGCCAAGGTTTTGGAGAGGTGGTGGTAAAGAGGGATCAAGGTTTAAATACATCGGCCTGTCGATCCAGGGTCTTTGTTGATGGAGAGCCTGTTGCAGATATAGCGCCTGGAGAAAAAGTAACAATGTACCTCCCCGTGGGCGAGGTCATGCTTGCAGCCAAGGCTACCGGGATTTGTGCAGGAGGATTGGTTGAGGTTAGTGCGAGAGTTAGCGATTCCAAAACCTCTACATTCAGAGTGTCTTATGGAACCTGGGGGGAGTTTTCTATACAACCTACTTCTTTTTGATTTGCGAGGTTGCTTTGTGATGAAAAAATCTAAAATCCTTTCCTATGATTTTTATCATGGGAGGGGTTTTGCTTGGTGTTTATAATTTTTTTGACACTGAGTCTTCAGTTCCTAGAGTCACTGATGCTGATAATCCTTCAGTGATTGACGATGGCTTTTCTGAGTCCGTGGGAGAACTTTATTGGGTTACGTCAGATCGTCTAAACAGGAGGACTTGTCCGTCTGCTAGTTGTGGTGTTGTTGGCAGGCTTATGTTTCGGGAGGCTACGAATGTATATGAGGTGAGAGATGGCTGGGCACGTGTGTCTGAGCCATATAACGCTGCTTGTGAGAGTGGTGAAAGCCGGTTTGTAGAAGAGGGTAACTCTGAATGCTCATCAGGGAATGGTATCATTGATGAGTATTTTTCCGAGTGGGTCTCTATTAGTTACCTATCTAGAGTTCGGCCAGCTGATCCGGATGCTGATGCAGCAGGTATGGAAGAGTTAGTTGCTGGATCTGATGACTATAGGTTATATAAGGGTGTTTTTGTTAATTCTGCCAGGAGATTGATTCAGGATGGTCGCTGTACTGAACAGGATTTTGAAGATCTAGGGGGATGGGTTAAGTCTATTTCTCATAGGGACTCTCCAGTGTATTTTGTTTACTGCGGTGGCATGAGTAGTAGTGACCGGCTGTATCTTGATGTATCAACTGGGGAGTTTTTTAGGTGACTTTTTAGGGGTGATATTTTTCATTGAGTGGTATTTTTACTTCTTTACTTGGTTTTCGGTTTTTTAGGATTTTTGAGTCGGTGTGAGAGGCGACCTTTAATATGCGTTATTGGTAGGGGTTTTTTATAGTGAACAAGGTGATCGTTCAGGCATTTTATTGCTCTTCAAGGGGGCTTGCCCTTGGCCTGATCCTAGATGCGAAATTGTTCACCCTTGAGTTCAAGGAAATTCCACTCCCTCGGAGGGCAGTCCATGCACGCAGGCCTGCTCGTCGTACTCGCCGCTGAGCAGCGACTGGAAGCAGGGGGCGCCCTCGAGCAGGGCCCGGCCGACCCGGCGCAGGGCGTCCACGTCGTCGCCGGGCAGTTGGAAGCTGGTGGGCAGGTTGAGGAAATAGTCCCGGGTATCGGCGTCGGCCAACTGGTCGAAGCCCACATAGATGCGGTAGAGCTCGGCGGCGTGCAGGATGTCCTCCGGGTCTTCTTGCTGCGCCGAGAGGTGCTGGGCGTCGGCGCGGGTGCGCAGGGCCTGGCGCAGCAGCTCGACGCTGTCGAAGGAGTAGTTGGCCATGGGCACGCTGGAGATCTGATTGACCACGGCGCCGAGCCCCGGCGCCCGGGGCGAGGCGTCGTAGCCGGGGTCCCGCCCCGGCTTGGCGTCCACCACGATGATCACCAGCTTGTCGATCGCCTCCAGATCGAGGCGGGTCAGCAGGCTCCAGGGCGGGTCGGTGGAGCGCAGGGCGGTGAGCGGCAGGCGCAGGCCCAGGTTGTCGGCCACGCCGCCGTCCAGCAGATGCACGTACTCTCGATCCGGTTCCTGATAGCGGCGCAGGCTCCGGGCGCGGTAGTAGCGGCGTGGGTTGGAGGCCAGGTCGCGCAGGCCGCGCTCCACCCAGACCGGCTCCCGGTAGTCGCACTGGCCGGGGTAGGCGTTCAGCGCCAGGGGCGTAAAGGCGATGGGGAAGTTGGAGGAGGCGGCCACGGCCCGGGAGAGGGTGACGCCGTCCAGGTCGGCGCAGAGGGGATCGAACTGGGCCTGAATAAAGGCGAAGGACGAGCCCTTGGTCATGTCGGTGGCATTGAGTAGCAGGAAGGGCTTGCGGCGCGGCAGGTCGGCGAAGGTGGCGTCGCCGAACAGCGTGGCCTGGTAGACCTCGTCGGCCAGGTCGATGCGTCCGAAGGTGGGGGAGGCGAGCCGTGCCAGGTGATAGGGGTTGAGCAGGCGGCGCTTGAGCCGGCCCTCCAGGTCGGCGTAGAGGAAGTCGCGCAGGAAGGGCCCGTCGTCCGCGAAGATGGCCTCCCGGTGCAGGGCATAGTAGGCGGCGGTAAAGCTGCCGCCGGAGACCGAGGAGAGAATATCCACCTCCTCGAGCAGGTTGCGCGACTCGCCGCCCAGGGGCACCCGGCTGTCGCGCAGGGTCTCCAGCACCCCGTAGGCCAGGGCCGCGGCCCGGGTGCCGCCGCCGGAGAAGGTCAGGACCACGAAGAGGTCGTCGCCCTCGTCGGCGTCCGCCATGGTGGCGTAGCGGTAGCCCGCCTCATAGTCGATGCGCTCGAGGCGGGCGGTCTCGGGGAAGCCGGCGCAGCCGGCCAGCAGCAGGGCGAACAGCAGCCCGGCGAGGCGGCGGTTCATGGGGTGGCCTCCCGTGGCTGGAAGTGCAGCACCAGGGGCGCATCGGCCCGGGTGCCACTGAGGTGGATTTCGTGGCACTCGGGGGTGAAGTCGGGGCGCTGCGGGTTGAGGCCGATCACATGGTGGCCGGTCTCCAGTTGCATTAGCCGGTTGGTCCAGCCGGCGGGGCGGCCGTCCACCCACACCTTGCGCCGGCTGGGGTAGCTCACCTTGAGGTATTGGTCCATGGGATTCCTGCCCCCTTAGCGGCGTGTTTCTGTCAGCGGCGGGCCTCCAGGGCGAAGTCGAGGATCCGCCGGCGCCCCAGCCATACCTTGCCCAGGTAGATGCCGGGCGCCACCTCACGGATCTCGTCGCGCACCGCGCGGAAGAAGAAGGAGGTGCTGGAGTAGTCGATGACGATGGTGGCCTTGCCGTCCATCCAGCTCTCGCCCCGGTAGACCTTGGCCACCACGAAGCTGAGGCTGAAGGGGGTGACCTTGTTGACCAGTACCCCGGCGGAGCCGTCCTCCGCGAACATGTCGAAGACCTTGCCCTGCCAGGCGAAGAGGCGGGCGAAGCGGGCATAGGCTCGGGCGAAGAGGCTGCCGGTGACGATGGGGGTGCCCCGGGTCTCGCCCTGGGGGATCTGGCCGGGGCCGGCCTGGCGATAGAGGTCGTCGAGGCGTTCCCGGCTCAGGCCCAACCACTCTTGCACGGTCGCACTCATGGCCGTTCCTCCTGTGTCGATGGGCGCTCAGGGCGGGGACTCACCCGCCAGTGTGGCGTTATGGGTGGTGCGCTGGGCCCCGGCGGCCTGGTAGATGGCCCGGCGCAGGCGATTGATGCCGCCCAGGGGGCGGTGGGCCGGATGGGTGTTCCAGGGGTTGAAGACCGTCGACTCGCAGCGCGCCAGGGCCTGGGGCGTGTCGATGGCCTGGCGATGCAGGATCAGCCGGCCCACCGGGCGGAAGGGCGAGGCATCCTCGTCCCACACCACCGAGGCGTCCTCGATGGGCATGGCCTCGGGGTCGGTCTGGAACTGCACCTGGAAGCTCAGGCAGGCCTCGCCTTCCTCGAGCTGTTCGGCCAGAGCATGGCGCAGATGGTCGGGGTGATCCGGGTCGGGGGCCGCCATGGGGGCCGGGTCGCCGGCGCAGGAACGCAGCGAGTACTTTACCGCGCGGCCCTCGCCGAAGCGGTAGGGGGTGGTGCTCCAGTAGGTCACCGCCAAGGGGCTGTCGGGCTGGCCGCGGGCGCGCAGGGCGATCATCAGGGAACGGGGCTGGGGGGCCAGGGGATTGACGAAGTACCACCAGAGGCGCTCGTCGGCCACCGCCTCGACGAAGCGGTAGAAGGCCTCGGGGGTGCCGGCGAAGAGTGCCGGGTGGCTGTTGAACAGGAAGTCCTGCTGGCCCGGCGGGCCGGCGAGGCTCTCGGCCCCCGGCACCCCGAACAGGCGCAGCGAGGCGCCGCGCAGGTCCTTGTCGCGGTCATCCTGCCGGGTGGCGTTGGCGAAGCGCACCAGGGCTTCAAAGCGGCCCGGCTCGGCGAAGAGGCCCACCGCCAGGTCGTCGTCCAGGGGCGGTACCTCGAAGGTGGCGGTGGCGCAGGCCACGGTCTTGGGCTGGTTGAAGCGCGGGATGGGCTCGCCGGCGGCCCGGTGGCGTTCGCCGATCTCGAGGATGCGCTCGGTCATGGCCGCGCCCAGGGCCGCCTCGCCGGGGGCGACGCGCTCCTCGCCCAGGGCCGGCGGCGGTTCCTCGCCGCAGCCGGCCAGGGTCCCCAGCACCGCCACCAGGGCCAGCCGCCGAGCGGTGACGCCCCGCCGGGGCCTAGTCGGCGAAGGCATCATCGTTCTCGGCGCCCGGCCGTGGCGTCCACTCCAGGGAGTAGTAGTCGCCGCGATCCCGGGCCCAGGGGTCGAAGACATTGATCACCGGCTCGAGCTCCTCGGCCAGCCCCGGCACGCTGCGCTGCAGCACCCGCTTCATGGGTGACACCGGCTGGCGGTGGCCGTTGGGGGTGCCTTGCTCCATGACCACGCCGTCGGGGCCGTTGTTGAGCACCCACTCATGGCCCAACCGGGTGTAGAACTCCGGGCGGAAGCTGGAGGTGAAGAAGCGGTCGCTGAACAGCCGCCGCGAGGCGTTGAGGATAAACACCACGAACTGGGTCTCGGAGATGGCGAAGCCGTGGGGGCGCACCGGCTCGGCCAGCCAGCCCACCACGGCGTCCACGTCCTCGATATTGTCCACCAGGCTGCCGTCCGGGTGGCCCAGGCAGTCGTTGGGGTAGTTGCCCTCGGCGTCCCGGTAGGCGTGGGAGATGATCTTGTCGGCGTCGCATTCATGCTGGCCGTAGATCTCGCGCATGCGCTCCACCAGGGCGGCCTGGCGCTGGCGCTCGGGGTGGTCCGCCGGCAGCCGCGGGTCGATAAAGTCGTCGAAGCTGGTCAGCTGCCTGAGGCCGTACTGGCGGCGGAACTCGTTGAAGCGCGGCACGCCCCGCTCGCGGTCGCGGATGATATCCAGGGCGGCGATATCCAGGCGCCCGGAGCCCTCCAGATGGGGCATCGGCAGGTTCTGCAGGAACTGGCCATGGTTACCTAGGGTGAGCAGGCCCAGGCGCTGGCGACCCAGGCTCAGCGCCCAGTCCTCCACCCCGTGGTCGCGCAGCAGGTCGCTGGCGCCGGCGCGGAAGCCCTCCACCGCCGGCACCCGGTGGGCGATGCGGTCGGGGGCGTCGAGTCGGCGCAGTTCCAGCAGGTCGGGCACCAGGGGGTGGAGGCGATAGACGGTGATAAATTCCTCGGGGAAGTTGAACGGCGAGCCGAAGTGGTTGGTGCCGCCGTTGACGTGCTCGGGGTTGGCCAGCGACCAGACGTCCCGGCGGCCCGGGTGCAGGGGCGAGAATACCGTGCGCCCCTCGTAGCGCTCGCTGCCCATGCCAAAGATACCGGGGCCGGCGGCCAGCACCGAGTACCAGGCATTGGCGTGGCGTGTGTCGTCGGAGTCGCGCAGGCGTTCCACGACCCGGTTCATCACCCCATCCATCAGCGGATGCTCGGCCAGCAGGCCGTTCCAGTTGGAGTTCATGCCGCGGTAGAGGGGCTCGTTATAGAGCAGCTGGGGCGTCCACTCGATGGTATGGATCTTGGCGATCATCGCCGCGACCACCAGGCGCGCGGCCTCGAAGAGCTCGTCGTCGCTGACCTCGGCGTAGCTGATCACCCGCTCCGGGTCGGCGGGGTCGCGCAGGCCGGAGTCCGCCTCGGGGGTGGCGGCGGCGCGCTCGCGAAAGGCGTCGACGAAGGCGTTGTGCTCGCGGCTGAAGACGGTGTGGTAGAAGGCGATGCCCAGGGTCCAGTTGTCCGGGAAGGCGGCGGCCTCCTGGCCGCTCCAGACGGGGTGGATGGGGTCACAGTCGGCTGCTTCGGCGGCCATCTCGCAACTCGGGCCGAAGCGGGGCAGGTAGCCCGCCTCGTCGCCCGGCAGGGGCCTGAGCCGCAGCTTGGCGGGATCGTCCGGGTCGCGCTTGACCCGGCGCCGGCTGCGCTCGTCGTAGCCGTAGAGCTGGGAGGCGTCCCACCAGGCGGTAACGGTGTTGTCGAAGGTGCGGTGGGCGCGCTCCAGGTAGCGCTCGCCGTCGTGAGTGAAGGTGGCCGGGGGGCTATCCTCGGCCACCAGGCTGGGCTGGAAGCGATCCTCCGGCCGGCAGCCCAGGGCCGGGTCGTCGCAGCCCGCCGGCAGCAGTTGGCTGCGGTCGTTCTCGCCCTCGCCCAGGTGCGAGAACCAGTCGTGGGTCATGAACTGGATCCAGTAGGCGGCTAGGACGTTGAAGAAGGGCGCCGCCTGGTAGTCGCAGCGGGCGGCGGGATCATGGCCGGGCAGGCCCTGGCCCTGGTTGCACAGCTCGGGCCGCGACTGGGGCCGGGTGAAGAGCTCGCGGCTGATGCGCTGTGGGTCCGGGGTCATCGGGCCGAGGCGCTCGCCGTGGCGGTTGCGGGTCAGCTCGGTATGGCCCTGGTCGGGGAAGGTCTCGGTGAACTCCACGTTGCGGGCGAAGGGGGTATGGGTCGCGCCCATGCGCGGATTATCGATGTCGTTGCAGATGCCGGTGAGGGTGCGGTGGCGGATCAGCTCGCCCCGGCAGCGCTGCTCTCCATCGCCGCCTACCGCCTCGAACTGGGGGTGCTCCGGTGGCAGGCGCAGGGCATCCCAGCGGCGCAAGGTGGGGCCGGGGGCGCCGTCGCGGCCCCGCACGTACTCCGCATAGGTGAGGTTGTCGAAGAGGTTGAACTTGATCAGCTCGACCCGGGCGTACTCCAGGTCGAGCAGGGCGCCGTCGATGCCGCGGGCATTGGGGTTGACGTGGATGCGCTCGCTGAGCCCGCCCACCAGGGAGCGGATCCAGCCCTCGTCGTAGCGGGCATTGCGCGAGGCGCCGTCGCCGGTGGCCCAGTAGCTCTGCCAGTCGACCCAGGGCGTGTCGAGCTCCAGGAAGCCCAGGGCGCGGCGGCCGCCGCGGCAGTGGGCGGTCTCCTCGCGGACCTTGCCGAGGAAGCGGTCGGCACGGTCGTCGGGGACCTCCAGCAGGCCGCCGCCGATCATCCGCCGACAGGCGCGCAGGGCCTGCCAGGTCTGCATCCAACTGGGGTGGTCGGCCTCGGGATGGGATCCGGCCTGGTCGGTGAGGGAGGCCTCGTCGAGGGCCTCGTCGGGCGCCTGGGCGGCGGCGGGCAGGGCCAGGGCGGCCAGGCCCATTATCATCAGCGCCCCTGCCGACAGCCGTGCCGACAGCCGTGCCAATCGTCGTGCCCACCGAAGGAACAGCGAACTGGGGCGGCGACCAACGGGACGGGTGGCATCCTCGCGCACGGCAGACATGCCGGTATCCTCCTTGGGAACGCGCAGGGGCCGGGGACGGCGTGCCGCGTCCTCCTCGATCGGCGATAAGGCGAGAAAAGTATAGTCAACGTTTTTCTTCGACTGCCATCGACGGGAGTGGCTAGACTGCTGATCACGGGCGGCCACCCGGGCCGCCGATCCCACGCCAACACAGGGACGGGGGGCAGGGCGATGCGCGGGCAGTCGGCACTCAACCTGGTGATGACCCTCAAGCCCGGCCACGAGGCCGAGGCGCAGGCGCGGCTCGAGGCCATGCGCGGCGACCCGGGCGGCAACGCCATCCTGCCCTTCGCGCGCCTCGAGGGCGTGCACTTCGCTCGCCTGGTGCTACTCCCGGAGGCCTTCCGCCGCGGCGGGCGTCGCTACCCACCGCAACTGGTACTGGCCGCCAATATCGATGGCGAGATCGCCCCCTGCCTGGAGGCCATCGCCGCGGCCGGCGGCGAGGGCCTCGCCGAGCTGCTCCGCCACTGCGAGGGTTTCCCCGACCCCGCCGATCCCTCCCGGCTGCACGCCTTTCTCGACGCCCACCGGCTGCCGGTGCGGGCCTTCTACGTCAATACCCTGGGGCGCACCCTGGCCCAGGTGGAGCTCGAGGGACGCCTGCATGACGCCCTGCGTCGCCATCTCGACGAGCACGACTGGTGGGGCCAGTCGCCCCAGGCGGTGCGCCGGGCGCTGATCCGCTTCGTCGCCGGCCGCGATGACCTGCGCGAGGCCCTGAGCCCCGCCGAGGGGCCGTCCCGCTGGCGCTGGCTGCAGGGCTGGGGGATGCTCGGCGCCATCGCCCTGGCGGGGCTGGCGCTGGCCCTGGTGCTGTGGCCGCTGACCCTGCTGGCGTTGATCCTGCTGCGCGGCCACGAGATCGCCAACGCGCCCCATAACCGCCGCCCCCGGGACGCACAGGTGCGCTGCCTGGAGGCCGACGAGGACCATGGCCTGCACAACCAGCTCTCGGC
This sequence comes from Bisbaumannia salifodinae, assembly GCF_055388505.1. Next base: position 1,048,160 of record NZ_AP043781.1, read on the forward strand.
GGTGGGGCGCATCCAGGCCGGGCCCTTCCGTCGCCTGGTGCTGTATCCGGCGCTGTGGCTGCTGCACCTGGCCAGCGCCTGGGTCTTCTACCGTGGCAAGCTGGCCGAGGTGGACACCATCCACTTCGCCCGCTGGGTGATCCTCGACGGCGGCCAGCGGGTCTACTTCTTCAGCAACTTCGACGGCAGCCCCGAGAGCTACCAGGACGATTTCATCGAGCGGGTCGCCTTCGGCCTCAACCTGGTGTTCAGCAACGGCGAGGGCTGGCCGCGCACCCGCTGGCTGCTGTTCGGCGGCGCCTCCGACGAACAGGCCTTCAAGGCCTACTACCGGGACCACCAGGTGCCCACCGCGGTCTGGTATCGGGCCCCGGCCTATGTCGGGCGCAGCGCGGTCAACCTGGCCAACCAGGCGGCGGTGCGTGCCGGGCTCTCCGGCGAGATGACCGAGGCGCAGTGCCGCGCCTGGCTGCGGAGGCTCTAGCCCATGGCGGAACTGGAGTTCGAGGATATCCAGGGCATCCTGCTCAGCGGCTACGCCGGCCTGCCCGAGGCGCGTTTCCTGCTGCTGAGCTTCGGCGAGGCCGAGGCGGCCCGGGCCTGGCTGAGGGAGGCGCTGCCGCGCATCGAGGCCGCCGCGGCGGGACGCCCCCAGGGTGGCAGCCGCCTGCACCTGGCCTTCACCTGGACGGGCTTCGAACACCTGGGGCTCTCCTGGCAGGCCCTCAAGGGTTTCGCCCGGGAGTTCCGCGAGGGCATGGCGGGCTCCGCGCGGCGCAGCCGCCTCCTCGGCGATACCGGCGACAGTGCCCCCGAGCACTGGCAGTGGGGTGGCCCCGACGGGGAGCCCCTGCATGCGCTGCTGATGCTCTACGCCGCCACTCCCGGGGAGATGGAGACCCGGTTGGCCAACGAGTGGGCGGCCCTGGGCGCCGCCGGCATCCGTGTGGTGAGCGCCCTGAATAGCAGCAGCCTGCCCGGCGGGCGGGAGCACTTCGGCTTCCGCGACGGCATCTCCGACCCCAAGCTGGCCGGGGTCAGCGGCAGCCGCGACGAGCGCCAGCTGGTCGCCCCGGGGGAATTCGTGCTCGGCTACCCCAATGCCCGCGACCAGCTAACCCTGCGCCCGCTGGTCGACCCCATCGAGGATCCGCAGGGCCTGCTGCCCGAGGTGGTGGAAGACAGCGACCTGCGCGACTTCGGCCGCAACGGCAGCTACCTGGTGTTTCGCCAGCTACGCCAGGACGTGCCCGGCTTCTGGGGCTGGCTCGCCGGCCAGGCCCCGACGCCGGAGACTCGACTGGCCCTGGCCGCCAAGCTGGTGGGGCGCTGGCCCGATGGCGAGTCGCTGATCAAGGCGCCCCGGCACCCCACCGGGGCCGGGCCGGACAATGACTTCGGCTATCACCAGGAGGACCCCGACGGCCTGAGTTGCCCCCTGGGCGCGCATATCCGCCGCGCCAATCCCCGCGATATGCTGCCGCCGCGGCCCGGCACGCAAGCGTCGCTGGCCATCAACCATCGCCACCGGCTGCTGCGCCGCGGCCGCCCCTATGGCCCGCCGCTGGCCGAGCGCCTCGACCCCGAGGCCCTGCTGGCCGCTGGCGACGACGGCGTCGAGCGCGGCCTGCACTTCCTCTGCTTCAATGCCGAGCCGAGCCGCCAGTTCGAGTTCGTGCAGCACACCTGGCTGGAGAACGCTAACTTCGCTGGCCTCCGGGGCGAGAGCGACCCCCTGGTCGGTGCCAGGCAGGACGGCGAAGACGCCGCCTTTAGCGTGCCCGAGGAGCCGGTGCGGCGGCGCTGCCAGGGGCTGCCGCGCTTCGTCACGGTGCGCGGCGGCGCCTACTTCTTCCTGCCCGGCCTGCGGGCGCTGCGCTACCTGGCCGCCCCGCCCCGGGGGCTGACCACCGAGCCCAGCGCCCCGGCGCCGCCGGCGGTGCTGCTGGCGGATACCTGGTGGCTGCGCGGCGGGCGCGCCATCAATGACGCCCTGGAGCGCGGCGTGGCCCTGTCGCGGCGGGCCACCCGGCTGCGCAACGGCTTCGACCGCCTCCTGCAATGGCCGCTGACCGATGCCCTCCAGGCCTGGCTGTTGTGGCGCCGGCGGCGCCACGCTATCGACGCCGACCTGGAGCTTGCCGAGGAGCGCGAGCTGGCCGGCGAGGCGGAAGTGGCCCGGCGCATCACCGAGCAGATGAGCGAGTTCCTGCTGCGCACCTACCGCCACGGCACCGCCGAGCGGGCCGGCAACACCAAGACCCATGGCCTGCTGGAGGCCCGCCTCGAGGTGCTGGAACTGCCCGAGCACCTGCGCGTCGGCCTGTTCCGCGAACCGCACGCCTTCGAGGCCTGGGTGCGCTTCGGCGGCCCCGGCCCCAGGGTGGTGCCGGACATGCGTGACAACGGCGTGCTGAGCCTGGGCGTCAAGGTGCTCGGCGTGCCCGGGGAGACCCTGCTCGACGACGAGGCCCATACCCAGGACTTCTCCGGTATCAGCGCCCCCACCTTCACCACCCCGGACGTCTACGAGAACGCCAAGCTGCAGCGGCTGATCGGCGCCGGCATGCCGGTCTGGTACTTCCTCAACCCCTTCGATTCCCACTACACCGACATGCTGCTCCAGGCCCTGCACGCCAAGGCCCACGGCAGCCCTTTCGAGGTCAGCTACTGGAGCTGCGTGCCCTACCTGTTCGGCAAGGGGAGGGCGATCAAGTACCGCTTCGTGCCGCTGCTCGAGCGCCGCTCCAAGGTGCCGCTGCCCGCCCCGGACGACTACCTGCGCCGGGCCATGGTCGACACCCTGAGCGAGGAAGCGGAGGTGGTCTTCGAGCTGCGCATCCAGTTCCAGGAGGACCCGGTGACCATGCCCATCGAGGACGCCTCCATCATCTGGAGCTCCGAAGAGATCCCCGTGGCCCGGCTGCGCCTCCCGCGGCAGGACTTCGATACCCAGGCCCGCGAGCGCCTGGCCCGGGAGCTCACCATCAATCCCTGGCACGCCCTGCCCGAGCACCGTCCCCTGGGCAACCAGAACCGCGCCCGCAAGCTGATCTACTACGAGACCTCACGGCTGCGCCAGCGCATCAACGACGAGGAGCATTTCAAGCCCTAAGGGCACGGCCCCCGCCGCGCCACCTGCGATGCCACCTACCGCACCGCGCGGGAGCCCGATGGACCGGCGATCCCTGGGTTCAAGATCGGCCTGGGCAGGCCGAAGCCACCTTGACTAGGCTGAGTGTTACTGAGTGTGACCAGGCGAGGCTGATCGTCTCCCCAGGGAGACGATATAGCCCGGCTGCCAAGGAGGCGGAACCCGGTGGGACTGCCGGGCGGTAGCGTGCCTGAGAGACCCTGAGCGGCCATGACGAAAAATGTGGCATTCTCGTTTATCGGTGTTAGGCGACTTTCAAGGGAGATCAACATGGTTACATTCGGAGCGGATCAGGCCGTTGATGCTTTGCAGCCCCTTGATACCGTAGAGCGCATCTGCTCGTTGTTGAGTTTGCTCTGTGGTGAGCAAATTTGCCTCACGGAACCTACCCCAGCCCGTGAGGCCGTTATCGGAATTTTGAGGCACGCTCATGACATCGGGGCAGATAAATTGAGTATGAATTATGAAGAATTCAATGAACTCCTTCTCATCTTCAACCAATACCGTGTTGAACGACCTTTTTTTGAGTTCTTCTTCGCTCAGGAAGATCCTCGCAAGGAAGAAGCGAGTAAAAAGCAAAGCATTCTCTTCTCTGAACTGCCGGCGGGCGTTACCCGGTTTAGAGGCTTTGCACTGCTTTGCTATGGGAATTTCCGATTTGGATATCGGGAACTCAGCAAGATTTCGGATCCTGCGATCTTCATGAATAAGCTAGAACCTTGGAATGTTGACTCGTCCGAAGAGCAGAAAAAGATTCGAAATAGAAAGGAGGCTCTTCTTCAGCTCGCAGGGACAAGAGATGAGATCTCCAAGGATCAAACTCCGTGGCTTGGATACTTGACTGGTGACCGACTTGAAAACGACCATGCGTTATTTCGGGCAATAGCCGCGAAGGCATACGACCTGCGAGAGAGTGAAGCTGTGAGCGAAATAGGCGACGTAAGATTGGTGGAAAAGATTAATAAGCTCTGGCCCGCCATTAAAGATGAGCAAGTTGATCGCTTTAACAATCACATTTCTCGCCTTGAGGGAATTGTGACTCGCAAGCGAGAAGAAGCGGTCCAAGCAAGGGAAAGAGGTATAAGAAATACGCTTAAATACTTAACTTGGGACTACCTTGACGTTTACATCGCTACCTCCATGCGGCACGAGTGGGAGTTCGAGGAAACTTTTACATTCGTGAAGGAAGTGTTTGAAGAGCGCTTGTCTAAACGAAATAATCTTCCTCTAAGGTGGTTTGATCCTACGCAGTCCTACGATCCCAACCTTATCGATAAGGGGCTCCTTGAAGGACTAATGCTTAAACGCGCGAAATGCTGCATCTACATGGCGCAAGAGTGCGATACGTTGGGGAAGGATTCAGAGCTTGCGGCGACACTTGCCCAAGGAAAACCCGTCATAGCCTATGTGCGCAGGATCGATAAGGAGGATTTACAAGACGAGATTGAGCAGATGAAGCGACGCCCCTTCAGGTATTTTCGACAGCGCTTGACATATCTGCTATCGGATACGTTCTTTGAGAAGCCGGATAACAGGTCTAATATTTGCACGGCACTGGCGCAACTCGAGATGCCGCTCTCCGAAGATAAGTTTAGGGAGATAGTTGAAAACTTCTTGAAGTTGTTGTATGACTTCGAAAGCGAACGTAGCTTCGAACTGATCAGCGATGAGGAAGCCGAGTATCGTAAAGCTCATGAGGCGAAGTTCAGGAGGCTGGAAAAATTCATGGCAGCGGTTGAGAGCGTCGCTGCGAACAATCGTGCAAAAACACTACAAGCACGTCACCCATTATCTATGCAGGTAAATCTACAAACTGGTGTGGCGAATGGCGTGTTTGTTACGCGTGATTACGCTGACTGTGCTCGAGTAATTGAGGGGGTGTTAACCAGATCCTTAAGATTTGCCATTAGAGAGGAAGTAGATGAGATCGGTCAATCTCTCGGAACCTCGTTGAGGGAGTCGCACACTAATTCCAAGTTTCGCATAGTGACAGCTAACGAATGCCTCACCAACTCTTTCTGGAACTTCTATCTGGAGTCGTAGCGATTGTGGCGACGATCATCAGTTTGACGTTGGGTTGTAGGGTAACCATGCGTGGTAGACAGGAGGACGTTATGAAGAGAAGCAATTCACGGGTGCAACAGCGATTCGCCCGCTCTGAACTATCTCACGAGCAGGAAACATCCTTATCGCACGAAATGACACCGCTTAGCGTGAAGACTTTGTGGGATGGCTATTACCAGGAGCGTGGGGTTCGTGCCGAGAAGGAAGGTAGCCAACAAAGCGAGAGGCCGCGAGCACGGGAAAAGTAGAAGACTCTGGCGAGCTGCCCAACAAGCGCTTTCACGGGACGCAGCCGCCTCGCGGCGGCTATCCCCGTGAAGCACGACGTTGGGTCTAACTTTAACACGAAAATCGAATCAATAACCTATGGAAAATCAACACACAGCTCCGCTAACTGATGCCGTGATTGTTGCGGTATCACAGCTAGTTGATGATTCACAGACGGAGAGAAGAGATCCAAGTCATTACGACCTAGAGTCACTGATCGAGCGTCATGGGCTGATTTCCGGTGATCCGAAGTCGCAAGGACAAACAGTTGGCAAGACCAAGCGCATTAGAGCAACCCTAAATTGGGCTTATTCCAACAACGAGGAGGCCGGTGGCCGACTAGTATACGGTATTATCTCCTTGATACGGGGCCATGGCGGATTCCGAGGGACTTCACCGAATTTCGTCGGGCGAGACGCCATTCGAAACTGTATTGACGTTTTTGATGCAGAAGGATTTGAGCTTTCAGAAGACGGACAGTTGCGGCCTAAAGTCTTGGATTCGCTCTCTGGGGCGGCACTGACTGATGCTTTGAAGGCCTATGTTCGTAGAGCCACGCGTGGAGCTGAAGATGCCGCACTACTGACTGGCACTGGCAAGGACCTTTTAGAGGCTATTGCCGCCCACATCGTCCAGCAAAAATTCGGGAGCTATTCAACACAGTCGAACTTTCCAACTCTTTTGGGTCAAGCATACGCAGCTTTGGGGATTGTCACTCCTCATGATCAGCCGCAAGCGGGAGAAGGGCCTGAAAAAAGGGTGGAAAGGGCTATGTTCGAACTTGCATGTTCAGTCAATTCATTGCGTAATAAGCAAGGGACAGGACATGGGCGTCCATGGCTTTCCACTGTCAGTGATTCTCAGGCGCGTATGGCAGTTGAAAGTATGGGGGTCATTGGCGAACGCCTGCTGGATATTCTGGGTGGGTCTAAATGAAACCCAACAAGGCCTTTTTTCAGCCGACGCGGTCTCTGTCGCGCCCGCTCGGCTGAAGGCTGGCGTTATGCTGATAAAACTTGTGTCATCACCGATGACCGCAGGAGGTCGCTATGAAAAAGCTCATACTCATACTTGCTTCGGCGTTTGTAATGTTGATTATGTCGCCTGTTCACGCGAGTTGCACAGCCAATACTATTGGAGGCGCTACGTTCTACAATTGTTCTGACGGTACTTCTGGAACCTCGCAAACCATCGGAGGCACGACATTTCACAACTTTAGTGACGGTACAAGTGGCACATCACATTCAATTGGTGGGACTGCATTTCACAATTATAGTGATGGTCACTCTGGAACATCTAAGAACATCGGTGGCACCACTTTTCATAACTACAATGATGGAACGTCCGGCACATCGCGGAGCATCGGCGGCACCACGTTTCACAACTTCAGTGATGGGGCTAGCGGAACCACCCAGAGCATCGGTGGTACTGACTTTTACAATTTCGACTAGGCGGAACATAACCGAGGAGTTAGCTGCCTTTGGGAGGTGCCCGTGCCTGATCCAATGAAATTTGACATTGCGCCCATTGCGATGGAATTGATCCCAGCCGCCGTCCAAGCTGGCAGCATCGTTGTGTTCCTAGTGCTGACCGCAAAAGACAGCTTCCAGGCTTTCGCGGCCGTGATCCTCAGTTTGATTTGGCTTACGGTGAGCAAGAACAAAATGGCAGAAGACTTCGGTGAATTCCGTGTCAGACGACATTTGTTCTCTCTGATCGGAGAATGGATGAATCGAAACGACGCGGCAGAGGAATTTGACGACGCTCTATCGCGCTACCTGATGATTGACGGTAGTGTCGAGAACGATGAATACAAGGCAGTTGTTACCGCTGCTGGCCTTGCAAATAACTTTAGGGGCCTGGTGTCGCTTTTGATCTATGTCTATCTGGTATATCTCGTGGCCACAGCTCTGCTGGGCCGGTAGCTAATATGAAGTTGGAGTAATCGGGGAGTAATCGGGGACGTACCCCCATAAACTACTGGTACAACCATGAGCATCGTCATAGTGCCCTGCGCTACGTCACACCGGCACAGCGCCATTCCGGCGAAGTGGAGAGGATCCTGGGCCAGCGACATCCGCGACCTGAGCCTGCCGGATACCGTGCACCTGAATCCCGAGCGGGAGTCGGTGCCGAAGGCAGCAGGATTTTAGAACCTGACTCAGGCGTCATCTATATTGACAGTCACCGTCGCCCATACAGTGTTAAAAGCCGGCTCAAAGTACTCATCTACACCCTGTGAATTCCGTCTTTTTTCCAATTTTTTCCTTGTCTGGTCATCGCTCGCCGACTTTTCGTACAAAGCCATAATATATGGCGGCTGTTTTGTATGTAAAGAAAACAGGGAGGTGCTATTTTTATGATTCATTCTAGGTGGTAGTTGGCTTGCGATGTGTGATCTTTAGAGGCATCTTACTCAGTAAATGGGAGGGGGTATGAGCCGTATAATTGGGGGTGCGGTTATTTCATTGATTTTTATATTTATTTATGGATGCAACACAACAGCAGGGAGAGGCTACGTTAACCCTGAGTTTTCAGACTATAAGCTGACATCTGTGGCGGTATATGTGGATAATAGAGGAGATGTTGGGGAGTTGCTTGAGTTGGGCTTGGTGAATGAGCTGAGGAGGCGTGGTGTTAATGCAGTTAGTGTGCGAGATATAGCTCGATTTTCCAATAGTCAAGAAGAGTTTGTAGAGAAAGTTTGGGGTTTGGGAGTAAGTGAAGTTGTCAGTGTAGTTATGGCTGATTCTCAAGGGTCTTCTACTTATGGGTATCAATCTTTTGGTTCTGCATACTCCACCGGATCTTATACGACTGCTAATTTTACGACTACTCCAATGAGAACTTTTCATAGGTCAATGCTAACAACCGCATCTGTTTTCGATAGACAGGGGAATAAAGTATGGGAAGGTGATACTGAAAGATCAGCTCAAGGATTGGTTTTTATAGGAGATAGGTTGACTGTATCTGAGACGACGTCTGCATTAATAGACGCACTGTCAGAATCAGGGTTGATTTAGCTTTTGTATTATGGTAGATGGTTTGTATTAAATAACTGATTATTTGGTTTTGGGGCATTGTTAATGCAATGTGAGCTACTGGCCGGATGTGGGTTTTTAGTCTGCGCCAATGGAGCGAATGGAAAGAAACAAGAAAAGGACACCCACTTTCTTGATGATCGTATCTCCTGCTGAGCAAACCACTATGGTACCTAACCGGCCAAATGGTCAGCGGTGGGTTTCAAGAAAATGGATGTCCTTTATTTACTTTATTTAGCTGGTCTATGAAGGTGCGCGAGGTGCTCAGGATGCTGAAAGACGACGGCAGGATGTACAGTGATGGTGTTCACCTGACACATGCCCCCGTGGGTCTCTACAGTTAAGCAGTGTTTTCTGCCGTTTTCCTGGGTTCCTTTTTCGGTGTTTTGGGGAGCCCTTTCTTGAAGACGGCATAGGGCGTCACCCCCTTCATGTTGCGCCCTTGGTGTGGGCGCTTCGTGTTGTAAACGACCAGATAGTCCTCAAGGTCTTTCTGCATTTCCTCCACAATAGCCGGAGACGTACCCTAATAAACTACGAGACCTCGCGGCTGTGCCAGTTCATCAACGGCGAGGAGCACTTCGTCCCTTGAGGGGGGCTAGCTAGGGGGAAGTACGTGTAGCCAGGACGGCTACCTCGCCTTGGATGCGGATGATTTTATAAGTGGCTTTTTCATCAGGAAATTTTTATATCTCCACCCCTGGCCAAGCAGTGATTTCCAACAAGGACTTGCCTTCTCTAGGCAAGCCGATGCCACCTTTACTAGACTGATTGTTACGGGGTGTATACGAGCGGGGTGCTGCCAATTGATGCCTTCGTTGGACCAAAAGGAATGGAGATAGCGCCATTTTGTATGGTTTTGAAATAGCATAAATAAATTGAAATGGTTGCTGAAATGTATAGGTTGTTATAATAGTGAGGGGCATCATGAGGATTGAAGTTGTTGTTTATGTTTTAGGGTTGTTGTTTTCAGTCCTTACATGGCAGGTGTCTCAGATGATCAAGGAAGTTTCTGAAACACGTGCTATTACTTACGATTTTCAATATTACCATGATGATGGCTATGTTCGTCTTGGTGTTCATAATATATCTAGCAAGTTGCCCATTGAATCACTTAGTTTTCATGTAACCTGCCCTGAATTGTCTAAATCCTGTATTGCGCCACTGCCAGGTCAGACTGCTTTAGCTAGGCACTTTGTTGTTCAACCCATTGGATCTACGTCTTTGGCATTTGGAGAGGTGAACTCAAGTGAGATTGCTTTCAATCTGTCTCTTCCCCCTGGAGAAAGTGCGTATATCGATATAGGGAAGGCTGATGTTGGTGCTGAATTAGGATTTTATTTTCAGCCGGGAGGGAGTGGTCACGGCCTTGATCTTGTATTTCTGGACAGGGAAGGCCTATTTGCTTATATGGTGGACAATTATATAGAGATACTAATCTATTCTTTGTTTTTTGTTGGGGGTGTGCTGTTTGCATTCATTGTTTGTTTGATTGTCCGATGTTTAGTGTGTAGAGAGGCTGATTGATTCTCCAGAACTCTTTTGTTTGGGGTTAAGGTGAAGGGGAAATATTATGGTTAATTTTCGCCTTGGATTCATGCTCGGTGGCACCTCTCTTATCTTCCTCTTGGGGGGAGGGGCTTGGGCGAACAGCCCTAGCGAGGAGGACTCACCAATGATGACAGTGCGAGTAGTATCTGCTGATGATGAGACTATTGGTGTACGTAGCACTATCATTCGTAGGGTTGGAGGGGATGTTGGGGCTGATTATACGTATTATACGGACGAAAATGGTGAGGTGGAAGTTCCCGCTGATTGTCAGAATACTTTTTTTAAGCCATATGGTTACTCACCTCTCTATTCGCGAACTTTAGCTTGGGTTCCTTGTAGAGACGACCCTACTATTATTTCCCTGATCCCAGTGGCTTTCGCTCCAGTGGTTCAAAGTGCCATTGATGCTGATCTTTCCGTCTTCGTCGCTTCAAGACCAGAGATTTCAGATTACCAAGAACAGTTCTCCACTGCACTAGAGGTTGGAAATACTCCTGATGTTGCCTACTCGGCAAATGAGATTGCTGCTACCTTGAGGCAGGTTGGTGAAACTGAGCTAGCCGAGGCCTTTAGTGTTACTGCGATGGCGAGTGGTTGGCAGACTATAGATATCTCACTACATCTGTCTCATACTGTTGGTGGCGGTGAATATATAGCTGTAGATCCAGGTCAGAGGAGCTGGAGGATGACGCCAGAGGGGCAAGATGTACTTTTTCTATTCCAAGAGAAAGCTGGAATTCGCCAGACAGGGGTGTGGGATTGGCAGACCTTCAAAGCTCTGCAGGCAGAGGAGGTGGAAAGATAGCCGGGGATAATACCCCTTTTTTCCACAGGCCGAACACGGCCAGGTTAAGGCGATTAGTTTGCCATGTGGCCGGGTAAAATGGACCAGCAACAGCAGCCAACAGGGAGTCGTGAGTTGAAGAGTGCACAGAGTTTTTGGGACAAGGCCGCGCCGCGCTATGCCAGGAGCCCGGTAAAGGATCAGGAAAGCTACCGGAAGAAGCTGGCGGTGACGCAGGGGTACCTGCGGCCCGACTGGCGGGTCCTGGAGTTCGGGTGCGGTACCGGCAGTACCGCCATTACCCATGCGCCCCATGTCGGGCAGATTCTCGCCATCGATATCTCGGGGGAGATGCTGGCGATCGCCGAGCAGCGGGCGCGGGAGGCCGGTGTCGAGAATATTCGTTTCCAGCGAGGCACCCTGGATAGCCTGGGGGAAGAAGCGGAGGGCTTCGATGCCGTGCTGGGGCTCAATATCCTGCATCTCCTGGAGGATGCGGAGGGGGCCATCGCCCGGGTCGCCGACTTGCTGAAGCCGGGCGGGGTCTTCGTCTCCAGTACCGCGCTGATCGGCGAGGTAAAGCCCCACTGGCGTTTGCTGATTCCCTTGATGCAGTCCCTGGGGTTGGCCCCCCATGTGAGTCGCCTCGACAAGCCGCAACTGCTGGCCATGCTGAGCGAGGCGGGATTGGTCATCGACTACGAATGGCAGCCGAAGCGGGCATCGCTGTTTCTCGTTGCCAGGAAGCCTGAGGTGCGGCGCTAACGGTGTAAACCCACCACGCCGCCTACGACGCTGCGTAGTCGCCCAATGGATCAAGCGCCCCCTGGGATCAAGATCTGACTGGGCGGGCCGTCGGCTCCTTGACTAGGCTGAATGTTACTGAGTGTGACCAGCGAGGCGGATCGTCTCCCCAGGGAGACGACCCGGTTCGGCTGCCAAGGAGGCGTAACCCGATGGGACTGCCGGGGTAGCGCCCCGCCGGCGGGTAGGTGACGGGGAACTGCCCGCCGAAAACGGATCGGAAGACAACGGGGCATGGGTTACGCCGCTGCCAGCTTTGACGCCTTCAAGGCGCTATGGTGGCCGATTCCGAACGTGTTGATCCTTGGTCCTCTCAAGCCCTCGTGGTTCAAAGGCCTCGGAGTCGACCGATGAGAGAAATGCTGAAGTCCTTCAATCCTGCCAACGGGGAAGTCGTTGGTGAGGTTCCGGTGAGCAGCCCGGAAGAAATCGGCGAGGCCGTCGTCCGTGCGCACCGCGCGGCGCTCGGCTGGCGTGACCAATCCCTGGAGGAACGGGCCCAACTGCTTGGGCGGGCGGCGAAGCGGCTCGACGAGCGTGCCGAAGAACTGGGACACCTGCTGAGTCGCGAGATGGGCAAGCCGCTGAAGCGCGGCATCGGCGAGGTCCGGTTCTGCAGCAAGGGCATCCTGGGCAAGCTTGACGAGATGGTCGGCGCCTTGCAGCCGCGCACGCTCGAGGACGACAACACACGTTCGACCCTCTACTACGAACCCTTCGGCGTCTGCGCGGCAATCAGCCCGTGGAATTACCCGATGTCGATGCCGCAGTGGCTGATAGTGCCGGCGTTGGTGGCGGGCAATGCGGTGGTCCTGAAACCGTCGGAGGAAACACCCTTGATCGCGCAGGCGTATGTCGACACGTTGAATGAGTTTCTGCCCGCGGGGGTGCTGCAGATCGTTCACGGGGCCGACGAGCAAGGCCGGGCGCTGGTGAAGGCGGACGTGGACCTGATCGCGTTCACGGGGTCGCGCACGGCCGGTAAGCACATCCTCGGCAGTGCTGCGGATAAGTTGAAGCGCGTGATCCTCGAGCTGGGCGGCAAGGATCCGTTTATCGTTCTTCCGGATGCGGACATCGAGGCGGCGGCGCAATGCGCGGTGGCGAACGGCTACGAGAACGGCGGGCAGATGTGCGTCTCCAACGAGCGCGCGTACGTTCACGAGTCGATTGCCGAGGCATTCGAGCAGCGCGTGGCGGAGCTGGTCGGGAACATCCGTTACGGTCCGTGGGACGACGAGTCCGCCGAAATGGGGCCGATGATCAACGAGCGGCAGCGGGCACACGTGATCGGCCAGATCGAGGATGCCATCGAGAAGGGCGCCACGCTCCTCGCCGGTGGCGTGGATCATCCGGACCGCTTCGTGGTGCCCACCGTGCTCGGTAACTGCGACGAGTCGATGACGGTCATGCGCGACGAGACCTTCGGGCCGGTGCTGGCGATTCAGCGAGTCGGGAGCGCCGAGGAAGCCGTCCGACTGGCGAACGACAATCAGTTGGGACTGGGCGGCTCGGTATTCGGCAGTCCCGAGGCGGCGCGCGGGGTCGCGCGGCGGATCGAGTCAGGCATGGTCGGCGTCAACAAGAGTTGTTTCGGCGCCAGCGGTACGCCCTGGGTGGGGGCGAAAGAGAGCGGTTACGGCTACCACGGTTCCGTCGAGGGCCACCGCCAGTTCGCGCAAGTGAAGGTGATAAGCGAGGGGAGGCTGGCGTGAGCGACGAGACCGCATTACTCGGGGACCTACCCTCATAGGCGCCGAAGCGGGCAGCGCTGTTTCTGGTTGCCGGGAAGCCTGAACCGGCTAACCGACCGGCCAGGGGGTCCCATTACAGCGCGGCCGTCGATTCGCCGCCGCCCCGTTCGACACCCCATAGACGAACCAACCGGGAGGGGGAGAACGATGCGCTTTATGATTCTGGTGAAGGCGAGCCAGGACTCGGAGGCCGGCAAGCTGCCGAGCCAGGAGTTGCTGGAGGCGATGGGCGAGTACTCAGGAGCACTGGACACGTCAGGTGTTGCGCTGATTGGTTGAATTCAGGTAATAGAGAGGTGGATTCTCCACGAACGGTGAGTCCAAGGAGGTTGCAATGGCAAGTGGCTGGGCCCGAGACGGCGCCGTCCAGGATCAGATTGACAGCACGGTCGACGATGCCGTCCAGCGGGTACGGAGCCGGTTGCCGAACGGCGAGAGCCTGACGCATTGTCAGGAGTGCGGTGACGAGATCCCCAAGGCGCGGCGTGAGGCGCTGAAAGGTGTGCGCCTGTGTGTGCGGTGCCAAAGCGAGCAGGACGAGCAGGGTGTTGCCTTCAGCGGTTACAACCGTCGCGGCAGCAAGGATAGCCAAATGCGGTAGTTGGCTGTGGTGTCGAATTCCGAGAGGAATCGGAGTTGCCCCCTGGAGGGAGAGCGATGCGTTTATGACGCTGGGGAAGGTCGGCCAGGACTCGGAGGCCGGCAGTCTGCCGAGCCAGGAGTTGCTGGAGGCGATGGACTGGCCCGAAGGGCCTCAAGATCGCGGATATCGGCAAGATGTTCGAGGCTCTCTACAATACCTCGCAGGTCAAGAGCGCGCTGACACGAATCGGTGCCAGCTGATAGCTCACGGCCCACAAACGGATAGGAGGAAGGCCACCCAAGCGGTGGCCTTTTTCATGCCAAGGAGAGGCAACTGTTCGAGCGTCGAGAGATTCGGCACTTCCACCTATACTCTGGCCTGAGGTTAATCGGAGACGTCTCCCCATTGGCGCGTCATCGACTATGAGTGGCAGCCGCAGCGGATGTCGATTCGCTGCCGCCCCGTTCGATACCCCATAGGCAAACCACCTTGGAGGGAGAGCGATGCGCTTTATGATTCTGGTGAAGGCGAGCCAGGACTCGGAGGCCGGCAAGCTGCCGAGCCAGGAGTTGCTGGAGGCGATGGGCAAGTACAACGAGGCGCTGGTCGAGGCGGGCATCATGCTGGCCGGGGAGGGCCTGTGGCCGAGCAGCGAGGGGGCGCGGGTGCGCTTCAGGGACGACGAGCGCCTGGTCACCGATGGCCCCTTCGCCGAAACCAAGGAGCTGGTCGCCGGCTACTGGCTGTGGCAGGTGGCATCCATGGAGGAGGCCATCGAATGGGTCAAGCGCTGCCCCAACCCCATGCCCGGTACCGAGGCGGAGATCGAGATTCGTCGGGTCTTCGAGGCTGAGGACTTCGGCGAGGCGTTCACCCCGGAGCTGCGTGAGCAGGAGGCGCAGTTACGCGAACGGCTGGGCGAGTGAATCCAGGTTCATCCCACTCGGGCGTGAGTATTGTCGCGGGAGCGCGACGATCCGATGTCGCATCGCCGGCTAAAGCCAGCTCCCACCAGGTAGGGAAGACCACGGCTTGCGGAGACCGGCCCTGTCATGGCTTCACGCTGATCGGCGAAGCACCGGAGTGCACGCCAGGTGCGAAGCACCCCACGCCAAGGGCCCGCGATCACTCGCGGGCCCTTGGCGTGGATATGGCGGCGCTATTCGGCCGTCGCGGTGCGGAAGTGCTCCCAGGCGTGGTGGTAGAGCACGCTGGCATAGCCGCTGCGTTGCATGACCTTGAGGATCTTGGCCGGATCGGACACGTCCTACTGGCGAGCCGATGAAATCACACTAGCGGGATTACAATGCGCGGCATAGGGCACTAGGCTGGTGTGAACGAGATACGGAGGAAGGTGTGATGCGAAAAAAAGTAGAATTTCAGAGCAACGGAGTCACCCTCGTCGGCTTGATGGAGGTGCCAGAATCTCGGGTCTCAAGCTATGGTATCTTCGCCCACTGCTTTACCTGCGGAAAGGATGTTGCTGCCGCTTCACGTATCTCGAGGGCGCTGACAGCCAAGGGGATTGCCGTTCTAAGGTTTGATTTTACGGGGCTGGGTAACAGTGATGGTGATTTTTCCAACTCCAATTTTTCCTCGAATATCCAGGACTTGTTAAGCGCGGCAGGGTATCTGGAAAAGAATTTCTCGGCTCCGGAATTTCTGATCGGCCATAGCCTGGGCGGTGCCGCGGTACTGGCCATGGCCGGCCGGCTGCCCAGCGTCAAGGCCGTTGTGACAATCGGTGCGCCTTTTCAAGCCGATCACGTGATGCATAACTTTTCTGCTTCCATTGATGATATCCGGCGTGATGGTGAAGCCGAAGTCACACTGGGGCTTCGAAAATTCACAATAAAGAAGCAATTTCTTGACGACCTTGAGGCTTATTCGGACCAGGATATATCGTGCCTGAACAAGGCGCTTCTGGTATGCCACTCGCCTCTGGATACCACGGTCGATATCAGTGAGGCCGAGAAGATCTATCGTGCTGCCAGGCATCCGAAGAGCTTTGTCAGCCTGGACAAGGCGGATCATCTCCTGACCAAGAAAGAAGATTCCTCCTACGTGGCGGATGTGATTGCGGCCTGGGCGGGGCGTTATCTGGGCTTGACGCCATCGGAGGCTAATAAGAAAGAGACGGGGCCCGGCCAGGTAGTGGTATCGGAAAAAAACCACAAGTTTACCCTTCACGTAAGCAGTGACAGCCACTACTGGTTGGCGGATGAGCCGAGGAGTGCTGGCGGTGATAATATGGGGCCTGATCCTTACGAGCACCTCTTGGCTGCATTGGGCTCATGCACCGTCATGACGCTGCGGATGTATGCCAATCATAAGTCGATGGCGCTGGAAGACGTCGTGGTAAGGCTTCGTCATGAGCACGAACATATTAAGGACTGCGAAGACCCAGAAAACGAAGGGGCGAAGATCGAGGTGATCCATCGCGAGATCGAGCTCGTCGGTGACCTCGATGAGGGGGAACGGAACCGTCTCCTGCAGATAGCCGACAGATGCCCCGTACACAAGACGCTCCACGCTACGTTGCAGGTACGCACCGAGCTAGTCGGGTAATCGCCAGTCGGCGGCATATCCTCAACAAACCAACGACAAGGGCCCGCGAGTGATCGCGGGCCCTTGTCGTGGATATGGCGGCGCTATTCGGCCGTCGCGGTGCGGAAGTGCTCCCAGGCGTGGTGGTAGAGCACGCTGGCATAGCCGTTGCGTTGCATGACCTTGAGGATCTTGGCCGGGTCGTTGTCGCCCAGCGCCTTATGCAGTTTCGCCCGCTGTTCGTCGTCCAGGGCCTCGTACCAGTGGTAGGGGTCGCCCTTGGCGTTGCCTTCTTCGGCCTTGCGGATCAGGTCGATCTCGATGCGCCCGCCGTGTCGATAGAGGGTGTCGTAGCCCTCCTGCAGTTCGATCGATGGCACATCGCAGGGCTTTTCCAGGCCTTCCAGCACGTTGTAGTAGTAGTAGCTCAGCGGTTGCATAGGGCTCCTCCAGCGGTATGCCGTGGCTTGTTCATCCTTGCCGTGCTTGTGGTGTTCCTGGGTCTCATCTTGCCCTAGGGATGGCGGCAGGCTCAATCGAATAATGCATGCCAGCCGCGCACCGGCGTCACCCGGGCGCCGTCCCGGCGACGCTGCGCGACAGCGCGGTGCCTGCCTGCCGGGGCTCACTGCGGGAAGATATCCGGCCAGTGTTCATCGGCCGCCTCGATATTGCCGGGAATGTCGGTCTCCCAGCGCCACTGGATCCAGCGGCTGTAGTTCAGGTAGAGCTTGCCGTCGACGATCTTCCACGCCTCGGGGATGGTCGCGGCGGCTTCACCGCGTGCCGCCGCCCAGGCGCACCAGCCACCGTACTGGGGCGCATAGGCCTCGGGATCCGCCTGGAAGCGGTCGCGATGCTCGGCCGACACGAACTGCCAGGTGGCATCGCCCCACTCCAGCCGATAGTCGGGCGAGCCCTGTACCGGCTGACCCTGGGTGAAGTAGGCCACCGGGTCCGTACCGCCGATGGCCAGGCCATCGCGGGTAAAGATGCGTCCCTCGGCGATGGCCTCCATGGACCAGGCCAGGCCGAGCATCAGGACAACTGCCATCCACCACCCCGTACGCTTCATGGCTCGTCTCCTCGCGATCTGCCGCTCACGAGGTACTGTCGAGAAACGGACCTCCGCCTTACAGGCGATGTTGGTTTACTCCGGGGGCCTGGCGGCGCCGAGCCCCTGTCGATGCCATGGCGTCGACCGGCTGGCCCCGATGAGCACTCATGCCGGCGGGGGAAGGGGAGACTTACCTGCTAGACTGGATTCGAGCCTGGCAGTGCATCGGGTGCTGTCGATAACCGGGTCACCGAGGAGAGGCGCCATGGGGTCCAAGGCAGAGCGGGACGTGGAAAAGGGTTACCCGAAGGCCGACTTCGTGGCCAAGCTACGGCGCCTGGCCGATGCCATCGAGCAGGGGGAACGTTTCGAGATACAGATTGCGGGCGAGCGTATCTATGTGCCCGTCCGAGCCGAATTCACTATCGAACACGAGCGCTCGAGTGAGGAGGAGGAGATAGAGTTCCAGCTCAAGTGGAAACGCTGAAGGCCTGATTCGGGTTGCGTGCGGCTGGGCGAATATATACACACTTGACGAGTCTTCTATGACAACCGCTACCTGGTTTATCTTGATCGGCTCGCTGCTGTTGGTAGTGGGCTTTACCTTCTCCTATCTCAAGAGCGTACCCGCCACCTCTGCCATCGTGTATCTGCTTATCGGGTTCATCGTGGGGCCGATGGGCTTCGAACTGTTTCATTTTAATCCGCTGGAAGAGTCGGCTTTGTTGGAGCTTCTGAGCGAGATTGCCGTGCTCATTTCCTTGTATTGCGCCGGCGTAAAGATGCCGGCACCGGTGACCCTGAAGCGATGGCGAAGTCCCCTGCAGCTGGCGGTGGTTTCGATGGTGCTTACCGTCGGATTAGTGACGCTGTTCGGCTACTACTGGCTCGCTTTGCCCCTCGGGGCCGCCGTATTGCTGGGTGCCGTGGTCGCGCCGACCGATCCCGTACTGGCGACCGAGATTCAGGTTCGTCACGCCGATGATCCTGACGAACTACGCTTTGCATTGACCTGCGAGGCCGGAATGAACGACGGCAGCGCCTTCCCGTTCGTGATGCTCGGGCTGGGCTTGCTGGGTCTGCATGATCTTGGCGACGCCGGTTGGCGGTGGCTGGCCGTGGATGTGTTGTGGGCAAGCGGTGCCGGTATCGGCATCGGTATCCTGGCGGGCGTTGGTGTCGGTTGGCTGGTCAACAAGATTCGCACCAGCTTCGTGGCTACCGCCTTTCTGGAAAGCTTTCTCGGCCTGGGGCTGATTGCGTTCGCCTACGGAATCAGCCTGTTGGTGGATGCCTGGGGCTTCTTGGCCGTTTTCAGTGCAGCGGTGGCGCTGCGCCATACCGAATTGAAATTGGCCGGGCTCAAGCAAGGTTACTCGGCACCTGTGGAGACACCTCCGGAAGGTGAGCCGCAAGCCATCGCGCACGTGCACGTGAGCGAAAGCTCTCTGGTATTCAACGAGCACCTCGAACGGCTGGCAGAAATCGTGCTGGTTCTACTGATCGGTGGCTCGCTCTTCTGGGATTCCTGGAGTTGGCGAGCCGTGGGGTTCGCGGCGTTTGTGTTTTTTGTCGCCCGCCCCGTCAGTGTACATCTTGGCATGCTGGGCAGCAGGGCGCCCATGCGCATGCGCCACCTTATGGGCTGGTTTGGAGTTCGCGGTATCGGCTCGCTGTACTATCTGATGTACGCCATCCAACACGGGCTGCCAGAGGACGTCGCGCTGGAATTGATACACCTGGTCCTGGCGGTGGTGGCCTTGTCGATTCTGGTCCACGGGGTCAGCGTAAAGCCCACGATTGAGCGTTATTGGCGTTCGCGGAAGCCTCGCGAATAGCCATGACGTCACATGCTCGCAACCGGCTCCTGGTGCCGTAGTTCGAACTCCCCTTCCATAGGATCGGCCCCCAGGCCGCCGACCCGAGGCACGAGGTGGTGGTCACCATGAACACCCCGGGGCTGCGCCGGCTGTCGCAGGCCCCGTCGCTTTACTCGGCCTCTCCCAGGGCCTGATCCAGGTCGGCGATCAGGTCCTCGACCGCCTCGATGCCCACCGAGAGCCGGATCAGTCCGCCCTCGATGCCGAGTCGCTCGCGGGTCTCGGCGGGCACCGAGGCGTGGGTCATGATGCCGGGATGCTCGATCAGGCTCTCCACGCCGCCCAGGCTCTCGGCCAGGGCGAACAGCCGGCAGCGCTCCAGCATGCGCCGGGCCGCCGCTTCGCCGCCGCGCACCACCAGCGAGAGCATGCCGCCGAAGTCGCTCATCTGGCGCTTGGCCAGGGCGTGCTGGGGGTGGCTGGCCAGCCCCGGGTAGATGACCCGCTCCACGGCCGGATGGGCCTCCAGCCAGGCGGCCAGCGTTCGGGCGTTCTCGCAGTGCTGGCGCATGCGCAGCACCAGGGTCTTCAGGCCGCGCAGGGCGAGGAAGCTGTCGAAGGGCCCGGCGATGCCGCCCACGGCATTGTGCAGGAAGGCCAGCCGCTCGGCCAGCGCCTGGTCGGCGACCACGGCGACGCCGCCGACGATATCGGAATGGCCCCCCAGGTACTTGGTGGTGGAGTGCACCACGATATCGAAGCCGAGCTCCAGGGGGCGCTGCAGCACCGGGCTGGCGAAGGTGTTGTCCATCACGCTGAGCAGGCCGTGGTCGCGGGCGAAGGCGGCGACCCGCTGCAGGTCGACGAGCTTGAGCAGCGGGTTGCTGGGTGACTCCACCCAGAGCATGCGGCTGTTGTCGCGCAGGGCGCTCTCCAGACTGGCTTCCAGGTCGGCCTCGCGGCTGAGGTCGACGAAGCCGAACTCGAGCCCGGCGGAGCGTCGGCGGACGTTCTCGAACAGCCGGTAGGAGCCGCCGTAGAGGTCGTCCATGGCGATCACCTGGCTGCCGTGGTCGAGCAGCTCCAGCACGCCGGCCGTGGCCGCCATGCCCGAGGCGAAGGCGAAGCCCGCCGTGCCGCCTTCCAGGTCCGCCATGCAGCGCTCGAAGGCCAGGCGGGTGGGGTTGCCGCTGCGCGAGTATTCGAAGCCCTGGTGTCGGCCGGGGCTCGCCTGCACATAGGTGGAGGTGGCGTAGATCGGCGTCATGATGGCCCCGGTGCTCGGGTCCGGCGCCTGGCCGGCATGGATGGCGCGGGTCGCCAGCCGATGCTGTCCATTCCGCTTGTCGTCGTTCATCGCCATCTCCCTTCAGTCGATCCGGCGCCGCAGATAATTGAGCAGGTCGATCCGCGTGATCAGGCCATGGAAACAGTCGCCCTCGGTGACGATGGCCACGTGGTCTTCCTGGAACACCGCCATCAGCTCGTCCAGGCCGGCGCCGGGGGGGAGCTCCTGGAGCTGGGTGATCATCGCCTCGCGCACCGGCGACGTGAAGTGGTCCACGTGGCCGTACACCGCCATCAGCACGTCCGACTCGTCGATGATGCCGACCACCCGGTCGCCCTCCATCACCGGCAGCTGGGAGACGTCGTAGAGCTTCATGCGCGCGTAGGCGGTGGTCAGCGGCTCGTCGGGGGCCACCACGATGGTGTCGTGCTCGGCATAGGGGTGGCGGATCAGGTCGCGCAGATCGCCGTAGTGGTGACGCTCGATAAAGCCCTGGTCCTCCATCCAGTGCTCGTTGAACATCTTGGAGAGGTACTTGTTGCCGGTGTCGCAGACGAAGGTCACCACCCGCTTGGGCCGGGTCTGGGCGCGGCAGTAGCGCAGTGCCGCCGCCAGGCAGGTGCCGGTGGAGGTGCCGCCGAGGATGCCCTCGCGGCGCAGCAGCTCGCGGCCGCACAGCAGGCTCTCCTTGTCGCCGACGGTGATCGCCTGGCGTACCCGGGAGAGGTCGGCGATGGGCGGCACGAAGTCCTCGCCGATGCCCTCGATCAGCCAGCTGCCGCTCTCGGTACTGAGCCGGCCGGTGCGCACGTACTCGGCCAGCACCGAGCCCTCGGGGTCGGCGAGGATCAGCTCCACCTGGGGGGCGGCCCTGGCGAAACAGCGCGACAGGCCGGTGATGGTGCCGCTCGAGCCGACGCCGCACACCACGGCGTCGAGGCGTCCGTCCATCTGGCTGAGGATCTCCGGGCCGGTGCCCCGCTCGTGGGCCAGGGGGTTGGCGGGGTTACCGAACTGGTTGACGAAGACCGCGCCGGGCGTCTCCCGGGCGATGGCCGCGGCCTTGTCCTGGTAGTACTCCGGGTGGCCCTTGGCCACGTCCGAGCGGGTCAGCACCACCTCGGCGCCCATGGCCTTGAGATTGAAGATCTTCTCGCGGCTCATCTTGTCGGGGATCACCAGGATCACGCGGTAGCCCTTCTGCTGCGCCACCAGCGCCAGGGCCAGGCCGGTATTGCCGGCGGTGCCCTCGACCAGGGTGCCGCCCGGCTGGAGTTCGCCCGAGGCCTCGGCGGCCTCGACCATCGACAGCCCGATGCGGTCCTTGATCGAGCCGGTCGGGTTCAGGTGTTCCAGCTTCAGGTAGAGCTCGCAGGGGCCGGTGTCGAGACTGGCGACCCGCACCATCGGCGTATTGCCGATCAGGGCCATGGCATTCGCGAAAGGTTGCATCGCTGCCTCCGGAAGTGGCGCCTTCCCTTCCTCAGTGTAGGAGGCCCGGTGACTGGCGTCGGGCCGTGAGGCGGGCGCCTCAGGCCACCTCGGCGAGGAAGCCGCGCAGTACGGCCAGGGTCTCGTCGGGATGGCTACGGGTCACCCAGTGGGAGCCGGGCAGGCGGGCGATACGCAGGTCGCGGACATAGTCGCCGAGGTTGCCGTAGCTGACCTCGGCGACGAAGGGATCGCGCTCGGCGATGATCAGCTGCACCGGGCAGGTGACGCTGTCCCGGGGCGGCAGCGGCGGCGGGTGCAGGACGTTCTGGCGGTACAGCGCCATGGGGCCCAGGGTCAGGGCACGCACCTGGGCGCGGTCCTCGTCGAGCAGCGGATCCCCCTTGGGCACGCCGGCCAGGCGCAGCACCCATTGCCAGCCGCGCACGCCGGCCAGGCGCCAGAGTGCCTCGCCCAGCGGCCAGACGATCAGCGGGACGGTGTAGCCGGCGCGCAGCAACTGGGCGGCCGCGACGGCGGTGCGTCGCGGCCGTCCGCTGGTCAGTTCCTCCCGGGCCCAGCGCAACCAGATCGCCAGATGGGGCCCGGAGACAAAGCTCCAGCTGCGTACCCGCCGGCCGTAGTCGGGATGGGTGACATAGGACCAGCCGACGCTGGCGCCCCAGTCATGGCCCACCAGGTGCAGGCGCTCGGCGCCCAGCGCCTGGACCGCGGCCTCGATATCTTCCAGCAGGCGGTCGATGCGGTAGCGCCGCGCCGGCTGGCGGGGCTCGCCGGCGGGAATACCCGGCCAATCGAGGCTGGCCACCCGGTACGTATCGCCAAGGGCCAGCATGATCTCCCGCCACATGCGCTGGCTGTCCGGGTAGCCATGGAGGAAGAGCACCAGGGGCCGCGCCGGGTCGCCGCCGTGGCGCAGGTGCAGCCGGTAGCCGTCGCGCTCGACGAGCCGCTCCTCCAGCGCGGTTGGGCCACTCATTGTGCCTCCGGCAGGGCGTAGGCGACGATGGCGTCGCCGGGGTCGGAGAGCACATGGCCGCCGGCGGCGACCACCAGGAACTGGCGCCGCTCGGGGCCTAGCCGGTAGGTCAGCGGCGTGGCGTGGGCGGAGTAGGGCAGGCGGGTGCGCCAGAGCCGCTCGCCGCTGGTCAGGTCGAAGGCGCGCAGGTAGTTGTCCGGGGTGGCGGCGATAAATACCAGGCCGCCGGCGGTGACGATGGGGCCGCCGATATTGGGCACGCCCCATTCGAACCATAGCGGCCAGGGCGCCAGGCCGCGCAGGGAGCCCAGCGGCACCTCCCAGCGGACCTCACCGGCCGCCAGGTCCACGGCGGTGAGGGTGCCCCAGGGCGGGGCGCTGCAGGGGGCGCCGAAGGGCGAGCGCAGCAGCTCCACGCTGACCGCATAGGGGGTGCCGCGCATCTCGCCATAGAGGCGGTTGGCGTTGGCCAGGCCGCCGGCGTCGGTGCCTCGCTCCTCCTCGGGCAGGGCCTCGAATTCCTCCCGGGGGATCAGTTGCACCGCGGTGGGCACCCGCGACTGGTTGACCACCATCAGGTTGGCGGCGGGGTCGAAGGCGCCGCCGCCCCAGTTGATGCCGCCGGTGGCGGCGGGATAGGCCACCGTGCCCTGGAGGCTCGGCGGGGTGAACAGGCCCTCGGAGCGCCGCGCCTCGATCTGGCGACGGCAGCGGCCGCGGTCCCAGAAGGTGAAGCCCCAGGCCTCCTCGGGGCCGAGCTCTGGCGGGAAGAGGCTCGGCGGCTTGACCGGGAAGGGCTGGGTGGGGGAGAGCCAGTCGCCGGGCACCGGGTCCTGGGGCACCGGGCGCTCCTCGACCGGGTGCAGGGGCTCGCCGGTCTCCCGGTGCAGCACGAAGACATGGCCGGTCTTGGTGGCGGCCACCACCGCCGGCACCGGGCCGTCGGCGGTGTCGAGCTCGATCAGCGAGGGCTGGGCGCCGACGTCATAGTCCCAGAGGTCGTGGTGCACGGTCTGGAAGTGCCAGGCCACCCGGCCGGCCCGCTCGCCGCGGGTATGCAGGGCGACCACCGAGGAGGCGTAGTGGTCGAGGCCTCCGCGCTGGCCGCCGAAGTAGTCCGGCGGGGCATTGCCGGTGGGCACGAAGAGCAGGCCGCGCTCGGGGTCGGCGCTCATGGGCGCCCAGACATTGGCGGTGGAACGGCGATAGGGGCCCTCGGCGGGCGTCCGGGGCTGGTCGGGGGGAATCGGGTCCCAGGCCCAGGCCAGCTCACCGCGGCGGGCGTCGAAGGCGCGCACCACCCCCGGCGGGGCGTTGGCGCGCACGTTGTCGGCGACCAGGGCGCCCACCACCACCAGGTCGTCCACCACCAGGGGCGAGGAGGTGATGTAGTACTCCCAGGCGGGGATGTCGTCGCCGAGGTCGTCGCGCAGGGCCAGGCGGCCGGCCTCGCCGAAGTCCGCGCAGGGGCGGCCGGTGGCGGCGTCCAGGGCGATCAGCTCGGCGTCCTGGGTGCCGGTGAAGATCCGCTCGCGGCAGGCGTCGCCGGGGGCGGCCGCGTCGTCCTCCCAGTAGGCCACGCCGCGGCAGATCATCGGGTAGGCGCCGTGCAGCTCGCGCAGCTCGAGCTCGGGGTCGAAGGTCCACAGCTCCTCGCCGGTCTCGGGATGCAGGGCGATGACCCGGTTGTAGGGGGTACAGAAGATCAGCCGCTCGCCGACCACGATGGGGGTGACCTGCAGGGAGGTGCGGGTCTGGCCGGTCTCGCCGGCGGAGAAGTCGCCGTGGTGGTAGCGCCAGGCCTCTTCCAGGTGGGCGACGTTGTCGACGCGGATCTGGTCGAGGGGCGAGTAGCGCTGCCCGGCCAGGTTCTGGCCGTAGTGGGGCCAGTCGGCGGTGGGGCCGCTGAGGTCCGGCGGCGGCGGGGACGAGGGAAAGTTGCGCGCCACCAGCAATAGCGCCACGGCCAGGAGTGCCACTAGCATCCATTTCCAGTGCATGGTCATGCCTCCCGCTCGGCTGGTCTCCCATGCAGTGAAGCTAGTTCATCGCCGCCGGCTCGGCGAACCGGGGAGGTTCATGGACTTTCTCGGCGAACGACGCCAATCTTTGACGACATAGCGCCGGATGCCTCCGGCGCTGCCAGCCCCGAAAAGGAGACACCGATGGGCCGACTCTTTACCCTGATCGTGGTGGCGGGCCTCGTCTATGGCGGGCTCTATTTCGTCTATGGCGTGAAGGTCAAGCAGGGGGTGGCGGAGCAACTGGATGCCTATGGCCTGGAGCGCCTGGAGGTGAAGAAGGTCGACTATGAGCCCCTGGCGCCGCTACGGACCGAGGCCACCGTCACCGCCCTCCTTATCTATCGGGGGGCCGAAGCCCAACTGGACATCCGCGTCATCGGGCATCCGATCTTCTCCGAGGAGATGCGCCTGGAGCTGCAGGGCCTGCAGGCCCTGCGGCTGACCATCGGCGCCGGCCAGTAGGCGCCCCTGTCTCCACCCCCTGGGGCCCCTCCCGAGCCCGGCGCCCTGGCTATGCTGTAGGGATATAAGGCGCCACCGGCGATGGTCGCGTCGCCTCGGCGCCGGGGAGGGCGGCATGGCGATATCCCTGAGCGCGGCCCTGGGCCGCGAATACGAGCGACTGTTCGAGAGCTGCGACATTCGTCCCGGGCAGCGGGCCCTGGTGGAGCGCGTCTGCCAGCGCCTGGTCCGGGACCGGTCCCGCTACGAGGCGGTGACCGCCCGCCAGGGGGTGCCCTGGGCCTTCGTGGCGGCGGTGCATCAGCTGGAATCCGGCGGCGACTTCCGCCGCCACCTGCATAACGGCGACCCCCTGAGCGGGCGCACCGTGCGGGTGCCGGCGGGGCGTCCCAAGCGTGGTTCGCCGCCCTTCTCCTGGGAGGAGAGCGCCGCCGATGCCCTGGCCCTCAAGCGCCTGGGCGGGCGCACCGACTGGAGCCTGGCGGGGCTGCTCTATCAACTGGAGCGCTACAACGGCTGGGGCTACCGCCGCTATCACCCCCATGTGCTGTCGCCCTATCTGTGGAGCGGCTCGGTGCACTACGAACGGGGCAAGTACGTGGCCGATGGGCGCTGGTCGGAGACGGCGGTCTCCAAGCAGATCGGCGCGGCGGTGCTGCTGCGGCGGCTGGCCGAACTCGGCGAGATCGCGCTGGGCGAGGCGCCGCCGCCGTCTCGGCCGGCGGAGGCCGAGGCGGATCGCGTCGAGGCGGTCGATACGCTGGCTGCCGAGGTGGCCAGGGGCGCGGCATCGCCGCCGCTGGTCTCGCGGCACGCCATGCGCCCGGGGCGCGCCCCCGAGGCGCGCAAGGCGGAGCACCTGCAGCGCTGGCTGAATACCTTCCCCGGCCTCTTCCTGCGCGTGGACGGGATCCCCGGGGATCGCACCTCCACGGCCTATCGACGGGTCACCGGGCATTACCTGCCCGGCGATTCGCGGGGATCGCGGAGGTGACGGCGTCTTAATCCTGACCGTGACGACGGCGATGCAGGGCATGCACCCGGTCATCGAGGCCCGCCACCGGGCCCTCCACCGCGAGGCCGGGCACGACCTGGCGGATCGGCAGCGGCGCCACCGGGCCCGGGGACACGCCCATGGCCTCCAGCCAGGTGCCGAGCTGGGCGGAGGAGCTGATATAGACGATGCGCCCCAGGCCGACCCAGCCATGGGCGGCGGCGCACATCGGGCAGTGCTCGCCGGAGGTGTAGACGGTGGCCGCGGCCCGGGCCTCGGGGCTCAGGTGCTCGGCGGCCCAGCGGGCGATGGCGAATTCCGGGTGGCGGGTGGCATCGCCGCCGGCGATGCGATTGCGATCCTCGAACAGCACCTCGCCCTCGGCGGAGACCAGCACCGAGCCGAAGGGCTCGTCGCCGGCGGCCAGGGCCTCCTCGGCGAGGGTCAGGCAGCGTTGCAGATAGGGCATCTCGTGATCAGGTCTCATGGTTTTCCTCCTCGGTCTCTTCAGGAGTGTAAGCCAGGCCCGGGGCGCCTTCGGAACAAAGCTTGATCCAGCGCAACTCGCGCTGGCGATTCTTGTGCTGAACTGAAGTGGATATGGCCCACGGTTACCGCTGACTCTGCCAAGGAGAGCCCCATGCCCGCCATGATGAAAGCCGCCATCTTCGTCGAACCCGGCCGCATCGAGATCGATGACAAGCCGATTCCCGAGATCGGCCCCAATGACGCCCTGATCCGAGTGACCACCACCACCATCTGCGGTACCGACGTGCATATCCTCAAGGGCGAGTACCCGGTGGAGACGGGGCTGACCATCGGCCACGAGCCGGTGGGAGTCATCGAGAAGCTGGGCGCCAATGTGCAAGGCTACCGGGAGGGGCAGCGGGTGATCGCCGGGGCCATCTGCCCCAGCTTTACCTCCTACGCCTGCCAGGACGGTTGCAGTTCTCAGGATGGCGGTCACCATGCCCACGGCTACAAGCCGATGGGCGGCTGGCGCTTCGGCAACACCATCGACGGCGCCCAGGCCGAGTACCTGCGGGTGCCGGACGCTCAGGCCAACCTGTCGCCAGTGCCGGATGGCCTCAGCGACGAGCAGGTGCTGATGTGCCCGGACATCATGTCCACCGGCTTCGCCGGGGCCGAGTCGGCCGGTATCAAGATCGGCGACACCGTGGCGGTCTTCGCCCAGGGGCCGATCGGACTGTGTGCCACCGCCGGGGCCCGGCTGCGCGGTGCCGGCCTGATCATCGCCGTGGATGGCGTCGACGAGCGCCTGGCCATGGCCAGGCAACTGGGCGCCGATGTGGTGATCGACTTCCGCAAGGTGGATGTGGTCTCCGAGATCCTCAGGCTCACCGGCGGCCGCGGCGTGGATGCTTCTATTGAGGCGCTGGGCCTGCAGTCCACCTTCGAGGCGGCGCTGCGGGTGCTCAAGCCCGGCGGCACCCTGTCGAGCCTGGGGGTCTATTCCGGCGACCTGACGATTCCCCTGGACGCCTTCTGTGCCGGCCTGGGGGATCACAAGATCGTTACCTCGCTGTGCCCCGGCGGCAAGGAGCGCATGCGCCGGCTGATGCAGATCATCGATAGCGAGCGCCTCGACCTGGGGCCCATGGTCACCCACCGCTATGACCTGGAGAACATCGTCGAGGCCTATGAGCTCTTCTCCCATCAGCGCGACGGCGTGCTCAAGGTGGCGATCCGGGCCGGTTGATGCCGATGTCGGGCCGGGGCGTCGCCCGCTCCGGCCGATGATGACCGAGGCGTCGAGCGGCGCCATGTCTATGCAGGGGGTTCATTATGTTCCAGTCGATACTCGTACCCGTGGATGGCTCCGCCCATGCGGAGAAGGCGCTCGAGGTGGCGGCGCAGCTGGCCACCCCGCCGGCCAGGCTCTACCTGATCAATGTGCAGCAGCCGCCGAATGATATCGGCCTGCTGGTGGGGGGCAGCGGCATGCCGGTCAGCGAGGAGGTGATCCAGAAACTGGTCAAGGAACGCGAAGACGACGCCCGCAAGATCCTCGACAAGGCCTATGCGGCGGTGAAGCTCGACGGTCTCCAGGTGGAAGAGATGATCGCCAAGGGGCGTCCGGCGGAGGCCATCGTCGCCGAGGCCGAGGCCCTCCAGGTGGAAGCCATCGTCATGGGGAGTCGCGGCATGAGCGACCTCAAGGGCATGGTGATCGGCAGCGTCTCCCATCGGGTCGGGCATACCGCCCACTGCACGGTGATCACCGTCAACTAGGGGCCCTCGGCACTAACGCTCTTACCCTCGCGAGGCGCCATTCGGCGCCTCGCTGCATTGTGGCCGTCTCTTCAGTAGGCCGGGTCGATAACGCCGTTGAGGGAGGCGTTGCGGCGGAACCAGCCGGCGATGCTGGCGCGGGGCCGGGCGGTGGGCAGCACCTCGTGGGGCACTCGGTCGGCGAGGAAGCAGGCGAAGTTGCCCGCCTCGGGGCGTACCCGGGCCACCTCGCGGCGCTCGTCCTCGGGGTCATAGAGCACCATTTCGCCGCCATCCGCCGGGCCCCAGTCGGGGTTGAGGTAGCCGACCGTGGAGACCACCCGGTTGGCGCGGCCGCGGAAGCTGTCCCGATGCTTCTTGTAGAAGGTGCCGGGGCCGTAGTGGGCGAAGTGGGCCTCGAACTCGAAGAGCCCCAGGTAGAGGGCCCGGTTGAGCTCCTGCTGGAGCTCCGCCATGGCGCCCAGGTAGTGGCGCTGGGGCAGGGTGGTGCGGTCCAGCCAGTGGATGGTGTCGCCGCGGATATCGCGGCGCAGGCTGTGATCCTCGCCGCGGCCGATGCCGGCGGTGTGCATGGCCTGGCGGGCGACCCGCTCCTCCAGCTCGTCATGCAGGGCCCGGCACAGCTCGGCGTCGATGACCCCCTCGCCGAGGTACCAGCCGCGCTCGACCAGGGCATCCACCAGCTCGGTGAGGGTGGCGGGGGCGAGGGAGGGAATGGCCAGGCTCATGGGCGCTCCAGGCGGCGGGCGGGGCGGGGGAGAGAGCAGCAGAGGTGCCCGTCGGCGGGCGCGTAACCTAAGGCGGGAATGACCAGGCTCATGGGTGCTCCAGGCGGCGAGGGGGGTAGTAGCAGAGGCGCCCCTCGGCGGGTGGGTGATAGAGGCTGATGGGGCGCTCGAAGCCCTCCGCGAGCAGCTCCACCAGCATCATCGCCGAGAGGCCCCAGATCACCTGGCCATCCACATGGTAGCTGGGCACATAGTGGGGGCGTCCCTCCACGGTGATCACGTCGGTGTGGTTGCGGCGATCCTCCAGGAAGAGCCGCAGCGGCACCTCGAAGATGGTGTCCAGCTCGCCGGGGTCGGGGACCAGCGGCAGGTCGGGGGGGATCAGCCCCACGAAGGGCGTGACCCTGAGCCCATGCAGGGAGATGACGTCGCTGAGGCGACCCAGCAGCTCGACCTGACCCCGCGCCAGGGCGATCTCCTCCTCGGCCTCGCGCAGGGCGGTGGCCAGCAGGTCGGGGTCGTGCTCCTCGCGCTTGCCGCCGGGGAAGGCCACCTGGCCGCGATGGGTATTGAGGTGGGCGGCGCGGCGGGTGAACAGCAGGGTCGGTTCGGGGCGGTCGACGATGGGCAAGAGTACCGCGGCCTCGGGCAGTTGAAGGATGACGCGGCCGGGACGGTGTGCTTGCAGGCGCTCGCGAAGTTTCTCTAACATGGGGCTCTCACACGATTTCTCTTCTTGTACTTAGCCCCCGGAAAGGCGTCAAGGGCAAGCCGAGCATCCCGCGAGGAGCCGATGAATTTCTGCAGCCACTGTGGCCATACCGTTCGCTTCGCCATTCCCGAGGGCGATGACCGTCCCCGCTACCTCTGCGACGCCTGCGGCACCATCCATTACCAGAACCCGCGCATCGTCGCCGGTACCTTGCCGGTGCGGGGCACCAAGATCCTGCTCTGCCGGCGCGCCATCGCGCCGCGCAAGGGCTTCTGGACCCTGCCCGCCGGTTTCATGGAGAACGCCGAGACCACCGTCCAGGCGGCGGCCCGGGAGACCCGCGAGGAGGCCTGCGCCGAGGTGGCCATCCAGGGACTCTACACCCTGATCAACCTGCCCCATATCAACCAGGTCTATATGATCTTCCTGGCCGACCTGGAGGGCGGCTTCGACGCCGGTCCCGAGAGCCTGGAGGTGGCGCTCTTCGAGGAGGAGGAGATTCCCTGGGACGAGCTCGCCTTTCCCACCATCGAGCGCACCCTGCATCACTTCTATGCCGACCGCCGCGGCGAGGCCTTTCCCCTGCATATCAGCGATATCACCGCCGAGGATCGGGAGCGCTACTTCGGTTCCGCCTAAGAGAGGCTCCGCCTGGGGGGACGATCAGCATAAGGAAACGGTATTGGACAAGTTCGAGGTGAAGCTGGATCAGGCGGCGCGGGCCGCCTGGATGTCCTTCGTGGGTGGCATGACCCAGGACGAGATTGCCCAGCAACTGGGGGTGTCGCGTCCCGGGGTGCAGCGCCTGCTGGCCCTGGCCCGCCAGGAGGGCCTGATCAAGGTGCATATCGACCACCCGGTGGCGGCCTGCATGGCCATGTCCAGTGCCATCCGCCAGCACTTCGGCCTGGATTTCTGCGACGTGGTGCCGGCCGAGCCGGAGGCCGCCGATGGCGCCGCCCACTACCTGGCCGTGGCCGGCGCCGAGCGCGTCAGTCGGCTGGTGGAACGCAGTGAGCCCCTGACCCTGGCGCTGGGCACCGGGCGCTCCATTCGCGCCACGGTGGAGGCGATCAGTCGCGTCGAGCGGCCTCAGCATCGCTTCGTCTCCCTGGTGGGCAACGTGGCCCGGGACGGCTCCTCCAACCGCTACGACGGCGTCATGGTGCTGGCCGACAAGACCGGCGGCGAGCGCTTTTTGCTGCCGGCGCCGGTGGTGGCGGGCACGGTGGCAGAGAAGGAGGCCATGCAGCAGCAGCGGCTCTTCCAGTCCGTCGCCGAGGTGGCCCGCCAGGCCGAGACCGCCTATATCGGCATCGGCAAGATCGACCGTCAGGCCACCCTCTTCCAAGACCACTTTATCTCCGAGGGCGAGCTGGACGAACTATTGACCCTCGAGGCCGTGGGCGAGCTGCTGGGCTGGCCGATGAATGCCCGGGGCGAGGTGATCGACTGCTCGACCAGTCGCCGCATCACTAGCCTGCCGCTGGAGATGCTCGCCGACCAGCCGCTGGTGGCGCTCGCCGGCGGGCGCGACAAGGCGCCGGCCATCCTCGCCGCCCTGCGCGGCGGCTGGCTCAAGGGACTGGTCACCGACGAGGTGGCGGCGCGCTATATCGTCGAGCGGGCGGGGTGACCTTCCCGCCGAGGTAATGCCCTCTCCGACCAAAGTCTAGGCGTCTCGGCTTTGCTTTTTTTGGGACTCTGTCTGATCATTTGATTGGTAGATGATCAAAATAATCAAGATGGCACGACAGATAACAACGCGAGTCCCGCAAAGGAGCCCATCATGAAGCTCACCCGAGCCCTGCCACTGGCCACCCTGGCAGCCGCCATCGCCGCCGCCTCTCAGGCCCAGGCACAGACCGAGATCACCGTGGCCACCGTCAACAACAACGACATGGTGATCATGCAGAGCCTGACCAGCGAGTTCGAGCAGGCCCACCCCGACCTCAGCGTCGACTGGGTCATCCTGGAAGAGAACGTGTTGCGCCAGCGCCTGACCACCGATATCGCCACCGGCGGCGGTCAGTTCGATGTCATGACCATCGGCACCTACGAGGTGCCGATCTGGGCCGAGCGGGAGTGGCTGGTGCCGCTCACCGAGCTGCCCGCCGACTACGAGGTCGAGGACCTGCTCAAGCCGGTGCGCGATGGCCTCTCCCACGACGGTAGCCTCCACGCGCTGCCCTTCTACGGCGAGAGCTCGATGCTCTACTACCGCACCGACCTCTTCGAGGAGCATGGCATCACGATGCCGGAGCAGCCGACCTGGGAAGCGGCCCGCGACTGGGCCAGCCAGATCCACGATCCCGACAACGGTACCTATGGCATCTGCCTGCGCGGCAAGCCGGGCTGGGGCGAGAACATGGCCTTCGTCTCGACCCTGGTGAACACCTTCGGCGGGCGCTGGTTCGACGAAGCATGGCAGCCGCAGATCAACTCCCCCGAGTGGCAGGAGGCGATCGCCTTCTATGTCGACCTGCTCGGCAACTATGGCCCGCCCGGCGCCAGCTCCAACGGCTTCAACGAGAACCTGGCACTGTTCTCCGGCGGGCGCTGCGCCATGTGGGTCGATGCCACCTCGGCGGCGGGGCGCCTCTTCGATCCCCGCGAGTCGGACGTGGCCGAGGTGCTGGGCTTCTCCCAGGCGCCGGTCGCCGTGACCCCCAAGGGCTCCCACTGGCTGTGGTCCTGGTCGCTGGCCATCCCGGCCTCGTCCGAGCGCCAGGAGGCCGCCCGCCGGTTCATCACCTGGGCGACGTCGCAGGAGTACATCGAGCTGGTGGGCGAGCGCGAGGGCTGGACCAGCGTGCCGCCGGGCACCCGGACGTCCACCTACGAGGACGCACGCTACGTCGAGGCGGCGCCCTTCGCCAGCTTCGTGCTCGAGGCGATGCAGAACGCCGACCCCACCGACTCGACCCTGGAGCCGAGCCCCTATGTGGGCGTGCAGTTCGCCGGTATCCCGGAGTTCCAGGCCATCGGCACCCAGGTCGGCCAGATGGTGGCCGCGGCGCTGACCGGACAGATGCCGGTGCAGCAGGCGCTGGACAGCGCCCAGCGCAGTGCCGAGCGCACCATGCGCCAGGCCGGCTACTACGACTGATTCGAGCGATAGGGCCGACCGGTAGGCCGGCCCCCTTCACCCCGCTACCCAATGGTAACGCCCATGAGTACTCGCGCTTCCGGACGTACCGTCGGTGGCCTGCGCTCCCTGTCGCTGCAGGCCCCGGCCGTCACGCTCCTGCTGATCTGGATGTTGATCCCCCTGGGCATGACCCTGTGGTTCTCCTTCCAGCGCTACAACCTGTTGATGCCCGGCATGGAGCAGTTCGCCGGCCTGGAGAACTACCGATACCTGCTCACCGACCCGGCGCTGTGGTCGGCCATGGGCACCACCCTGGTACTGGTGGGCTCGGTGCTGGCGATCTCGGTGATCGGCGGCACCCTGCTGGCGGTGCTCTACCAGCAGGAGTTCTTCGGCCGTGGCATCGCCCGGGTGCTGGCCATCTCGCCCTTCTTCATCATGCCCACCGTCAGCGCCCTGGTGTGGAAGAACATGATGATGCACCCGGTCAATGGCGTGCTGGCCTGGTTCACCGGCCTGTTCGGCCTACCGGCCATCGATTGGTTCTCCTCCTATCCGCTGCTGTCGATCATCGTCATCGTCGCCTGGCAGTGGCTGCCCTTTGCCCTGCTGATCCTGCTCACCGCCCTGCAGTCCCTGGACGATGACCAGGTCGAGGCGGCGCGCATGGACGGGGCGGGCCCCGTGGCCGTCTTCTTCTTCATCACCCTGCCGCACCTCAAGCGGGCAATCAGCGTGGTGATCATGATCCAGATGATCTTCCTGCTGACCATCTTCGCCGAGATCTTCGTCACCACCTCGGGCGGTCCCGGCCTGGCCACCACCAACCTGGCCTACCTGATCTATATCCGCGCGCTGCTGGAGTTCGACGTGGGTGGCGCCTCGGCGGGCGGGGTCATCGCCATCGTCCTGGCCAATATCGTGGCGATCTTCCTGATCCGCATGGTCGCCAGGAACCTGGAAGAGTAGTCCCTGGAAGCCTAGCGCCGCGTCACCCGATGTCATCGCGGGCCCGGGAGGCCCGCGACCCGAATCACGAGGTCACAAGATGTTCAACAAGACACCCACCACCGCACCGGCCACGGCCGCGATGCCCCCGGGCCAGCAGGCGCTGGCCGGCCAGGGCATCGGTGGGGCCCTGCTGCGCCATAAGCGCCTCTGGCTGGCCCTGCTGGCCTGGACCATCACCTTCGTCATCTTCTTCCCGATCCTGTGGATGGTGCTCACCGGCTTCAAGACCGAGGCCCAGGCCATCGCCACGCCGACGCTGTTCTTCACCCCGACCCTGGAGAGCTATGAGGCCGTACATGCCCGGGCCGACTACCTGCACTTCGCCTGGAACAGCGTCGCCGTCTCCGTGGGCTCGACCCTGCTGGCGCTGCTGATCGGCATCCCGGCGGCCTATTCCATGGCCTTCCTGCCCACCCAGCGCACCAAGGGCACCCTGCTGTGGATGCTCTCCACCAAGATGCTGCCACCGGTGGGCGTGCTGGTGCCGATCTACCTGATCTTCCGCGACCTGGGCATGCTGGATACCCGCACCGGCCTGACCGTCGTCTATACGCTGATGAACCTGCCGATCGTCATCTGGATGCTTTACACCTTCTTCAAGGACCTGCCCAAGGACATCCTCGAGGCGGGGCGCATGGACGGCGCCAGCACCCTGCAGGAGGTGTGCTTCCTGCTGATCCCGCTGACCCTGCCGGGTATCGCCTCCACCGGCCTGTTGTCGGTGATCCTGAGCTGGAACGAGGCCTTCTGGAGCCTCAACCTGACCTCGTCCCGGGCGGCGCCCCTGACCGCCTATATCGCCTCCTTCTCCAGCCCCGAAGGGCTCTTCTGGGCCAAGCTTTCGGCCGCCTCGACCATGGCCGTCGCGCCCATTCTGATCTTCGGTTGGCTCACCCAGAAACAGATGGTCCGCGGCCTCACCTTCGGCGCCGTCAAGTAACCAAGGAGCCCCAACATGGCAACACTACAACTCAAGCAGGTCACCAAGAGCTTCGGCGACACCGACGTCATCAAGGGCGTCGACCTGGAGGTCAACGACAGGGAGTTCGTGGTCTTCGTCGGTCCCTCCGGCTGCGGCAAGTCGACCCTGCTGCGCATCATCGCCGGACTCGAAAGCGCCACCTCCGGTGACCTGGTCATCGATGGCCAGCGCATCAACGACGTGGGCCCGGCCGACCGCGGCCTGGCCATGGTCTTCCAGAGCTATGCGCTCTATCCGCACATGACCGTCGAGGACAACATGGGCTTCAGCCTGCGCCTGGCCGGCGTCGGCAAGGAGGCGCGCCGCGAGAAGGTCCGCGAGGCGGCGCGCATCCTGCAGCTCGAGCCGCTGCTCGACCGCAAGCCCAAGGCCCTCTCCGGCGGCCAGCGCCAGCGGGTGGCCATCGGCCGGGCCATCGTGCGCAACCCCAGCATCTTCCTGTTCGACGAGCCGCTCTCCAACCTGGACGCGGCCCTGCGGGTGCAGATGCGCATCGAGCTGGCGCGGCTCCACGAGGAGCTCGACGCCACCATGATCTACGTCACCCACGACCAGATCGAGGCCATGACCATGGCCGACAAGATCGTCGTGCTGCAGGGCGGCGTAGTGGAGCAGGTGGGCTCGCCCATGGAGCTCTACCACCATCCCCGCAATCGCTTCGTGGCCGGCTTCATCGGCTCGCCGAAGATGAACTTCCTCGAGGTCTCGGCCCCCGATGCCACGGCCGAGGGGGTCGAGGTGACCCTGCCTGGTGGCGAACGCTGCCGGGTGCCGGTGAGCGGCGAGCGCCTGGCCTCGGGCGACGCCCTGGAGCTGGGCATCCGTCCCGAGCACCTGGTGCTCGACGATGCCGGCCCCCTGGAGGGCGTCATCCAGGTGATCGAGCGTCTCGGCGGCCAGACCTCCCTCTACCTGAAGATGGGTGACGACCTGATCACCCTGATGGCCGATGGCGACGTGCCCCACCGGATCAACGAGCGAGTGCGTTTCGGCTTCGTGCCGCACCGCGCGCATCTCTTTGACGGCCAGGGACTAGCGCTGCCGAGCCTGGATCGCCACCCCCTGGCCGGCCTGCGCCGCCAGGACAACCGGGCGGCGACCGGCGTCAACGGCGCCTGAGGGGGGAGTTCATGGAGACCTTGATCTTCGACTGCGATGGCGTGCTGGTGGACAGCGAGGCGATCGCCGAGGCGACCCTGGTGGCGCTGCTCGGCGAGTGGCTGCCGGACCTCGACGCCGACACCGTGCTTAGCCAGGCGCTGGGCATGACCACCGCCAATATCCTGCGCCATCTGGAGGAGCTGAGTGCCCACCGGCTGCCGGATGATGCCACCGAGCGGGTGGACGAGACCATCGAGGCGCGGCTGGCCGAGGAGCTCCGGGCCATGCCGGGGGTGGCCGCGGCCATCGACGCCATCGACCTGCCCAAGGCGGTGGTCTCCAACAGCCGGCGCCAGCGGGTGCTGGCATCGCTGGCTACCACCGGTCTCGACTCCCGCCTCGGCGGGGCACCGATCTTTACCGCCGAGCAGGTGGCCCGGCCCAAGCCGGACCCCGCCCTCTACCGGCTGGCTGCCGAGACCCTGGGGGTAGCGCCGGCGCGCTGCCTGGTGGTGGAGGACAGCGTCTCCGGGGCCACCGCCGCCCATGCCGCCGGCATGACGGTGATCGGCTTCACCGGCGCCAGTCATGTGCAGCCGGGCCAGGCCGAACGCCTGGCCGCCGCCGGCGCCTGGCGGGTGATCGATGACATGCGGGACCTGACCTCCCTGGTGGCCGCCTGGCGTGCCCCGCGCCGGCACGGCTGAGCGCATGCTTGGTTCTCCACCTTCCCATCGCATTTCACCTCACATAGCGAGGCACGCAGCATGAAATTGAAGGACAAGATCGGCGTCATCACCGGTGGCGCCCGCGGCATCGGCCTGGCCATCGCCCGGGCCTATCTGGAGGAGGGGGCCAGCGTGGTGGTGGCCGATATCGACCAGGGCGCCATCGACGAGGCCCTGACCACCCTGCAGGGGGAGGGCCACGCCGCCGAGCGGCTGATGGGCCTGCGCCTGGACGTCTGCGACCGCCAGGCCATCGACGCCATGGTGGAAAGCGTCACCGAGCGCTTCGGCGGCATCGACATCCTGGTCAACAACGCCGCCGTCTTCGACATGGCCCCGGTCCTGGAGGTCACCGAGGCCAGCTACGACAAGCAGTTCGCGGTCAACGTCAAGGGCCTGTTCTTCACCCTCCAGGCGGTGGCCAGGGCGATGGTCGCACGCGGCCAGGGCGGGCGGATCATCAATATGTCCTCCCAGGCCGGGCGTCGCGGCGAGCCGCTGGTGAGCCTGTACTGCGCCACCAAGGCGGCGGTGATCAGCCTCACCCAGTCCTGCGGCCTGGACCTGATCAAGCACGGCATCCGCGTCAACGGCATCGCCCCCGGGGTGGTGGACACCCCCATGTGGGAGGAGGTGGACGCGCTCTTCGCCCGTTACGAGCAGCGTCCCCTCGGCGAGAAGAAACGCCTGGTGGGCGAGGCGGTGCCCTACGGACGCATGGGCCACCCGGACGATTACGCCGGTCCGGCGGTCTTCCTGGCCAGTGACGACAGCGAGTACGTGGTCGCCCAGACGCTGAACGTCGACGGCGGCAACTGGATGAGCTGAGCCATGGACAAGGCGCCAAGCAGCGGCGGTGTCACGGCGACCCGGGGCGGGGCATCATGACGCTCGTGAACCCCACCGATGACAGGAGAGACGCCATGAGTTCCGCCCCCCGTGTCGAGTCGCTGACCGAGATGACCCGCCGCGTCCTCGACGCCGCCGAGGGCCATGCCCGCTTCCTGGTGGCCCTGGCCGGGCCACCCGGGGCCGGCAAGTCCTACTGCTCGGAGCGGCTCTGCGCGGCCATCGACGCCGAGCTTCCGGGCCAGGCGGTGGTGGTGCCCATGGACGGCTACCACTTCGACAATACCGTTCTCGGCGAGACGCAGCTGCCGATCAAGGGCGCGCCCCACACCTTCGATGCCGAGGGGCTAGGCGTCGACCTGGAGCGCATCCGCCGTCACGACGCCACGGTGGCGGTGCCGATCTTCGACCGTCCCCTGGACCTGGCCCGCGCCGGTGGCCGCCTGGTGACCCCGGCGCATCGCTTCGTGATCGTCGAGGGCAATTACCTGCTGCTCGACCAGGGGCCCTGGCGGGCCCTGCATGGCCTCTTCGATCTCCGGGTGATGCTCGAGGTGGACGACGCCACCCTCGAGCGGCGCCTGGTCGAGCGCTGGCTGACCATGGGCCAGGACGAGGCCGGCGCGCGCCTCAAGGCCCGCGACAAGGACATGCTCAACGCCCGCCTGGTCAAGACCTTATCCATTCCGCCCGATCTGGTGTGGCGCTGACGCCATGCCGCGGGCCGATCATGCCGAGCCGAGACTCGGCCGGAGATTCCCATGACCCGACTCAACAACGACACCCTGTCCCGACTCGCTCCCGAGGTGGCCCGACCCGCCTATGACCGCAGCGCCGTCACGCCGGGCATCGTCCACTTCGGGGTCGGCGGCTTCCACCGCGCCCACCAGGCCATGACCCTCGATGCGCTGATGAATCGCGGCGAGGCGCTGGACTGGGGCATCGTCGGCATCGGGGTAATGCCCGGCGACCGCCGCATGCAGGCGGCCCTGGCCGCCCAGGACCACCTCTACACCCTGGTGATCAAGCACCCGGACGGCCGCCGGGAGCCGCGGGTTATCGGCAGTCTCATCGATTATCTATTTGCCCCCGATGATCCGGCGGCGGTGATTGAGCTGCTGGCCGACCCGGCGATCCGCATCGTCTCGCTGACCGTCACCGAGGGGGGCTACAACTTCCATCCGGTCAGCGGCGAGTTCGATCTGGCCAACCCCGATATCCGCCACGACCTGGAACACCCCGAGGCGCCGCGGACCACCTTCGGGCTGATCGTCGAGGGCCTGGCGCGGCGCCGCGAGCGGGGCATCGCCCCCTTCACCCTGATGTCCTGCGACAATATCCAGGGCAACGGCGAGGTGGCGAAAGAGACCTTCGGCGCCTACGCCCGGGCCCGGGATCCGGGCCTCGCCGACTGGATCGCCGCCGGGGTGGCCTTCCCCAACGCCATGGTGGACCGCATCACCCCGGTGACCTCTGAGGCGGATATCGCCGAGCTGGCGGAGCGCTTCGACGTCGAGGACGCCTGGCCGGTGGTCTGCGAGCCCTTCACCCAGTGGGTATTGGAGGACCATTTCGTCGCCGGCCGGCCGCCGCTGGACCAGGCCGGCGTGCAACTGGTGGACGACGTGGTGCCCTTTGAACTGATGAAGCTGCGCCTGCTCAACGCCAGCCACCAGGCGCTGACCTACTTCGGCTACCTCGCCGGCTACCGCCATGCCCACGAGGTGTGCCAGGACCCCTTGTTCGTCGACTTCCTGCTCGACTACATGCGCCGCGAGGGCTCGCCGACCCTGGCGCCGGTGCCGGGCATCGACCTCGAAGCCTACCGCCTGACGCTGATCGAGCGTTTCGCCAACCCGGAGGTCAAGGACACCCTGGCGCGGCTCTGCGCCGAGAGCTCGGATCGCATCCCCAAGTGGCTGCTACCGGTGATCCGCGAACAACTCGCCCGGGGCGGCGAGATCCAGCGCAGCGCGGCGGTGGTGGCGAGCTGGGCGCGCTACGCCGAGGGCGTCGACGAGCGCGGCGAGCCCATCGAGGTGGTGGATCGCCTCCGGGACGAGCTAATGGCGATCGCCGCCGAGAACCGCACCCGGCCCGGCGCCTTTATCGAGAACCGCGAGCTGTTCGGCGACCTGGCCGAGGAGCCACGCTTCCGCGAGGCCTACCTGGCGGCCCTGGCCTCCCTCCACGACGTCGGGGCCCGTGCCACACTGGAGACGCTGGTGACGACAGGAGGAGAGGCCTGATGTATCTCGGCGTGGATTGCGGGACCCAGAGCACCAAGGTGGTGGTGGTCGATGTCGACGGGGAGCGCATCCTCGGCGAGGCGAGCCGGCCCCACCGCCTGGACGAGGGGGAGGGCGGCCGTCGCGAGCAGGCGCCGGCCGAGTGGATCGAGGCGCTGCGCGGCGCCCTCGGTGAGGCCGTGGCGCGAGCCGGCATCGATGGCCGGGCGATCCGCGCCATCGGCGTCTCCGGCCAGCAGCACGGCCTGGTGGCCCTGGACGGCGCCGGCGAGCCGGTCTATCCGGCCAAGCTGTGGTGCGATACCGAGACCTCGGCCTGGAACGCCGAGCTGATCGAGCGCCTGGGCGGCGCGGCGGGCTGCCTCGACAAGCTCGGCCTGGTGCTGCAGACCGGCTATACCGCCTCCAAGCTCGCCTGGCTGCGCGAGCGCCACCCCAAGGCCTATGGGCGCATCGCCACCCTGCTGCTGCCCCACGACTACCTCAACTTCTGGCTGACCGGCGAAAAGGTCAGCGAGGCGGGCGACGCCTCCGGCACCGGCTACTTCGACACCCGCACCCGACGATGGCGCGAGGACGTGCTGGCCGAGATCGCCCCGGAGCTCGACCCGGCCCTGGTGCTGCCGCGGCTGATCGACGCCCGGGAGCCGGCCGGCACGGTGCGTCTCGAGGTGGCCCGGGAGCTGGGCCTGGGGGAGGGCGTGCTGGTCTCCAGTGGCGGCGGCGACAATATGCTCGGCGCCATCGGCACCGGCAATATCCGCCCGGGCCTGGTGACCCTGAGCCTCGGCACCTCCGGCACCCTCTGCGCCTACTCCCCGGAACCGGTGGTGGCGGACAACGCCATGGTCGCCAACTTCTGCGCCAGCCACGACGGCTGGCTGCCCTTGGTCTGCACCATGAACGTCACCTCGGCGACCACGCGTATCCGCGAGCTGTTCGGCCTCGACCTCGCGACCTTCGGCGAGCGGGTTGCTAGCGCGCCCATCGGCGCCGAGGGGGCGACCCTGTTGCCCTTCTTCAATGGCGAGCGGGTGCCCATGCTGCCCGAGGCCAGCGCCAGCCTCGACGGTCTGACCAGCCTCAACACCACCCAGGCCAACCTGTGCCGGGCGGTGATGGAAGGTGCCACCCTGGGGCTGCGTTACGGCCTCGACCAGTTCGGCCGCCTGGCCGAGGGCCTCCACGAGATCCGCCTGATCGGCGGCGGCTCGCGCAGCCCGGTATGGCGGCAGATGGTCGCCGATATCACCGACAGCCGGGTGATCTGCCCCGAGGTCACCGACGCCGCGGCCCTGGGCGCCGCCCTGCAGGCGGCCTGGTGCCATCGGTCCCGGTCGGGGGGCGGCGAGTTGGCCGAGCTCTGCGAGCGCCTGGTGCACCTCGACGAAGCCTCCCGGGCCGAGCCCGACCCGGCCAGCGTCGCCGCCTACCGGGAGGTCTACGCCCGCTTCCGCCGGCGCCTGGCCGAACGCCATGGAATCCACTGAACATTTCCGGAGAAACCGCATGACCACACGGCTCGACGCCCTGAAACGCCACTCCCTGGTGGTCGCCGACACCGGCGATCTCGACGCCATCGAGCGCTACCGGCCCCATGACGCCACCACCAATCCCTCGCTGCTGCTCAAGGCCTTCGACCTGCCGGGCTACCAGGCGCTGATCGACGAGGAACTCGCCGCCGCCAAGGCCGAGCCGGGTGACGCCGAGACGCGGCTCGAGCACGCCGTGGATCGCCTGGCCGTGGCCAAGGGCGCGGAGATCGCCAGGCGCATCCCCGGTCGCATCTCCACCGAGGTGGCGGCGCGGCTCTCCTTCGATACCCAGGCCAGCATCCGCAAGGCCCATGAGCTGGTGGAGCGCTACGAGCGGCGCGGCGTGGAGCGCGAGCGCGTGCTGATCAAGCTCGCCGCCACCTGGGAGGGCATCCGCGCCGCCGAGGTCCTCGAGCGGGAAGGGATACAGTGCAATCTGACCCTGCTGTTCGGCGAGGCCCAGGCCCAGGCGTGTTTCGATGCCGGGGTCTTCCTGGTCTCGCCCTTCGTCGGCCGGGTCACCGACTGGTACCGGAA
Organism: Bisbaumannia salifodinae; assembly: GCF_055388505.1. The sequence goes on from NZ_AP043781.1 coordinate 1,090,561, forward strand.
GGAGACCGGCCGCGACTATGCCCCCGAGGAGGATCCGGGGGTGGCCTTCGTGCGCGGGGTCTGCGCCCTGGCCGGGCGGGGCGGCTATGCCACCGTGGTGATGGGGGCGAGCTTCCGTACCACCGGCCAGGTGCTGGCGCTGGCGGGCTGTCCGCGGCTGACCATCGCACCGGCCCTGCTCGAGGAGCTGGCCGCCGAGGAGGGCGAGGTCGAGAAGGCCATCGCGCTCCCCGCCGCCAGCGAGCGCCCCGCGCCGCTCGATGAGCCGGCCTTCCGCTGGAGGCATAACCAGGACGCCATGGCCAACGACAAGCTGGCCGAGGGCATCCGCCGCTTCGACGAGGACCAGCGCACCCTGGAGGCGCGTATCGCCGAGCGCCTGGGCTGACCGCGGCGCGCTCCCTTGTCCATGATCCAGATCAGGGTTTCGGCGCTCGGGCCGCGACCCTATCCGATTGCGACCCCCCGCCCAGGCCCCGACGACGGTCCGCCAGCCTCCTGGGGGGAGACTTGAGGGGCATCTCGAGGCGGTATTGGGAGAAACATGTGTAATAACCCCTTTAAGTTGGTGAATAATTTCGTATTATCATGTTTTTTCGATAATAATAGCTTATTTTACTCGCTCGACCGGCGCATTGACCGCTTTTTGGCGTCTCGGTAAACAGTGGCCTGCCAACCACAACAACCGAGAGAGCCGAGATGTCCGCGACCCACAAGATCCTGCCGCGCCTGACCGCCCTGACCCTGGGCACCTGCCTGATGGGCAGCGCCCTGGCCGCCGAGGCCGTGACCCTGCGCCTGGCCACCGATTCCGGTACCCAGGGGTCGCCGGCGGGGGACGCCCTGGAGACCTGGGCCCGCCTGATCGAGGAAAATTCCGACGGCGAGATCGATGTCAACGTCTACTACCAGAACGAGCTGGGTGGGCAGCAGGAGCTCTTCGACCTGCTGGTCTCCGGGGACGTGCATCTGATGCTCAACTGGCCGATGACCTCCTATGACCGGCGCATCGGCGTCATCTACACCCCCTATATGACCCTCTCCTGGGAGGAGGCCATGGAGGCCTACAGCCCCGGCGGCTGGGTCAATGAGCTGCTCGGCGATATCTATGCCGATATCGGCCTGAAGTTCTTCGGTCCCTGGCCGGAAGGCTTCAACGGCGTGGCCTCCCGGGGCAGCTATGCCCTGACCACCGAAGAGGCCGGCGACCTGGCGGTGCGCACCATGACCGTTTTCCCGGCGCCCCAGACCATGCAGGCCCTGGGCTACCAGACCGCCGCCATCGACTGGGGCGAGGTCTACACCGCCCTGCAGACCGGCGTGGTGGATGGCGAGGCGGGCAACGTCATCTACTGGCCCTATGAATACTTCCGCGACATCCTCGACTACTACGTGCACACCAAGCACTTCTTCATGACCGGCATCCTGACCATGAACATGGAGACCTTCGAGTCGCTCAGCGAGGAGCACCAGCGGGTCGTGACCGCGGCCGCCGAGGAGGTCATGAACCAGCAGTTCGTGGCCGCTCGCGAGCAGGACGAGTACTACATCGCCAAGGCCCAGGAAGATGGCATGGAGTACTTCGAGCTTTCCGACGAGCAACTTCGCGAGTTCGCTCGCCTGGCCCGGGAGCAGGTGTGGCCGCTGATGGGCGAGGAGATCGGCGAAGAGATCATGGACGTGATCCGCGCCAACGCCACCCCGCTGTAAGCCCCTACCCGAGTGATCACGGCCGGCCCCTGGGCCGGCCGCTGTCGTGGAGACCGCACCATGTCCGTCGTGATGTGCGCCCTGGACCGTTGGGTCGGGCGCCTGCTGAACCTGATCGTTTTCGTCGCCAGCTTGGCCGTGGTGGGCCTGATGCTGTTCCTGATCCTGGCCCGCTATGTCTTCGGCTGGTCGGTGGTGGGCACCCTGGAGCTGGTGATGCTGGCCGGCATGTGGCTCTACATGACCGGGGCCCTGATCGCCAGTCGCCGCAACGAGCACCTGGTGGTGGACTTCCTCGAGCTGCAGATTCGCGATGCCCGCCTGCGCGCCCTGCACAAGAGCCTGGTGGCCTTCGTCGTCACCCTGATCTGCGCCTGCTTCGTGTTCTGGGCCTACAAGATGCTGGCCTGGGGCCTGGTGCGTCCTCAGCGCACCCCGGCACTGGCGATCCCGCTATGGCTCTCCCAGGCCTCGATCATGGTGGCCAGCCTCGGCTGCCTGGCCTATGCCCTGCGTGACCTGATCGGCGGCCTGCGGGCCCTGGGCGGCAAGACCACGGAGGCCCTGGCCTCCCAAGGAGAGCACTGATGGAAGGCCTGTTCGCGATTCTGATCCTGCTGGCGCTGATGGGCCTGGGCGTGCCCATCGCCTGGTCCTTCGCCGGCGTCCTGGCCTATCTGGCGCTGATCTATGACGCCAATTTCAACACCCTGATGATGCAGGGCTTCCGCTCGGTGGACTCGGTGATCCTGATCGCCCTGCCGCTGTTCGTGCTGACCGGCTACCTGATGCAGAGCGGCGGCATCGCCAGCCGCCTGGTGATCTTCATCGAGACCCTGGTGGGGCGGCGCCGCGGCGGCATGGGGGCCTCCATGGTGCTGGCCTCGGGCATCTTCGGCGCCATCGCCGGCACCGCCACCGCCGCCGTGGCCTCCATCGGTACCATCATGGTCGGCCCCCTGGAGCAGCGCGGCTATCCCCGCGGCTACTCCTCGGCGCTGCTGGGCATCTCCTCGCTGCTGGGCATCCTGATCCCGCCGTCGATCACCATGATCCTCTTCGCGGTGGTGACCCGCCAGTCGGTGGCCGCGCTCTTCGCCGCCACCGTGGGGCCGGCGCTGCTGCTGATCCTGGGGCTGATCCTGGTCAATCGCCTGGCCTGCGGGCGACTCTTCCAGGAGGTGGTGGGGGAGCTTCCCGAGGGTGCCGCCCGGGTCAGTCGGCGGCGTGCGACCCTGCGCGCCTTCCCGGCGCTGTGCCTGCCGGTGATCATCCTGGGCGGTATCTATGGGGGCGTCTTTACCCCCACCGAGGCCGCCGCCGTGGCCGCCTTCGCCGCCATCGTCATCGGTTTCCTGGTCTACCGGGATCAGACCCTGGGCAACTTCTATCGCAGCGTGATCGCCGCCTCGGAGACCACCGGCTCGATCATCCTGATCCTGCTGTTCTCCTTTATGATCGGGCGGATCCTCGCCGCCGAGCGGGTGCCCCAGGAACTGACCGAGCTGATCTCGCTAATGATCAGCGACCCGCTGATGATCCTGATCGCGGTGAATGTGTTCCTGATCCTGGCCGGGGCCATCCTCGACGATGTCTCGGTCACGGTGGTGATCGCGCCGCTCTTCCTGCCGCTGATGGTGGAGACCGGGGTGAACCCGGTGCACTACGCCTCCATCGTCGCCTGCTCGGTGGTGATCGGCGCCAACAGCCCGCCGGTGGCGCCGATCCTCTACATGGCCTGTCGCATCGGGCGGGTGTCGATCCACAAGACCTTCTCGCCGGCGCTGCTGCTGATCGCCCTGGTCGGCCTGCCGGTGATGCTGATCACCACCTTCGTGCCGGAGCTGTCGCTCTTCCTGCCGCGTCAGCTGGGCTTTATCCGCTGACGCCGGGCGCCGCGGCCGGGCCGCGGCGCTCCTTCTCAGAGCGTTTCCAGCCGCCAGACGTCATAGGCGGGCTCCTCGTAGGGGTGGGCGGCCTTCAGCGCCGCCAGCGCCTCGCGGATCAGGGCATCCTCACAGACCAGCTCGACCTTGAGCTCCTCCACCTTTTCCAGGTCGCCGACCCGGCCGATATGCGGGTTGGCGCCGGCCAGCGGGCGAAACTGCCCGGTGCCCGGAGTCTGGAAGCAGCACGCCTCGTAATCGCCGATACGCCCGGCGCCGGTGGCGAAGACCGCCTCCTTGACCGCCTCGGCGTCCTCCACGGGGACGAAGAAAGCCAGTTTGTACATGCCGGGACTCCTCTATGGCTGGGGGGCGCCTCCCCTTGTGCCATGAATCGCGCGGCGGGTCACCCGGGGAGAATTTTGTTGTTCATGACTTGTACAAATATAATTATATGTACAATATTGTGCTGGCAGCCTGCCGGGAACCCCCGGTAACCGAACCGTCAACAAGGAGTGGTGTGATGAAAGCGCAAACCCTAGTTCGTTGGGCCGGTGTGGGCATGGTCGGCATGCTGACCGCCGGCGGCATTCAGGCCGGGGACCATGGCGGCCACGCCCAGGATATCGTCGACACCGCCCGGGAGGCTGGCCAGTTCGAGACCCTGGTCGCGGCCATCGAAGCCGCGGGCCTGGTGGCGACCCTGCAGGGCGAGGGCCCCTTCACCGTTTTCGCGCCCACCGATGAGGCCTTCGCGGCCCTGCCGGAGGGCACCGTCGAGAGCCTGTTGATGCCGGAAAACCAGGCGCAGTTGCAGGCGCTCCTGACCTACCACGTGGTGCCGGGCAGCGTGATGGCCGAGCAGGCCATGACGCTGGATAGCGCCACCACGGTTCAGGGCCAGGAGCTGACGATTACCACCGGCGACGGCACGCTGATGATCGACGAGGCCAGCGTGATTCAGGCCGATATCGCGGCCAGTAACGGGGTGATCCATGTGATCGATGCGGTGTTGATGCCCGAATAATCTCGACGGCAAGCCTTGGGTGACTCGCTATTCACCGCCGCCCCTCGGGGCGGTTTTTTTATGTCACGAGTCGGAGAGGGGGCGATCTTGTCATATGCTGTGAGTCAGCCTCGGGCAGGATGGAAAAAACGCGCATCCTGGCGCCGAGGGAGTGGATTCAGCAAAGAAACATGCGACAATGTATGTATATACCCTGTCCAGCCATCAAGGATGAGCCGATGACGCCATCGCCGACCCCCCGTCTCCATGCCGCCCTGCGCCGTGCCGGTTTCCGCCGGGCCCTGCTGCCCGCCCTGCTGGCCTCGCTGTTCAGCACCTCGGCCCTGGCGGCGGACCTGCTTACCATCACCCGGGATGCCCTGAGCAATAATGCCGAGCTGGCCTCGGCCCGGTCCCTCTCCGATAGCGTGGAGGCGGGTCGTGACGTGGAACGGGGCGACCTGCTACCGCAGCTCAACGCCCAGGGTAACCTGACCCATACCCGGCAGTTCGAGAGCCAGACCACCCTCGGTACCGTCGCCGGGGACGATCGCTTCAATAGCGCCGGGGTGACCCTGGAGGCCACTCAGGCCCTCTATGATGCCCGCAATCGTCGCGAGCTGGAGCGGTCCGAGCGCGAGATCGACCAGCAGCTCTATCGCCTGGCAGCTACCGAGCAGCAGGTGCTGATCGATGTGGCCAATGCCTACTTCAATATCCTCCGCGCCCACGAGATCCTCGAGGCCCGGCGTGCCCAGGAGCGGGCGATCGGCCGCCAGCTGGAACAGGCCCAGGAGCAGTTCGAGGTGGGCCTGATCGCCATCACCGAGGTGCAGGAAGCCCGGGCCAGCTTCGACCAGTCCCGCGCCGAGCGCATCACCGCCGAGAGCAACCTGCAGGTCAGCTTCGAGACCCTGGAGCGGCTCACCGGCCAGCGCTACGGCGCGGTGGATGCCCTCGGCGAGGGGCTGCCCATCGCGGCGCCGACGCCCGCCGATCGCGATCACTGGGTGTCCCTGGCGATGGAGAACAATCCCCTGGTATTGGCCAGCCAGGCCGGTGTCGAGGTCTCTCGCAGCGCCGTGGCGGTGGCCCGTGCCGGCCATCTGCCCACGCTCAATGCGTTTGCCAACTACCAGTACGGCGATAGCGACAATGATCGCCTGAGCGGTCACGACTCCCAGGCCCAGGTGGGCATCGGCGTCAACCTGCCGCTCTATACCGGGGGACGCACCCAGGCGGGCGTTCGCCAGAGCAGCTTCCTGCTGGAGTCGAGCCAGTACGATTTCGAGGCCCAGCGTCGCGATACGGTGCAGCAGGTGCGCTCCCTCTATACCCAGGTGAGCAATGACGTGTCCACCGTGGAGGCCCGCGCCCAGGCCATCGTCTCCAACCAGAGCGCCCTGGAGGCGACCCGTGCCGGTTACGAGGTGGGAACCCGCAATATCGTCGATGTGCTCAATGCCGAGCGTAGCCTGTTCGATGCCATTGCCAACCATGCCGAGGCCCGCTATGACTATGTGCTCAACCTGCTGACCCTGCGTCAGCAGGCCGGGGTACTGGATCTGGCCAGCATCGAGGAGATCAATGGCTGGTTGGCGTCGGAGAGTGTCCGCCTGAGCCTGCCGGACGAGGGGGCCTATGACGCGGCCCTGGATATCGGTGAGCCGCCGAGAAGGGAATGATTAAACGGCTAACGTTTACATCCATACATGGATGAATGTAAGATTCGTGGATTATTCGTGCATACACAGGGATCGACAGACCTCATGAAACCATTCCCCCGTCTAGGCCTCGCCGGCCTGCTGGTGGGCGCGGCGGCGTTGCTGCTCACCGCCTGTGGCCAGGATGACGCACCACAACAACATGCCGCCGCCCAGGAGCAGCCGTCCCTTCCGGTGGCGGTCATGGAGATGGCCTATCGGGACCTGCCCCTGGAGAAGTCCTACCCGGCGCTGCTGCGCAGCGACGATGAGGTGACCCTGGTGGCTCGAGTCACCGGCTTCCTGGAGGCGCGTCACTTCGAGCCGGGGGAGCTGGTGGAGGCCGGTCAGCCGCTCTATACCATCGAGCCGGACCTCTACCAGGCCCAGGTCAACCAGCGCGAGGCCGACCTGCAGAGCGCCCGGGCCCAGCTCTCCCGGGCCCAGCGCGATGCCGAACGCTTCGAGCGATTGCTGAGCCAGAACTCGGTCAGCCGCCAGCAGGTGGACCAGGCCCGTGCCGAACTGAACGTGGCGCGGGCCAATGTGGCCCAGGCCGAGGCCGCCCTGGCCAGTGCCACCATCGATCTCGACTATGCCCAGGTCACCGCGCCGGTCAGCGGCATGATCGGCCTGAGCCAGGTCAACGTGGGCAACCTGGTCAATGTGGGCACCGAGCTGGCCACCATCACCCCCCTGGACCCGCTGGAGGTGCGTTTCCAACTGCCTCAGCAGGAGGCCCTGGAGCTGCGCCGTCAGCTGCAGGATCAGGACCTCACCGCGATCGGCGCCACCCTGCGGGTGCCGGGGCAGGAGGCGCTCAGCGGCCGGCTGAGCTTCCTCGGCTCGCGGGTCGGCGAGGGCACCAGCACCATTCAGGCCGCCGCCGTCTTCGCCAATCCCGAGGCCAATGTGCTACCGGGACAGTTCGTGCGGGTGCGCATCGAGGGCCTCAAGCGCTTCGAGGTGCTGGCGGTACCGGAGATCGCCGTGACCCAGGGCCTGATGGGGCCCCAGGTGTTCGTGCTGGATGAGGAGAACCTGGCCCGGGCGCGTCCCGTGGCGCTGGGCGATGGCGCCGGCCCCTGGCAGATCATTCGCGAGGGCCTCGAGCCCGGCGACCGCGTCGTGGTGGGTGACCCCGCCGGCCTGCAGCCGGGGACCCCCATCGATCCGCAGCCCTTCGATGGGCTGGCGGCGGCGCCTAGCGACGAGGCGCTGGAAGCGGCCGCCGAGGCGGCCGAGGACGACGCCTGATGAACTTCTCCAACTTCTTTATCAAGCGACCGATCTTCGCCACGGTACTGGCGATCATCCTCACCGTGATCGGGGTGGTGAGCATGCGGGTACTGCCCATCGAGCAGTATCCCAGCGTGGTACCGCCCACGGTCTCGGTGCAGGCCACCTTCCCGGGGGCCAACGCCGAAACGGTGGCGCAGACCGTGGCCGCGCCCCTGGCGGAGGCCATCAACGGCGTCGAGAACATGCTCTACATGACCTCGAACAGCGCCGATAATGGCCTGATGAGCCTGAGCGTGGCCTTCGATATCGGCACCGATGGCGATATCAACACCATCAACGTCAATAACCGGGTGCAGGGGGCGCTCTCGCAGCTGCCCGAGGCGGTACAGTCCCAGGGCGTGACGGTGTCGCTGCAGTCCAGTTCGATCCTGATGCTGGTGGCGTTGATCTCCCCGGAGGGCGACTACAACAACGTCTTCATGCAGAACTATGCCACCCTCAATATCCTCGACGAGCTGCGTCAGGTGCCGGGGGTGGGCAGTGCCGAGGTATTGGGCGGCGGCGAGTTCGCCATGCGCATCTGGATGGATCCAGACAAGCTGGCCCAGTACGACCTGACGCCCACCGAGGTGGCCCGGGCGATTCGCGCCCAGAACACCGAGGTGCCGGCGGGCAGCCTGGCGGCCACGCCCCAGGGCGAGCCGCGGGCCTTCACCTATACCATCACCGCCGGCGGTCGCCTCTCCAACGTCGATGACTTCCGCGAGATCTTCCTGCGCACCAACCCGGACGGCTCGGCGCTACGTCTCGCGGATGTGGCGCGTATCGAGCTGGGGGCCTCCTCCTACGGGGTGGAGGCGCGCCTGAATGGCGCCGAGATGACCCCGATCATCATCAACCAGCAGCCCGGGGCCAATGCCCTGGAGACCGCGGCGGCGGTGAAGGCCACCATGGACCGGCTGGCCGAGCGCTTCCCGCCGGGGCTCGAGCAGGTGGTGCCCTATGACACCACCCTGTTTATCGATGCCTCCGTGGAAACGGTGAAGCACGTCTTTATCGAGGCCTTCCTGATCGTCGGCGTGATCCTGTTTATCTTCCTGCAGAACTGGCGCTTCACGGTGATCGCCATGTCGGTGGTGCCGGTCTCGGTGCTGGCCACCTTCGCCGGTTTCTACCTGTTCGGCTTCTCGATCAACCTGCTGACGCTCTTCGCCCTGGTGCTCTCCATCGGCATCGTGGTGGATGACGCCATCCTGGTGGTGGAGAACGTGGAGCGGGTCCTCGGCGAGGACGAGGAGATCAGCGTCCGCCAGGCCACCATCCAGGCCATGAAGGAGGTGGGCGGGCCGGTCATCGCCACCTCGCTGATCATGGCCGCGGTGTTCGTGCCGGTGGCCTTCCTGGGCGGTTTCACCGGGCAGATCTACCAGCAGTTCGCCATTACCGTGGCGGTCTCGGTGGCCTTCTCGGCGCTGATGGCGCTGACCTTCACCCCGGCCCTGTCGGCGATCTTCATCAAGCATAAGCCCAAGCTGGGGCAGTCGAAGCTGATGCGTGCCATCTATACCCCGCTGCGTCTCTTCGATCGCCTCTTCGCCGGCATCACCGCCGCCTATATCTGGGTGGTCAAGGTGCTGGTGCGTTTCTGGGGGCTGGCGCTGCTGCTCACCGCCCTGGTGGGCGCGGGCTCCTGGTGGCTCTACCAGAGCACGCCCTCGACCCTGGTGCCGGAGACCGACCAGGGCCTGGTGATGGCGGCCGTGCAGCTGCCGGACTCCGCTTCCCTGGCGCGGACCCGGGAGTACATGGCGGAACTCAGCGCCAAGATCGAGGAGATCCCCGGGGTACGGCATTCGGTCGCCGTGGCCGGCTATGACATCCTCTCCAGTGCGGTGAATACCGCCCGGGGCATCATGTTCATCAACATGGAGCCCTGGGAGGACCGCGAGCTGACCGCCGACGAGCTGGTGGGGCGCATCATGCAGTTGGGGGCGCAGACCGGGGGTGGGTCGGCCATGGCCTTCAACCTGCCGCCGATCATGGGGCTCTCCACCACCGGGGGCTTCACCGGCTACCTGCAGTCCTTCGAGGGGGCCTCGGCCGAGGAGCTGTTCCAGGCGTCCCTGGCGGTGATGCAGGCGGCCAACGAACATCCGGCCCTGCAGCAGGTGTTCACCACCTTCAACGTCAACGTGCCGGGTTACCGCGCCGAGATCGATCAGCAGAAGGCGCTGAGCTATGGCGTGGCCCTGGAGGATCTCAACGCCACCCTGTCGAATACCTTCGGTAACGGCTTCGTCAACTTCTTCAGCTACCAGAACCGCAACTTCCAGGTCTATCTGCAGAACGAGGACGAGTTCCGCCGCACCCCGGACGATATCGGCAATGTCTATGTGCGTGGCGGTAACGGCGAGCGCATCCCGCTCTCCGAGTTCGTGACCCTGGAGCGCCAGGCCGCGCCGGCGGTGGTGTCACGCTTCGGCGTCTACCTGGGCGCCCAGTTCCAGGGCGGCGAGGCGCCGGGCTATAGCTCCGCCCAGGCCATCACCGCCATGGAGGAGGTGGTGGCCGAGACCCTGGGCAGCGGCTGGGGCATGGGCTGGACGGGGACCGCCTATCAGGAGAGCCAGTTGGGCAACACCGCGGTGCTGGCCATCGTCTTCGGCATCCTGATGGTGTTCCTGATCCTGGCGGCCCAGTACGAGAGCTGGTCGCTGCCCCTGGCGGTGCTTACCGCCACGCCCTTCGCCTTCCTGGGGGGCATCGGTGGCATCGTGTTGCGCGGCCTGGACACCAGCGTCTATGTGGAGATCGGCATGCTGGTGGTGGTGGGCCTGGCGGCCAAGAACGCCATCCTGATCGTCGAGTTCGCCGAGTTGCAGCGCAGGGAGCTGGGCAAGACGATCCGCGAGGCGGCCATCACGGCGGCGGAGCTGCGCTTCCGTCCCATCGTGATGACCTCCCTGGCGTTTATCTTCGGCACCCTGCCGCTGGCCATGGCCACCGGCGCCAGCGACGTGAGCAGCCACCATATCGGCACCACGGTGGCGGTGGGGATGGCCTCGGTGGCGGTGCTGGGCAGCCTCTTCGTGCCCAGCTTCTACGCCATGATCGCCAGCGTCTCCGACTGGCTGCGGCGGCAACTGGGCGGCGAGGCGCCCTCCCCGGCGCAGCCGGCCCCGGAGGAGGGCGCGTCCCGCTGACCCGGGCATGAGTGCGAGCGACGCGGGCTCCCGAGAGGGGGCCCGCGTTTTTTATGGGCAGTCGTTGGGCATGGTCTACGCTGATTAGAGAAAACTACTTTGTCGGCTAAGTACCGGCCAAGGAGCGCGCCATGGACGTCCTGACTCAGACCCTCCTCGGTTTCCCCCTGGGAGTCTTCACCCTGGCCCTGGGGCTGCTGATCCTCTACTGGTTGCTGGTGGTGCTGCGCCTGGCACCGCTGGAGCTCTTCGAGCATGACAGCCTCAAGGGCGATCATCTGGCCAGTACCCTGGTGGCGCTGGGCTTCGCCGGGGTGCCGGCGAGCGTCGCCCTGACGGTGCTGCTGGCGATCGCCGGCGCATTCACCCTGGCCCTGGAGCTGCTGGTACTGCGCTGGCTGCCGCTGGGGCTGTTTCGCATCCCGGTGGGGGTGGTGGTGCTGTGGGGGGCCCTGGCCCTGGCCTCGCCCCTGGCCGCCGCGGTCTGTCATGCCCTGCACCGCTGGTTCCATCGCCACGCGGGACGGCGCTGCCTGCTGGGGGAGACGGTGCTGGTGAGCGGTGACTGCGGCGGCGACGACTGCACCCGGGCGACCCTGGAGGATGACCCGGAGCATGAGGTGCGTCTGCATGGCAAGGCGGGGGCCCTGCCCAGGGCCGGCGAACGGCGGGTACTGGTCAAGTACCTGGCCGGGGAGGAGAGCTACCGCAGCGTGCCCCTGAACGAGTTCGAGGAGGCTCACACCCGGGTGCATCGCCTGCGTCGCGGGCGGCGGCCGCGGCGTGCCGCCTCCCAGTGACGCCGGGTCGCGGTTCAGCGGTAAGGCGGTAGCAGGCGGCGCAGCCGCCGGCGCCAGCCGGGGCGCGGGGCCTCCACCAGGAAGTCCCGGATCGGTTTCACCTGGGCCGGGGTATCGAGCATGGGGGCATGGCCGCAGTCCGCCACCTCCAGGGTCACCAGGTCGGGCTGCACCCTGGCCATGCGCGCTACCACCTCCTGGCTGAGGAGCCCCGAGCGGGCGCCGCGGATCGCCATCAGGGGGCAGCCCAGGGCGGCCCAGTCCTGCCAGGTATCCCGGGGACGGTCATGGATAAACTGCTCGACGATGCGCGGGTCGTAGTGGAAGGTCCAGCCGCCGTCGGGCAGCCGTCGGGCGCTGTTCAGGGCCAGCTCCCGCCAGTCTCGCTCGTCGCTGATGCCGAAGTCGGCATGATGGCGGCGCAGTTCCCGGCACAGGTCGCCGAAGCGGCTGAAGTAGCGCGGCATGGCGAAGTAGCCCCCCAGTTCCACCAGGCCCTGGAGTTCCAGCTCCGGCCCCACGTCGTTGAGGATCAACCGTTCGATGCGCCGCCCGTGCTGGGCATCCGCCGCCAGCAGCATGCCCAGCAGGCCGCCCATGGAGGTGCCCAGCCAGGCCACCCGGGGCAGGGCGAAGTGGTCGAGCAGCTGCAGGGCCAGGGCCTGGTAGCGCTCGTAACGGTAGTCGTAGGCGGGAAACAGCGGCCAGCTGGAGAGGCCGCGGCCGGGAGTATCCGGCGCCAGGATGCGCCAGTCGGGGCCCAATAATCGCGCCAGGGGAGCGAAGTCGCCGCCATGTCGGGAGAGGCCGTGCCAGGCGATCAGGGTGCGGGAGGCCCTGGGGTGCCAGATGCGCACGGCCACCTCCGCTTCTCCCAGGGGGATCAGGGCCAGGTCGTCCATGGCGGTACCCTCCGCGGATGATGCCGAGGCCTTCAGTGTAGCGGAGTTTTGTTGCGATGCAGCAATTCTGTATGAAGAGAACTCAGCAACGCTGGACCAGGCGCAGTAGGGCCTCCACCAGTGCGTTGCCGCGGACCTCGATCGAGAAGTCGTCGGGGTTGCGTAGCCAGTCGTGGAAGAGCCCACCGAGGGTCGCTTGCAGCAGCTGGGCCGCCTGCTCGGGGGCAATGTCGTCGCGTAGCTGGCCTTGGGCGGCGGCACACTGGAAATACTCCTCCAGGGCGCCACAGGATTCGTTGGCCATGGCGTTCTGCATGGCGATGGGGTCGATATCGCCGAAGAACTCGCAACGATGAACCAGGATCGAGTAGACCCGTTGGTAGCGGGGCTGCGCCAGGCGGGCGAAGCCCTTGTGGCAGGCGAGGCGAATGGCCTCCAGGGGGGAGTCGTTGTGACTGTCGGCGCGGACCTCTTCCACCAGTTCCTGGAAGGGCAGGCGGACGCGATCCAGCAGGGCGGCGAAGAGGTCGCCCTTGTTCTTGAAGTGCCAGTAGACGGCGCCACGGGTCATGCCGGCCTGGCGGGCGACCTCCTCCAGGGAGGTGCGGGCCACGCCCTTGGCATAGAATACCGCCTCGGCGGCCTCCAGCAACGCCTCACGGGTGGCTTCGGCTTCGGCTTTGGTCTTTCGGGCCATATCGGGTCTCGAGGGAGCGGGGAGTCCCTCCTAGTTTACCCTAGCCATCGGGAAACTTACATTCATGATTGTATATATAAGCCATCGGCGGTCGTTGAGGCACGGGGCTCGTGCCGAACCGCTCGGGCGAGTATAAGGAAACCAGCCTTCTGACATAGGATGTGATCCATGGCGCGTGCCCCCTTCGAACTCGCCGGCGTGCGGGTCGCCCCCGGTTCCCGGGCCCAGATCGATGTCCCCGTGGCCAAGCTCTATACCCATGCGCCCCTGCATATCCCGGTGGAGGTGATCCATGGGCGTCAGAGCGGGCCGGTGCTGCTGGTGTGCGGCGCCATCCATGGCGACGAGATCAATGGCGTGGAGATCGTGCGCCGGCTGCTGCGCTCCAGCGCCGTGCGCGGCCTGCGCGGCACCCTGATTGCCGTGCCCATCGTCAATGTGTTCGGCTTCGTCCAGCACAGTCGTTACCTGCCCGATCGCCGCGACCTCAACCGCTGCTTCCCCGGCAGCGAGTCGGGCTCCCTGGGCTCCCGGGTGGCGGCGTTGTTTCGCGAGCAGATCGTCGATCTGGCGACCCATATCATCGACCTGCATACCGGCGCCATTCACCGCACCAACTTGCCGCAGATCCGTGCCCAGTTGACCCCGGGGGGCGAGACCGAGGCCATGGCCATGGCCTTCGGCGTGCCGGTGATCCTCAATGCCGAGCTGCGCGAGGGCAGCCTGCGCCACTATGCCCAGGGCAACGGGGTGCCGGTGCTCACCTATGAGGCGGGCGAGGCGCTGCGCTTCGACGAGTGGGCCATCGCCCCCGGGGTGCGCGGGGTACGCCGGGTGATGCGCAGCATCGGCATGCTGACCAGCGACCGCCGCCGGACCGCGCCCCCCGCCGCCGAGGTGGCCAATGGCTCCAGCTGGGCCCGGGCCACCATCGACGGCATCCTGCGCCCCAAGGTGCGCCTCGGTGCCCGGGTCGCCAAGGGGGAGCTGCTGGGCCTGGTGGCGGACCCCTTCGGTAACGTGGAGGGGGAGGTCCGTGCCAACGCCGACGGCATCGTGATCGGCATGAGCAACCTGCCGCTGGCCAACGAGGGGGAGGCGCTCTTCCATGTGGCACGCTTCGATGCCATCGAGGAGGCGGAGAGCGCCATCGAGACCTTCCAGTCCGACTACGAGTCGTTGCCCGAGGGCCTCAACCTTAAGTAGCCAGGGCGGTCGCGGGGGCCGGTGTGCCTTCCGGGACCAGGCCCAGGGCATCGTCGAAGACCGCCAGGCCCGCCCCCTCGCGGTGGGCGTGCTCGGAGAGGTGGCGGCGAAACTTGCGCCCCCCGGGGCAGCCCTGGAAGAGGCCCAGCAGGTGGCGGGTCAGGTGGTTGAGCCTGGCGCCCTCCTCGAGGCGGCGGGCGATATAGGGGCGGAAGGCCCGGGCCGCGGCGTGGCGGCTCGCGGCGGGGCCCGGCTCGCCGTAGAGGGCTGCGTCGACGCCGGCCAGCAGCCAGGGATTCTGGTAGGCCTCGCGGCCCACCATCACGCTGTCCACCTGGCGCAATTGTTCCTGGCACTCGTCGAGGGTCTTGATACCGCCGTTGATGCCGATATGCAGCGCCGGCCGCTCGGCCTTGAGGCGGTGTACCCGGGGGTAGTCGAGGGGCGGAATATCGCGGTTCTCCTTGGGGGAGAGCCCCTGTAGCCAGGCCTTGCGGGCGTGCACGATAAAGGTGTCGCAGCCGGCGTCGGCCACCACCCGGATAAAGTGCGCCAGGTCGGCGTCCTCGTCCTGATCATCGATGCCGATGCGGCACTTCACCGTCACCGGGATCGACACCGCCTCGCGCATCGCCTTCACCGCCGCCGCCACCTTGTCGGGGTGGCCCATCAGGCAGGCGCCGATCAGGTTGTTCTGCACCCGGTCGCTGGGACAGCCCACGTTGAGGTTGACCTCGTCATAGCCCCAGGCCTCGGCGATGGCCGCGCACTCGGCGAGTTCCCCGGCATCGCTGCCGCCCAGTTGCAGGGCCAGGGGGTGTTCCACCGGGTCGTAGCCGAGGAAGCGCTCCCGGGGGCTGCCATGAATAATGGCCCCGGTGGTGACCATCTCGGTATAGAGCAGCGCCCGCCGGCTCAGGGTGCGGGCGAAGGCGCGATAGTCGCGGGTCGTCCATTCCATCATCGGGGCGACGGAGAAGGTGCGGTCGAGTCGGGGCATCGGCATCACGGGGTCGATCGGAAGAGGCGCCTATTCTATCAGCCCCGCCGCGGGATGCGAGGGGTGAGTGAGTGTTCGCTGGGTGGGGCCGCCCTATTGGGCGGGGCGAATAGGGGCTATAGGGGGCCGGCGTCTGGCCGAGTCCCGCCCGGGTGGGTATAACGGCGCCTCTGTCGAGATATCCAAGGAGACAAGAGATGGCCGAGTCCCTGGCGACCGCCGGTATGTTCGTGATCTTCGTGGCCGCCTGGCTGGGCATCGCCATTGTCCTGGGGCGCCGGGGCGTCAACTGGTTGCTGCGCCAGTCGCTGGCCATGGGCCTGGCCTTCGTGCTGGCCATGGCCTTCGTGGCCCTGCTGCTGTGGCTGGGCGTGATTGGCGATCCCGCTTGAGTTGATTCGGGACAGGGCCGGGGCGGCGCGGCTGTGCTATCACCTAAGTCACGGTAAGTCATGGCGAGTGAGAGGACGATGAGCGAACGACGCGAGATCCTGCAACACCTGTGTGACGACCTGGAGGCGCGCCTGGCGCGTTACCGGGCCCATCAACGACGCTCCCTGGACAAGGACAGCCGTGAGCAGGCCGGTGAGGTGCAGAACGATGAGGTGGTGGAGGCCCTGGATCAGGAGGCCCGCGAGGAGCTGGCCCAGGCACGCCATGCCTTGGCGCGGCTCGAGGCGGGGGAGGGCGAGGTCTGCGAGCGATGCGGCGAGACGATCGATCCCCGCCGCCTGGCGGCCCTGCCTTACACCACTCGCTGCCTGCATTGCGCCGACACCTGAGACCGGCGTCACCGTGGAGCACGGCCGTTGGGACGAACCGCCGAGGGCGATGATAGTCTAGAAAGGCATTGATCTCTCGGGAGGAGTTTCATGGAGGCGAGGCGCCGACTGACCTGGGCGGGAGCACTATTCCTGACATTGAGCATGGCCGGCTGTGGCGGCGAGGCGGAAGAGGCGACGCCGACCCAGTCGCCCGCCGAGCCCATGGAAGAGGTCGCCGAGCCCCAGGAGACGGCGCCCGAGGAGACGGCGCCCGACGAGGGCATGGCTCCCCTGGCGGAGCCGGTGTGGGTGGAGCTCGATGCCGAGGTGCGGCCCGACCGGCGGCTGAGTGTCTCCGGCGAGACCAACCTGCCCGAGGGCACGCAGGTCCTGATCGTGGTGGTGCGCGATGCCAGTGGCGTCAGTTGGCGCTATCGTACCCAGGTCGGCGAGGCGGGGCGCTTCGAGGTGGGGCCCTTCGGCTCCGGCAGCGGCCTGGCGGCGGGGGACTATACCCTGCGTTTGGAGATGTCGCCGGGCAACCTGCAGCCGGCCTCGGTCCAGGCGATCATCGGCACCCAGGGGGAACACCTCAAGGGTGACTGGGTGCGGGAGGGTGGCCACGGCCTGGGCCAGGTGATCGAGTATCGGACCACCTACCAGGTGGGCCATCGTTGATGGCCCCGCGATCAATTCAGTCGTCGAGGCGGGCCCAGCGGGTCACCAGCTTGCCATGCAGCTCGAGCCCCGGGGACTCGCCTTCGAGGCGACGCACGTCCAATTGCCCCTGCTTCTCCACCAGATAGTCTCCCGGCCCCAGGTAGCGGCTCAGGGGCTGGATGGCGGCCAATGCGCCCGGCGGCAGCGCCTCGAAGGACTCATCGCTGGCCGGTGTCACCAGGTAGGCGGGCGCCTTCTGGCCCTCCAGCATCAGCGTCGGCGCTCCCTGGCCTTGCCAGGGCAGGGGCAAGTGATGGGAGAGGCGCAGCGGTTGCTGGCCGCCACCGGCGCCATCGTCCAGCAGGTGGCTGAGCGGGCAGCCCAGCGCCTCTGCCAGGGCCACCAGGCGCTCATGGCCGATCTGCTTGATGGCACCCGATTCCCAATAGGAGATGGTCACATCGGAGACGCCGACCAGGCGAGCCAGGGCGGCCTTGTTGAGCTGGGCTTGTAAACGGAGCTGCTTGATTCGGGGACCGAGCGATTCCATCGAAGTCTCTCGTCAGCGTGAAAAGGGAAATGCCGCAGAATATCGGCCTCGTGGCATCGACCACGGAAGGTCAACGATAGTTCGGTGGCGCTGATGTGACAACGACGGATCCGTTAAGTTGCGTTTGCTCTTGGTGTCCGCACGGAACGAGGAGGGGAGGTGACAAAAGAAAAGCGCGCCGGTTGTCGAATAACATCCGGCCGCGCACAAAGCAGATATGCACTGAAGGCGTCATCCAGGCCGACCGTGGCCGGCCCGATGGCGTTGACCCGTCGAGTGAGCGCAGGCTCGTCTCGGCAGGCAGGGCCAGTATAGTCAGTCGGCATTTGCGTAATAAGTGGGTACAATCGAAAACTAGTGTTTCCAAAATGGAAACACTGCCTGAAACATGGCTCGATCGAATCCCCCGACAGAGGAGGTCCGCGGTGGCGACCCTGGATGCGCTCAAGGTGTTCGTGGAGGTGGTGCGGGGGGGCAGCTTTACCGCGGCGGCCCGGCGGCTGGGGATTTCCAAGTCGCTGGCCTCCAAGCGGGTGGCGGCCCTGGAGGAGGAACTGGGGGTCAGCCTGCTCAACCGTTCCACCCGCTCCCTGCACCTCACCGAGGCCGGCCAGATCTACTATGAGCATGGCCTGCGCATCCGCGAGGAGCTGGCCTCGGCGGAGGCCCAGGTGCAGTCGGTGACGGCGCGCCCCCGGGGCCAGCTCAAAGTGAGTGCCCAGGTCAGCTTCGGCTTTATGTACCTGGCCGAGCCCACCACCGCCTTTATGCGTCGTTACCCGGATGTGGCGGTGGAGATCCTGCTCGAGGATCAACGCTTCGAGCCCATCGACGATGCGGTGGACCTGGCCATTCGCATGGGGCCCCTGCCGCCCTCCAGCCTGGTCTCGCGGCCGCTGTGCAAGGTGGTCTATGGCCTCTATGCGGCGCCGGACTACCTGGCGCGGATCCACCAGCCGCTGCACCATCCCCAGGATATCGCCCACCACGACACCGTCTTCTACGGCAACTACGACCTGGGGGCCCACTGGCGTTTCTCGCTGAATGATCAGCCGCTGGACGTGGAGCCCCACTCTCGGCTGGTGATCAATAACCTGCTGGGGGTGGTGGAGGCGGCCAAGGCGGGCTTCGGCCTGGCCTACCTGCCGACCTTCGCGGCCCGCGCGGCGGTGGAGGAAGGCCGCCTGGTGCCCCTGTTGCAGCCCTACTGGAACGAGCATGGCAGCATGCTGGTGCTGTTCCGTTCCCGCAAGTACCTGCCCGACAAGACGCGGGCCTATCTCGATTTCATCACCGACTGGTTCCACGAGCACCTGGTGCTCTAGGGCACAAGCCCTGTGGCCTGGGTATTGAGCGCTCCTCACGATCCTCTGGGACGCCTCTCGGGTTCCGGTGGCTGCTGGGGAGGGGACGAGTGCGTATAATCGCCCCCCAGGACATCACCTCTCTAGCCAATGGATTCCGAGATGACCGTACGTACCCGTATCGCGCCGTCCCCCACCGGCGATCCCCATGTGGGCACCGCCTATATCGCTCTGTTCAATCTCTGCTTCGCCCGTCAGCAGGGCGGGCAGTTTATCCTGCGCATCGAGGACACCGATCGCGAGCGTTCCACCCCCGAGTCGGAGCAGATGATCCTCGACTCCCTGCGCTGGCTGGGCCTGGAGTGGGACGAGGGCCCAGACGTGGGCGGTCCCCATGGACCCTATCGCCAGAGCGAGCGGGGCGATATCTACGCCGAGTACGCCCGGCAGTTGCTGGACGCCGGCCATGCCTTCAAGTGCTACCGTACCAGCGAGGAGCTCGACGAGCTGCGCGAGGCGCGCAAGGCCGCCGGCCTGCAGATGGCCCTCAAGCCCGCCGACCTGGCCCTGCCCGAGGAGGAGGTGGCGCGCCGTGAGCGGGAGGGCTGGCCCTATGTGGTGCGCATGCGGGTCCCCACCGAGGGCACCTGCCGGGTCAAGGATCGCCTGCGTGGGGTGATCGAGGTGGACTGGGCCCAGGTGGACGCCCAGATCCTGCTCAAATCCGATGGCATGCCCACCTACCACCTGGCCAATGTGGTGGATGACCACCTGATGGGCATCACCCATGTGCTGCGCGGCGAGGAGTGGATCAACTCGGCGCCCAAGCATCAACTGCTCTACGAGTACTTCGGCTGGGAGATGCCGGAGCTGTGCCATATGCCGCTGCTGCGCAACCCGGACAAGTCGAAGCTCTCCAAGCGCAAGAACCCGACCTCCATCAACTACTACCGGCGCATGGGCTTCCTGCCCCAGGCGGTGACCAACTACCTGGGCCGCATGGGCTGGTCGATGCCCGACGAGCGGGAGAAGTTCTCCCTCGACGAGATGATGGCCCACTTCGACGTCGAGCGGGTCTCCCTGGGCGGGCCGGTCTTCGACCTGGAGAAGCTGACCTGGCTCAACGGCCTCTATATCCGCGAGGACCTGGACGATGACGCCTTCCTCCAGGCGCTGCGCGACTGGGCCTTCAACGAGGCCTATGTGCGCGAGATCCTGCCCCAGGTGCGCCCGCGGGTGGAGACCCTCTCCGAGGTGATGCCGCTGGCCGGCCACTTCTTCTCCGGCCTGCCGGCCATCGACGAGTCCAGCTTCGCGACCGTCAAGCTGGAACGGGACGAGCTGGTGCGCCTGCTGCAGTTCCTGGTATGGCGCCTGGAAGGTGTATCGCGCTGGGACAAGGAGAACCTGCTGGTGGAGGTCAAGGCCCTGAGCGAGGTCTTCGAGCTGAAGATGAAGGCCTTCCTGGCCCCGGTGTTTATCGCCGTGACCGGCTCCGCCACTTCCACCTCGGTGTTGGATGCCATGGCGATCCTCGGCTCGGACATGACCCGCGCCCGGCTGCGTCATGCCATCGCCGTGCTGGGCGGCGTCTCCAAGAAGCAGGCCAAGCGCCTGGAAAAGGAATTTCGAGAGCTTCCCGGAGCCGGAAGCTGACAGCTGGACTAGAAGTTCACTGTAGCGGTGAGCGGCGCCGGGGCCCCGCAAGAGCAAAGCGTCTTTATCAGGGACGATAAAGTCGAGCCTCCAGGGATGGATTTACGGCGTCTTTGCGATGCGGGGTCCCGGGGTAGCCGCGGATCGAAATCGCCAAGTCAGGGACGCGGCTTCGGATAGCGAGAGAAGTTTGAAAAAGTGTTGACGAAGGCGAGGGAGATCAGTACTATACGCCTCGTCTTCACGAGATGTGGGGCCTTAGCTCAGCTGGGAGAGCGCAACACTGGCAGTGTTGAGGTCAGCGGTTCGATCCCGCTAGGCTCCACCAACATCTCGAGAGTCTGGAAGATGCGTCCCATTCGTCTAGTGGTCTAGGACACCGCCCTTTCACGGCGGTAACAGGGGTTCGAACCCCCTATGGGACGCCACTTTCCACATCGCTCCAGCAGAGGGACACCGAGGCGCCGTGAGGCGTTTTTTTTGTCTCTCGATTCCGGGCCTCTCCCTCGTTTCGCAGGGACTCCTCTCGGCCCATCGACCCTGATTTTTCCCTCCCTGGGCTTGACAACCGCCACGAGTTGTCCACGACCCGTGTCATCCTTCCGTCATCTTGTGCACAACCCGGCGTCGGCCCGCATGGTTGCGGCAATTCTTATTTTATCCTTTTAAAATCAATGCCTTATAAATGGATAAAAATTGAGCAATCTAAGCGTAACCCCCTTGTCATGGCGCTTGCTGGGCCTTGTCTCAAGGTTGTAAACAGCTTTATCCACAGATTATGTGGACAAGCGCTGGGACGTGGATAACGTCGCCTACGTGGAAGTTTCGTGGGAACTCAGAGCCCGGGCGGGGCGGGGAATGCGACGGGGCGGATCGGCGTGCGGGGGAGGGGAGCTCCCCTCCCTCCGGGCATTAGTCGCGCTGCAGTCGCTTGAGCAGCGACGAGGTGTCCCAGCGGCCACCGCCCATGGCCTGGACGTCGCCATAGAACTGATCCACCAGGGCGGTCAGCGGCAGGCGGGCGCCCAGCTCCCGGGCCTGGTCGAGGCAGATGGCCAGGTCCTTGCGCATCCAGTCCACCGCGAAGCCGTGCTCGTAGTCGTCATCGATCATGGTGCGATGGCGATGGTCCATCTGCCAGGAGCCGGCGGCGCCCTGGGAGATCACCTCGATCACCCGCTGGCGGTCCAGGCCCGCCTTCTCGGCCAGGTGGAGCCCCTCGGCCAGGCCCTGGACGACCCCGGCCACGCAGATCTGGTTGACCATCTTGGTGAGCTGGCCGCTGCCGGCGGGGCCCATGTGGGTCACCGCCTTGGCGTAGTGGGCCAGGGTCGCCTCGACCCGGGCGAAGGCCGCGGCCTCGCCGCCGCACATGATGGTCAGGGCGCCGTTCTCGGCGCCCTGCTGGCCGCCGGAGACCGGGGCGTCGAGGAAGTCGATGCCGGCCCCGCGGCAGGCGGCATCGAGCTCCTGGGCCAGGCTCGCCGAGGCGGTGGTGTGATCCACCAGCAGGCTGCCGGGCGCCATGCCCTCGAGGGCCCCGTCCTCGCCGCTGGTGACCTGGCGCACGTCGTCGTCGTTGCCGACGCAGACCAGCACCAGATCGGCGCCGGCAGCGGCGTCTCGGGGGGTGGCGTGGTGACTGCCGCCGTGCTCGGCGACGAAGGCCTCGGCCTTGGCCACGCTGCGGTTATAGACCCGGACCGTCAGGCCCGCCCTGGCCAGGTGGCGGGCCATGGGCTGGCCCATCACGCCCAGGCCGATAAAGGCGACGGTGGCGATAGTGGATGACATGGAAAGGCTCCTCTGTATGACGGGGAGAAACACAGAAGGCCGCCCATGGGGCGGCCTTCTGTGGTCTGCGGTGCGCTGACGCTTACTCGGTCGGGTAGTCGCGTTGCGGATGGCCGATGTAGAGCTGACGCGGGCGACCGATCTTGTAGTCGCTGCTGATCATCTCGTGCCAGTGGGAGATCCAGCCGATGGTGCGCGACATGGCGAAGATCACCGTGAACATATTGGTGGGGATGCCGATCGCCTTGAGGATGATGCCGGAGTAGAAGTCGACGTTGGGGTAGAGCTTGCGCTTGACGAAATACTCGTCCTCCAGGGCGATCTCCTCCAGGCGCTTGGCGATGCGCAGCTGCGGGTCATCGGCCTGGCCCAGCTGACCCAGCACCTCGTCGCAGGTCTCCTTCATCACCTTGGCGCGGGGGTCGAAGTTGCGGTAGACCCGGTGGCCGAAGCCCATCAGGCGGAAGGGGTCGTCCTTGTCCTTGGCCCTGTCGATGAAGCGCTGGATATTCTCCTCGGAGTCGTCGCCGATCTCGTCGAGCATGTTCAGCACCGCCTCGTTGGCGCCGCCGTGGGCGGGGCCCCAGAGGGCGGCGATGCCGGCGCTGATGCAGGCGAAGGGGTTGGCGCCGGTGGAGCCGGCCAGGCGCACCGTGGAGGTAGAGGCGTTCTGCTCGTGGTCCGCGTGGAGCATGAAGATGCGATCCATGGCCTTGGCGAAGACCGGATTGATCTGGTACTCCTCGCAGGGGTTGCTGAACATCATGTAGAGGAAGTTTTCCGCGTAGCTCATATCGTTACGCGGATAGTTGAAGGGCTGGCCGATGTTGTACTTGTAGCACATGGCCGCCAGCGTCGGCATCTTGGCGATCAGGCGGATGGCGCTGATCTGCCGGTCTTCCTCGCGGGTGATGTCCAGGTGGTCATGATAGAAGGCCGCCAGGCCGCCCACCACGCCACACAGGATCGACATGGGGTGGGCATCGCGACGGAAGCCCTTGTAGAAGTTGGCCAGCTGCTCGTGGACCATGGTGTGGTTGCGGATGGTGCGCTCGAAGGTCTGGTACTCTTCCTTCGAGGGGCGTTCGCCATTGAGCAGCAGGTAGCAGAGCTCCACATAGTTGGAGTGCTTGGCCAACTGGTCGATGGGGTAGCCGCGGTGCAGCAATACGCCCTTGCCGCCATCGATATAGGTGATGGCGGATTGGCAGGAGGATGTGGCCATGAAGCCCGGATCATAGGTGAAGACGCCCTCGGCGCCCAGGCCGCGGACATCGACCACGTCGGGGCCGACGGTGCCGGAATAGACAGGCAGCTCGATTACCTTGTCCAGCCCTTCGATCGTCAACTGCGCTTTCCTGTCAGCCATGCCGGCCTCCTCTGTATCTCTCGTTTCGGACGATAAGTCGTTGTCTCGCTTGCCATGCTGGCGTAAAAAGTTCGCCCACTATAGAAGCGTGTCGGGGATTGTCAATTAGCCGAAAGGCCTTGTGGTTGTATATGGTTGGCAGGGTGTATAGTTGTTGTACAGTTGTTGCTGCCCTGCATCATTGTGCGCTTCTGGTGGTGGCGGTCAAGGCTAAACGATGGTCGTGTTCGATACGGTTAGGTTTGTCATGGTTAGCCCTTGTCCCTATAATCCACCCCGCGCGACTGGCAGGAATGGAGTCGTGCCGACTTGGCAAACGGCCGAGCCCTTCCTCAAAACCACCGCCCGCTTGGGCCTTGCCCCAACCAGGAAGCGGGCCAAGAGAGTGTGTATAGAGCCGTGAATAGCAAACGACCCGTAAACCTCGACCTGACGACGATCAAGATGCCGCTCCCGGCATTGACGTCGATTACCCACCGCATCACCGGCATCCTCCTCTTCATTGGGCTGATCTTTGCCTTCTGGGCGCTGGATACGTCGCTCTCCTCTCCCGAGGGATTCGACGCCGTCAGCCATGCCCTTTCCAATAACCTCCTCGTCAAGCTCATCGCCTGGGGACTGCTGTCGGCCCTGGCCTACCACTTCGTGGCCGGCATCAAGCACCTGCTGATGGACATGAATATCGGCGTGACCCTCGAGGGGGGCCTGAAAAAGGCACAGGCCACCGTGGTCATCAGTGCCGTCCTGATCATTCTGGCGGGAGTCTGGGTATGGTAACCAACATCACAAGCTTCGGCCGCAGCGGCCTCTCCGACTGGCTGATCCAGCGCGTCTCCGCGCTGATCCTGGCCGTCTACACACTCTTCATGGTCGGCTATCTGCTGTTCAACCCGGGCCTCGACTATGCGGCCTGGAGCGGGCTCTTCTCCGCCACCTGGATGCGCATCTTCTCGCTGCTGGCCTTCGTCTCCCTGGCGGCCCACGCCTGGGTGGGCCTGTGGACCGTGACCACCGACTACCTCAAGGCCACCGCCCTGCGCCTCGTCGTGCAGATCGTGATCATCCTGGCCATCTTCGTTTTTCTGGTGTGGGGCATTCAAGTCCTGTGGGGAGCCTGATTCATGTCTAACATGCGTAGCCTGACCTTCGACGCAATCATCATCGGTGGCGGCGGCTCCGGCCTGCGGGCCGCCCTGGAGCTGGCCAAGTCCGGCAAGAAGACCGCGGTCCTCTCCAAGGTCTTCCCGACGCGCTCCCACACCGTCTCCGCCCAGGGCGGCATCACCTGCGCCATCGCCTCCGCGGATCCCAATGATGACTGGCGCTGGCACATGTACGACACCGTCAAGGGCGGCGACTACATCACCGACCAGGACGCCGCCGAGTACATGTGTTCCGAGGGCCCCAAGGCGGTCTTCGAGCTGGAGCACATGGGCCTGCCGTTCTCGCGCTTCGACAATGGCCGCATCTACCAGCGTCCCTTCGGCGGTCAGTCCAAGGACTTCGGCAAGGGCGGCCAGGCGGCCCGTACCTGTGCCGCCGCCGACCGCACCGGCCACGCCCTGCTGCACACCCTTTACCAGAACAACCTGAAGAACAACACCACCTTCCTCAATGAGTGGTTCGCGGTGGATCTGGTCAAGAACGCCAACGGCGACGTGGTGGGCTGCATCGCCATGTGCATCGAGACCGGCGAAGTGGTGCATGTGAAGTCCAAGGCCACCGTGCTGGCCACCGGCGGTGCCGGTCGCATCTACGCCTCCACCACCAATGCCCTGATCAACACCGGTGACGGCATCGGCATGGCCCTGCGTGCCGGCTTCCCGATGCAGGACATGGAGATGTGGCAGTTCCACCCCACCGGTATCTACGGCGCCGGCACCCTGGTCACCGAGGGCTGCCGCGGCGAGGGTGGCTACCTGGTCAACAAGGACGGCGAGCGCTTCATGGAGCGTTACGCCCCCAACGCCAAGGACCTGGCCGGCCGCGACGTGGTGGCCCGCTCCATGGTCATGGAGATCCTCGAAGGTCGTGGCTGCGGCGAAGACGGCGATCACGTCTTCCTCAAGCTGGATCACCTGGGCGAGGAGGTCCTCGGCAAGCGCCTGCCCGGCATCGTCGAGCTCTCCAAGACCTTCGCCCACGTGGACCCGGCCAAGGAGCCGATTCCGGTGGTGCCGACCTGCCACTACATGATGGGCGGTATCCCCACCAACGTTCACGGCCAGGCGATCCTGCAGGACGCCGACGGCAACGACCAGATCGTCAACGGCCTGTTCGCCTGCGGCGAGGCGGCCTGCGTCTCGGTGCACGGTGCCAACCGCCTGGGCGGCAACTCCCTGCTCGACCTGGTGGTCTTCGGTCGCGCCGCCGGCATGTTCATCGAGAACGCCCTCAACGAGGGGATCGACTACCTGGACGCCTCCGACTCCGATATCGAGTCCGCCATGGCGCGCATGAACCGCTGGAACGAGTCCTCCGGTGGCGAGTCCGTGGCCGAGCTCAAGCGCGAGCTGCAGGGCATCATGCAGAACTCCTTCGGCGTCTTCCGTCAGGAAGACAACATGCAGGAAGGCGTCAAGCAGCTGGCCGAGCTGCGCGGGCGTATCGCCAACGCGCACCTGGAGGACAAGTCCAACGCCTTCAACACCGCCCGTGTCGAGGCCCTGGAGCTGGATAACCTGATGGAAGTGGCCGAGGCCACGGCGATCTCCGCCCTGGAGCGCAAGGAGAGTCGCGGTGCCCACTCCCGCTACGACTACCCGGACCGTGACGACGCCAACTGGCTGAAGCACTCGCTCTACTTCCCGGCCGAGAAGCGGCTTGGTCAGCGCGACGTCAACTTCGCGCCCAAGACCGTCGACACCTTCGAGCCGAAAGTCCGTACCTACTAAGGGGAGCCACGATCCATGCTTCAGGTATCCGTATATCGCTACAACCCGGAGACCGACTCCGCGCCCTATATGCAGGAGTTTCAGGTCGACACCCAGGGCCGTGATGTCATGGTGCTGGACGTCCTGCACATGATGAAGGAGCAGGACTACGGCCTGGCCTACCGCCGTAGCTGCCGCGAGGGCGTGTGTGGCTCCGACGGCATGAACATGAACGGCAAGAACGGCCTGGCCTGCATCACCCCGCTCTCCGAGGTGGTCAAGAACAACAAGCTGGTGCTGCGTCCCTTGCCGGGCCTGCCGGTGGTGCGCGACCTGGTGGTCGACATGGGGCTGTTCTACCAGCAGTACGAGCGTATCCAGCCGTACCTGCAGAACGACACCCCGGCGCCGGCCATCGAGCGCCTGCAGTCGCCGGAGGACCGCGACAAGCTGGACGGCCTCTACGAGTGCATCCTGTGCGCTTGCTGCTCCACCTCCTGCCCGTCGTTCTGGTGGAACCCGGACAAGTTCGTGGGCCCGGCGGGCCTGCTCCAGGCCTACCGCTTCCTCGCCGACTCCCGCGACGAGGCCACCCGCGAGCGCCTCTCCGAGCTGGAGGATCCGTTCTCCGTGTTCCGCTGCCGCGGCATCATGAACTGCGTCGCGGTGTGCCCCAAGGGCCTCAACCCGACCCGGGCCATCGGCAAGATTCGCGAGATGTTGCTGGCCAATGCCACTTAAAACCGCGCGTCTTGCTTGGTATCATGGGCGCCGCCCGGTAACTGCGACCCAGTGTCGCAGTTACCCCGGCCCCGTCGAGGTCAGCCGGTGCCTAGTGCGCCGGCTTTCTTCGAACGATCATCAGGCAGGTTGTGCCGGTAACGATAATAAGTGGCCTGTTTGCAAGCTTAAGTGCCGGAAGGATGAACCGCCCGCCGGCAGGGCACCAGGAACGCCGATGCGGCGACCCCCGTGTCAGGCGCCGACAACACCCCATCAGTGCAGGGTGACCGAGAGATGCAAGAAGGCATAATGGAGTTGATGTGGCGCACTTCCCACATGAGTGGTGGCAATGTCCACTATGTGGAAGCGCTCTACGAGCAGTACCTCGTCGATCCCAATGCTGTCCCCGATGAGTGGCGCAACTACTTCGACCAGTTGCCCCGCCCCGAAGGCAGCTCCTCCCAAGACGTCCCCCTTAGTCCGATCCGTGACCAGTTCTATCAGCTAGCCAAGACCCGCCGCACCGCCCAGGCCGCCGCTTCCGGCGACAGCGGCGACAGCAAGAAACAGGTCAAGGTGCTCCAGCTGATCAACGCCTACCGCTTCCGTGGCCACCAGCGCGCCAAGATCGATCCCCTCGACCTGCGCAGCCCGACCCCGGTGCCCGACCTGGATCTGGCCTTCCACCAGCTGACCCCCGCGGACCTGGACACCGAGTTCCAGACCGGCTCGCTGTTTATCGGCAAGGACAAGGCGCCCCTCAAGGAGATCGTCGAGTCCCTGGAGCAGACTTACTGCCGCGCCATCGGCTGTGAGTTCATGCATATCGTCGATACCGAGGAGAAACGCTGGCTGCAGCAGCGCTTCGAATCGGTGCGCAGCGCGCCCAAGTTCAGCCCCGAGGTGCGCAAGCATGTGCTCGAGCGGCTTACCGCCGCCGAGGGCCTGGAGAACTACCTGGCCTCCAAGTACCCGGGCACCAAGCGCTTCGGCCTGGAGGGCGGCGAGTCCTTCATCCCCATGATGGACGAGCTGATCCAGCGCGCCGGCGGCTACGGCACCAAGGAAGTGGTGATCGGCATGGCCCACCGTGGCCGCCTCAACCTGCTGGTCAATATCCTCGGCAAGAGCCCCTCCGAGCTGATCGAGGAGTTCGACGGCAAGAAGGTCATCGAGCACGGCTCCGGCGACGTCAAGTATCACCAGGGCTTCAGCTCCAACGTCATGACCCCGGGCGGCGAGGTGCACCTGGCGCTGGCCTTCAACCCCTCCCACCTGGAGATCGTCTCGCCGGTGGTGGAGGGCTCGGTGCGCGCCCGCCAGGACCGCCGCAACGACGGCGACGGCACCAAGGTGCTGCCGATCAATGTGCACGGGGATGCGGCCTTCGCCGGTCAGGGCGTGGTCATGGAGACCTTCCAGATGTCCCAGACCCGCGCCTACAAGACCGGCGGCACCCTGCACCTGGTGATCAACAATCAGGTCGGCTTCACTACCTCCAACCCCCTGGACACCCGCTCCACCGAGTACTGCACCGACATCGCCAAGATGGTCCAGGCGCCGATCTTCCACGTCAACGGCGACGACCCCGACGCCGTCCTGCATGCCGCCCAGGTCGCCCTGGACTACCGCATGCAGTTCAAGAAGGACGTGGTCATCGACCTGGTGTGCTACCGCCGCCGCGGCCACAACGAGGCCGACGAGCCCTCCGGCACCCAGCCGATGATGTACGGCAAGATCAAGAATCATCCCAGCTCCCGGGCGCTCTATGCCCAGCGGCTGGTGGAGCAGGGCGTGCTCTCCGAGGAGGCGGCCAAGCAACTGGTCGAGACCTACCGGGAAGACCTGCTGGCCGGCAATCACGTCGCCAACGCCCTGGTCAAGGAGCCCAACAAGTCGCTGTTCGTCGACTGGGCCCCCTACCTGGGCCACGAATGGAGCGGCGACGCCGATACCACCGTCGACATGAAGCGCCTGCAGCAGCTGGCCGCCAAGATGTGCGAGATCCCCGACGGCGTCGCCGTGCAGCGCCAGGTGGCCAAGATCTACGAGGATCGCCGCAAGATGCAGGCCGGCGGCATGGCGCTGAACTGGGGCTTCGCCGAGACCCTGGCCTACGCCACCCTGCTCGACCAGGGGCATCCGATCCGTATCACCGGCCAGGACGTGGGCCGCGGCACCTTCTCTCACCGCCATGCGGTAGTGCATAACCAGAAGGACGGCAGCACCTATGTGCCGCTGGAGCATATCGCCGATGGCCAGCCGCGTTTCACCATCCACGACTCCTTCCTCTCGGAAGAAGCCGTGCTGGCCTTCGAGTACGGCTATGCCACCACCATGCCCAATGCGCTGGACATTTGGGAGGCGCAGTTCGGCGACTTCTTCAACGGCGCCCAGGTGGTGGTGGACCAGTTCATCTCCTCCGGTGAGACCAAGTGGGGCCGCCTGTGTGGCCTGACCATGCTGCTGCCCCACGGCTACGAAGGCCAGGGCCCCGAGCACTCCTCGGCGCGCCTGGAGCGCTTCCTGCAGCTGTGTGCCGAGCACAACATGCAGGTCTGCGTGCCCACCACTCCGGCGCAGATCTTCCATCTGCTGCGTCGCCAGGTGATTCGCCCGCTGCGCAAGCCGCTGGTGATCATGTCGCCCAAGAGCCTGCTGCGTCACAAGGAGGCCACCTCCAGCCTGGACGAGCTGGCCCATGGCAACTTCCAGATGGTGCTGCCCGACCAGGGCAAGCTCGAGGCGGAGAAGGTCAAGCGGGTGGTGCTGTGTTCCGGCAAGGTCTACTACGACCTGGCCGGCTACCGGGCCGAACAGGCGCGCGACGACACCGCCATCGTGCGTCTGGAGCAGCTCTATCCCTTCCCCAAGGAGGAGCTCTATCAGGCCCTCAAGACCTACCCCAACCTGGAACAGGTGGTGTGGTGTCAGGAGGAGCCCCTCAACCAGGGCGCCTGGTATTCCAGCCAGCACCATATGCGGGCCGTCGCCGACATGTTCAAGGACGGCCTGGGCCGCGACCTCAAGTTCGCCGGTCGTCCCGCCTCGGCGGCCCCCGCCGCGGGCTATATGTCGGTACACGTTGAACAGCAGCGCCAACTGGTGGACGACGCCTTCAATCTGTAAGGCGCCCACCGGACGAGAGAACACACAAGGGAAACGACCAAGATGGCAACCGAGATCAAAGCGCCTACCTTTCCTGAGTCCGTTGCCGAAGGCAGCGTGGCGGCCTGGCACAAGCAGCCGGGGGACAGCGTCGAGCGCGACGAGCTGATCGTCGAGATCGAGACCGACAAGGTGGTGCTGGAAGTGCTGGCCCCCGAGGCGGGGACCCTGGCCGAGATCAAGGCCGAGGAGGGCGCGATCGTGGCCTCCGAGCAGGTGCTGGGCACCCTCGGCGCCGCCGGCGCCAAGGCCGAGGCGAAGAGCGCGGCCAAGAACGACGCCGCCCCGGCCAAGGCCGAAGCGCCCGCCGCCTCCGGCAAGCAGCACGAGGTGAAGGCGCCGACCTTCCCCGAGTCGATCCAGGAAGGCACCGTGGCCGGCTGGAGCAAGCAGGTCGGCGAGGCGGTCAAGCGCGACGAGGTGCTGGCCGAGATCGAGACCGACAAGGTGGTGCTGGAAGTGGTCGCCCCGGCCGACGGTGCCCTGGTGGAGATCAGGGCCGAAGAGGGTAGCCAGGTGGCCTCCGAAGAGGTGCTGGCGATCTTCGCCGAGGGCGCCGCTGGCGAGGCCGCCGCACCCGCCGCCGAGGCCCCGAGCGCGGCCGCAGACGAGGGTGTCGACGAGCAGGTCGGCGACAAGATCCTGGCGCCGGCGGCCCGCAAGCTGGTGGCCGAGCATGACCTGGACGTGGCCAAGATCGACGGCACCGGCAAGGGCGGCCGCGTCCTCAAGGAGGACGTGCAGCGCGCCATCCAGGCCGGCAACGCCAAGAAGGCCAAGGCCGCCGCCGCACCGGCCGCCCCGGCCGCGGCCCCGGTGGTCGAGGGCGAGCGCCCCGAGAAGCGCGTGCCGATGAGCCGCCTGCGTCAGACCATCGCCAAGCGCCTGGTCCAGGCCCAGCAGACCGCCGCCATGCTCACCACCTACAACGAGGTGGACATGAGCGCGGTGATGGGCCTGCGCGCCCAGTACAAGGACACCTTCCTCAAGGCCCACGACACCAAGCTCGGCTTCATGGGCTTCTTCGTCAAGGCCGCCACCGAGGCGCTCAAGCGCTTCCCGGACGTCAATGCCTCCATCGATGGCAGCGATATCGTCTACCACGGCTACCAGGACATCGGCGTGGCGGTGTCCACCCCGCGTGGCCTGGTGGTTCCCGTCCTGCGTGACACCGCCACCATGTCGCTGGCCGATGTGGAGAAGGGCATCGTCGATTTCGGCAAGCGCGCCCGTGACGGCAAGCTGGGTATCGACGAGATGCAGGGCGGTACCTTCACAATTACAAATGGGGGCATCTTCGGCTCACTGATGTCGACGCCGATTCTGAATCCGCCGCAAACCGCCATCCTGGGCATGCACAAGATCCAGGAACGACCCATGGCGGTGAACGGCAAGGTCGAAATTCGTCCGATGATGTACCTGGCGCTCTCCTACGACCACCGCATGATCGACGGCAAGGACGCGGTGCAGTTCCTGGTCGCCGTCAAGGATCTGCTGGAGGATCCGGCACGCCTGCTGCTGGACGTCTAAGCGCCATCTACCGGACTCAAACGCGAACCGATCAACAGGAAAGATTCAATGGCCGATAAATTTGATGTGATCGTCATCGGTGCGGGCCCCGGCGGCTATGTGGCCGCCATTCGGGCCGCCCAGCTGGGGCTGAAGACCGCCTGTGTCGAGAAGTGGGTCAACAAGGAAGGCAAGACCGTGCATGGCGGTACCTGCCTGAACGTGGGCTGCATCCCCTCCAAGGCCCTGCTGGAGAGCTCCCACAAGTTCGTCGAGGCCCGCGATCATTTCGATGAGGTGGGCATCGAGGTGGCCGAGGTCACGCCCAATATCGCCAAGATGCAGGCGTTCAAGGCTCAGGTGATCGCCAAGAACACCGGTGGTATCAGCGCCCTGTTCAAGGCCAATGGCGTTACCGCCCTGGAGGGGACCGGCAAGGTGCTCTCCGGCAAGAAGGTGGAAGTCAGCAAGGACGGCCAGAGCGCCGTCTACGAGGCGGACCATATCGTCATCGCCTCCGGCTCCGTGCCGGTGGAGATCCCGCCGACCCCGCTGACCGAGGGCCTGATCGTCGATTCCAGCGGCGCCCTCGAGTTCACCGAGGCGCCCAAGCGCCTCGGCGTGATCGGCGCCGGCGTGATCGGCCTGGAGCTGGGCAGTGTATGGAACCGCCTGGGTTCCGAGGTCACCGTGCTGGAGGCCATGGACGCCTTCCTGCCGATGGTCGATAGCGCCATCGCCAAGGAGACCCAGAAGCTGCTCAAGAAGCAGGGCATGGACATCCGCATGGGCGCCCGGGTCACCGGCTCCGAGGTCAAGGGCGACGAGGTGGTGGTCAAGTACACCGACGCCAAGGGCGAGCAGGAGCAGACCTTCGACAAGCTGATCGTCTGCGTGGGTCGCCGCCCCTACACCCAGGGCCTGCTGGGCGATGACGCCGGCGTCAAGCTCGACGAGCGCGGCTTTATCTTCGTCGACGACCACTGCCGCACCAGCGTGCCGGGCGTCTACGCCATCGGCGACGTGGTGCGTGGCCCGATGCTGGCCCACAAGGCCTCCGAAGAAGGCGTCATGGTGGCGGACATCATCGCCGGCCATAAGGCCGAGATGAACTACGACGCCATCCCCAGCGTCATCTACACCTCGCCGGAAGTGGCCTGGGTCGGCATCACCGAGCAGGAGGCCAAGGCTCAGGGCATCGAGGTCAAGACCGGTTCCTTCCCGTTCTCCGCCAATGGCCGCGCCCTGGCCAACAATGCCCCCGAGGGCATGGCCAAGGTCATCGCCGACGCCGAGACCGACCGCATCCTGGGCATGCATATCGTCAGCCAGCACGCCGGCGAGCTGATCGCCCAGGGCGTGATCGCCATGGAATTCGGCTCCAGCGCCGAGGACCTGGCGCTGACCTGCTACGCGCACCCGAGCACCTCGGAAGCGATTCACGAGGCGGCCCTGGCAGTGGATGGCCACGCCATCCATATGGCCAACCGCAAGAAGCGCAAGTAAGACAACAAGCGCCGCCGCCCGGCGGCGCGGCGCGCCCGGCGATGTATCGGGCGCGATCGGTGGTGACCCGTCCCCTCGCCACGAGGCACTCGGGTCACCGTTCGAGTCACATGCAACCAATGGCATGACACGATGAACCTTCACGAGTATCAGGGCAAACAGCTGTTTGCCGACTATGGTCTGCCGGTGTCCAAGGGCTTCGCCGTGGACACTCCCGAGGAAGCCGCCGAGGCCTGCAAGAAGATCGGTGGCGAGATGTGGGTCGTCAAGGCCCAGGTGCACGCCGGTGGTCGCGGTAAGGCCGGTGGCGTCAAGCTGATCAAGGACCCGGCCGAGGCCAAGGCCTTCGCCGAGCAGTGGCTGGGCAAGAACCTGGTGACCTACCAGACCGACGCCAACGGTCAGCCGGTGGCCAAGATCCTGGTCGAGAACTGCACCGATATCGCCTCCGAGCTCTACCTGGGCGCCGTGGTCGACCGCACCACCCGTCGCGTGGTCTTCATGGCCTCCACCGAAGGCGGCGTGGAGATCGAGAAGGTCGCCGAGGAGACCCCCGAGAAGATCCTCAAGGCCGAGATCGACCCGCTGGTCGGCGCTCAGCCCTACCAGGCCCGTGAGCTGGCCTTCGCCCTGGGCCTGTCCGGCAACCAGGTGAAGCAGTTCACCAAGATCTTCCTGGGTCTCTCCAAGCTGTTCCACGACAAGGATCTGGCGCTGCTCGAGATCAACCCCCTGGTGATCACCGACGAAGGCAACCTGCACTGCCTCGACGCCAAGATCAACCTGGACAGCAACGCCCTGTACCGCCACCCGGACCTGCAGGCGATGCGCGACCCCTCCCAGGAGGACGCTCGCGAGGCCGAGGCGGCCGAGTGGGAACTGAACTACGTGGCCCTCGACGGCAACATCGGCTGCATGGTCAACGGCGCCGGCCTGGCCATGGGCACCATGGACATCGTCAACCTCAACGGCGGCAAGCCGGCCAACTTCCTCGACGTGGGCGGCGGCGCCACCAAGGAGCGGGTCGCCGAGGCGTTCAAGCTGATTCTCTCCGACGATAACGTCAAGGCGGTGCTGGTCAACATCTTCGGCGGCATCGTGCGCTGTGACATGATCGCCGAGGGCATCATCGGTGCCGTCGAGCAGGTCGGCGTCAACGTGCCGGTCGTGGTGCGCCTGGAAGGCACCAACGCCGAGCTGGGTGCCGAGAAGCTGGCCTCCAGCGGTCTGAACATCATCGCTGCGACCAGCCTGAGCGACGCCGCTCAGCAGGTGGTCAAGGCAGCGGAGGGCAAGTAATGAGCATCCTGATCGACAAGAACACCAAGGTCATCTGCCAGGGCTTCACCGGCGGCCAGGGGACCTTCCACTCCGAGCAGGCGATCGCCTACGGCACCCAGATGGTCGGCGGCGTGACCCCGGGCAAGGGCGGCCAGACCCACCTGGGCCTGCCGGTGTTCAACACCGTCAAGGAAGCCGTGGAAGCCACCGGCGCCGAGGCCAGCGTGATCTACGTGCCGGCCCCGTTCTGCAAGGACTCCATCCTGGAAGCCGCCAACGGCGGCATCAAGCTGATCGTCTGCATCACCGAGGGCATTCCCACCCTCGACATGCTCGACGCCAAGGTGAAGTGCGACGAGCTGGGCGTGCGCCTGATCGGCCCGAACTGCCCCGGCGTGATCACCCCGGGACAGTGCAAGATCGGCATCATGCCGGGTCATATCCACCAGCCGGGCAAGGTGGGTATCGTCTCCCGCTCCGGCACCCTGACCTATGAAGCCGTCAAGCAGACCACCGACCACGGCTTCGGCCAGTCCACCTGCGTGGGCATCGGTGGCGACCCGATCCCGGGCTCCAACTTCATCGACATCCTCGAGATGTTCGAGAAGGACCCGCAGACCGAAGCCATCGTGATGATCGGTGAGATCGGTGGCACCGCCGAGGAAGAGGCGGCCGCCTTTATCAAGGCCAACGTCTCCAAGCCGGTGGTCTCCTACATCGCCGGCGTGACCGCTCCTCCGGGCAAGCGCATGGGCCATGCGGGCGCCATCATCTCCGGCGGCAAGGGCACCGCGGACGAGAAGTTCGCCGCCCTGGAAGACGCCGGCGTCAAGACCGTGCGCTCCCTGGCGCACATCGGCGACGCCCTGAAGGAAGTGACCGGCTGGTAAGCCATCACCGCCTCAGACGCGCCGCAAAGGGCACCCCTCGGGGTGCCCTTTTTCGTGGCTGCGCCTCAGGAGGCGAGTGGGCGCGCCAGCCAGCGGCCCGCCTGGACGAGGAACACCGGGGCCCCGGCGAGAAGGTAGAGGTGATAGCTGATCAGGCGCCAGATCACCACGGCGGCGGCGGCCTGGTCGCGCTCCATCAGCGGCAGCAGCAGGGCGCCGACGCTGAGTTCGGCGGTGCCGGCGCCGCCGGGCAGCACGCTGAGCTGGCTGGCCGCCATGGCCAGCATCTGCACCAGGAAGGTCCAGGCCCAGTCGGCCAGCGCCTCGCCCTGGCCGGCGACGCCGAGCACGGCCAGGTAGAGCAGGCTGTAGCGCAGCAGCCAGTGCAGGGCGCAGAGGGCGAAGACCGCCGCCAGCACCCGCGGCGGCAGGCGCAGGGTGGCGATCAGGGTGCGCCGGGCGCCGAGCAGCTGGCGGGCGAGGCGGCGGCGCCGCCGGGGGCCGGGCCAGGCGAGCCAGGGACGCCGGCGGAGCAGCCGCGGCAGCCCGGCCAGGGCCAGCCCCAGGCCGCCAAGCAGCAGGCCCAGGCCGAGCAGGGCGCCGGCCATCAGGGCGCGGTGCGGCCAGTCGATGGCGCCGGCCAGGGTCGCCGCGACCAGCAGGCCGAGCATCAGGGCGAAGAACAGCAGGTCACAGGCCTGGTCGACCAGGTAGATGGCCGAGGCCCGGGCCGGAGGATAACCGCGCCGGGCCAGCAGTAGCAGGAAGGTGGCGGCGCCGCCGCTGCCCCCCGGGGTGGCGCAGAGGGCGAACTTGGCGGCCATCTCGATGGCCAGGGCGCCGTCCTGGCCCAGGCGCCCGGCGCGACCCGAGAACAGCAGGCGCCAGCGGGCGGCGTTGAGGTTCCAGCACAGCACGGCGATGGCCGTCATCAGCGCCAGCAGGGGGAGCGGGAAGGCGGCCAGCGCCGCCAGGGTGCCCGCGCCCCCCAGCCACCAGGGCAGCAGCAGGGGCGCCAGCAGCGCCAGGGCCAGCAGGCCGAGATGGTGCCATCGCCATCCCGGTGGCCGGCGCGGCGCCGTTATCCCCGCTCGGCCCGGGTGTCTGCGTGAGGCGTGCCGCGGACCGGGGTCGCAGGATGGGCGCGGCGCCGTCATCCCCGCTCGGCCCGCGCGGCGGCGGGGCGGGCCTCGCCGCCGACCAGGGCCGCATAGTGCTGGCTCAGGTCGCCGATCACCCTGTCCCAGTCGTAATGGCGCTCCACATGGCGACGCGCGTGGCGCCCCATGGCCGCCGGGTCGTTGAGAAACAGCTCCGCGACGGCGCGGGCCATGTCCGCCGGGTCCCGGGGACGGCAGAGGATACCGGCGCCCAGCGGGATGGTCTCCTTGAGGGCGCCGGCGCGGGCGGCGACCACCGGCAGGCCGCTGGCCATGGCCTCCTGGGCCACCAGGCCGAAGGTCTCCCGGGTGCCGGCATGCAGCATGGCATCGGCGCTGGCCAGGGCGCGGGCCACCTCGTCGGGTGGGCAGTAGCGGGGGACCACCGTGATGTTGGCGGGGACGCGGTGGGGCATGCCGGGGCCCATCAGCAGCAGGTGATAGTCCGGCCCCAGGCGGGCCAGGGTGGCCAGCAGGACGTCCACCTGCTTCTCGGGGGAGCAGCGTCCGGCGAAGACCAGCAGGCGCTGGTCGTCGTTCAGCCCCAGGCGCTCGCGCAGCCCCGGGTCGCGGTGGCGGGGATGGAAGGCCGTCAGGTCGACCCCCAGGGGCTGCAGGCGCACGCCCTTTACTCCCCAGTCGTCCAGGCGCTGGGCCATGGCCGTGCAGGGGGCCAGCACGCTGTCGAAGCGCCCGTAGAGGTCGCGCACATAGCGCCGCAGGCGCCGACCGACCCGCTGACCGAAGCGGTCGCCCATCAGCCGTGGCAGGTCGGAGTGGTAGAAGCCCACCACCGGGATATCCAGGGCGCGACCGGCCTCCAGGGCCGCCCAGGCGGTGACATAGGGGTCGCCGGCCTCGATCAGGTCGGGGCGCATCTCGATCAGGGCGTCACGCCAGGGGCGCCGGCGCAACGGGAAGCGGTAGCCCTGGCCCAGCGGCAGGCGCGGGGCGGGGAGGGTATGCACGCCGCCCAGGGCGCTGCGCTCGGCCCCGGGCACCAGCAGGCTGGTGCGCAGGTCGGGGCGGCCGGCCAGCACCCGTCGCTTGGCCTCGAGGTAGGTGCGCACGCCGCCACTGGCCGGGGCGTGGAACATGGTGATATCGACGAGATGCAAGGGGCCCTCCTGGCGCTGTCATGCCTGGTGGCCAGGGTAGGGCAGGGATACGACAGTTCGACGACAGCGCCGGGAGGCGGTCAGGATGCGGGGGCTCGGGCCGTACTCCGGTGCGAGAGCGACGCGCTGCCGCGGTGCTCTCTAGCATGAGGCGAGTTGGCTGCGGTCGCGGCCCTCGCGCTTGGCTTCCAGCAAGGCCTGATCGGCCCGCTGCAGGGTCGTCAGGTAGGGCTCGCCAACGCGGTGCTCGCTGAGCCCGGCGCTCAGCGTCACCGAGAGCCACTGGTCGCCGCTGGCGACCCGCACCTGGGCCAGCCGGGTACGCAATCGCTCGACGATGCTCGAGGCCTCCTCCAGGCCGGTGTCGCCCAGCAGCAGCAGGAACTCCTCGCCGCCCCAGCGACCGCAGAGGTCATAGTCGCGCAGACCCTGGCGCATGGTGCGGGTGATCGCCACCAACAGCTCATCGCCCACGTCGTGGCCGTACTCGTCGTTGATCTGCTTGAAGTGATCGATATCCAGCAGCGCCAGGGTATAGCGGCGCCCGCCCCGGTCCAATTGCGCGAGCCGTTCGTCGATCAGCCGCCGATTGGGCAGTTCGGTGAGGGCGTCGTGGTGGGCCTCCTGGTGCAGCGTCTGGTTGCGTTCGCGCATCAGCGCCTGATAGCGATCGGAGATCCGCGACAGCTTCTTCTGGCGCTTCAGGGCCCGCTCGTAGCGCTTCTGGGTCACCTGCTGGGCTTCCCGGGCTAGGCTCTGGTAGCGATCGGAGATGCTCATCAGCCGCTCCAGCTGCTCCTGCTGATCGCGGTGCTGTAGGTAGAGCGCCTCCAGGGCCTCGCGCAGGGGGTGCTCGGCATGCCGCGGGTCGGCGAGCAGTGCGGCGACTCGCTCCAGCAGCCCCTCCTCGCCGAGGGCTTTCATGGGACCACCTTGGCCGGGGTGATGACGAAGGGGTAACTGCAATCCTCCTTGAACTCCTCGGCGAGCTCGGCGATGCGCTCGTTGCGGGGATCATAGTGCCAGGTCACGCTGACCTGGCGTCCCTGCTCGTGGGCCTCCTCGAGCAGGTCGAAGATATCCATCATCGCCTTCACCGAGGAGGTGTTGAGGTAGACCAGGCCGAGTTCCAGTCGCAGGGGACGGCTCTCCTGCGTCAGGAAGCCCTGGACCCAGGCGATCACCTGGTCGAAGAGGTCATAGGAGTTCTCCGGATAGGAGTCCCCCTGCATGGTCAGGCGGCCGGCGGCCCAGTCGCTGCGAATGATCGGAGTGGACTGACTGCCGGAAATGTCGAGATCGGGAATCATGGTCATGGCGGGCATCAGATGGTGGCTGTCAGGCTGAAGAAGCTTTGCGTCTCGCTGAGAGGCTGCAACGAGGCGCGCATCGGTTGGCTCGATTTGCGGGCGATATCGAGCAGGCCCAGGCCGGCGCCGCTGGGGGAGGCCTCATCCCGGGGCTGACGCAGTTGGCGCTTGTAGGCGGCCTTGAGTTCGGTCTTGTCGAGACCCGCCAGCGCTTCGATGGTGGCCACCAGGCGCTGGCCATCGGGGGTTTCCACCAGGTTGCCCGCCGAGACCTGGTAGCGTCCCTCGCTGTCCTGGGCGACGGCCACGGTGGCCGAGGCCTGATCATCGCCATAGCCCTGGCGGCGGGCATAGTGGCGGATATTCTGGGTCATCTCGATATAGGCGGCGAAGACATCCATGGCCGCGGCGGGGGCGGCCTGCTGGGTGTCCAGGTAGTTGCGCAGCGCCTTGCCGATCTCCTCGATCAGGCTGCGCGAGATGGGGCCATTGAAGCACAGCATGACCCGTTCGCGCTGATAGCTTTCCCGCATGCTTAGTAGATCCATGGTGGCTCCTTGGCTAGCGAGGCCCTGGCTGGGTCTCGGTCGGCGAGTGGGACGCCGGGCCCGCGGCGGGCTCGGCACGAAAGGCCAGCAGGGTAATATCGTCGCGCTGGGGCAGCTCGCCCCGATAGGCCGAGAGGGCCGCCTCGAAGGCGCGCATCTGTTCGGCCAGGGGGCGACCCGCCTGGGCCTTGAGCAGGGCCTCGAAGCGCGGGTTGCCGAAGCCGAAGCCGTGGCTGCCGCCGGCCTGGTCGAGGAAGCCGTCGCTGCACAGGGTATAGCTCCAGCCGGCCTGCAGGGGCAGCGACTGGTTAGTGTAGTGGCCCGGGCGGCGATGGCCCAGGGCGCGCTTGTTGGCCTTGAGGCGGATCAGCTCGTCGCCGTCGCTGGCATAGAGGTCGATCTTGGCCCCGGCATAAGTGAGCTCGCGACGCTGTGGATCGACCCACACCAGGCCCAGGTCCATATTGGTGGCGATGGAGGAGGGCAGGCGCTCGGCGGGCAGCAGCTCGCGGCCACGCCGGTCGATCTCGGTAAGCAGGGCGGCGGGATCATCGGCGCTATGGTGGGCGATGGCCTGGTCGATCAGGGCCCGGGCCAGCATGGTCATCATGGCGCCGGGTACGCCGTGGCCGGCACAGTCCACCACTCCCAGTAGATAGCCCCGCTCGGTGGCGCGGAACACATAGAAGTCGCCGCCCACCGTATCCCGGGGCTTCCACAGCACCCCGTAGTGGTGGCTCAGGTGCCGATCCAACTGAGTATCGGGCAGGATGGCGCGCTGGATGATGCTGGCGTACTGGATGGAGTCGCCCAGTTGCTGGTGGGCGGCGGCCACCTTCGCATGGGCCGCCTCCAGGGCCCGGGTGCGCTCGCGCACCTGCCCCTCCAGGTCGCGGGTATAGCGCTCCACCTGGTTGGCCATGCGCGAGAAGGCCTGGGAGAGGGCGCCGATCTCGTCGTCGCGGCCGGTGGGCAACCGGGAGCGGTAGTCGCCCCCGGCGATGGCCTGGGCCGAGGCCTTGAGGCGATTGAGTGGCGCCAGGATCAGGCGATCGGTGGCATAGGCGAAGGCCAACAGCAGGGTGCCCAGGATCAGCGTCAGGGCGATCACCAGGGTCCATAGCCAGCGACTCTCGAGGACCTGGGCCAGGCTGGTATCCAGGGCGGTGACCATCAGCCACTGCAGTTCCGGGATATAGCCGATGGTCAATAGCCTGGGCTGGTCTTCGATGGCCACCTCCAGGTGGTGAATGATGCCGGGGCGGCGCATGGCCTCCTGAAGGGCCTGGGTCACCCCGGCCCGGTGGTCGTCGTCCACCAGGTATTGGAGGCGTTGACCATCCTCGGCGCCAAAGGCGATATGGGTGGTGTCCGGGTGGGCCTGGATGGCCCCCCGGGGATCGACGACCATCGGCAGGATGCCCGCCGGAACATCGCGCATAAAGCGGTCGAGGAAGTCGCTAAGGTCGATGCTGCCCCCGGCCAGCCCCAGCAGCCTGCCGTTCTCCCGCACCTTGACGTTGAGCCAGATCATCGCCTGCTGCAGGGCGCGGTCGATATTGACGTTGATATTGTAGCTGGCGCTGCTGGCCATCAGATCGAAGTACCAGGCATCGTCCGGCTCGTCCCGGCTCAGGTGGTAGGTGGGCGTCATGCCGTTGGTGACCTGATCGGGGTCGCTGAAGAAGTAGGCGCCGCTGTCATGATCGACAATGAAGTAGGCCCGGCTGGAGAACTGCCCGCGAAAGCCTTCGGCCTCCTCGAGGAAGCGGGCGCGGCGCTCGGCATCGTCGGGGGCTTCCAGCCACTCCCGGGTGACCACCGAGTCGGCGAAGCGCCGCGACAGGGCCAACTCCCGGGTGACGGGGGCGACGATCCGCTGCATATGCAGCAGGGTGTAGTTCTCGGCATAGGCCCGAGCGAAGTGGCGGTGGATATCGTCGATGGCCTTCCAGCCGATCAGCGCGGCGGGAATCAGGGCCAGGAGACAAGCCAGCAGCAGAGTCACCACGGACTTGCCGCGCAGGCCGAGAAGCGCTGCCATGGTTAAGGGGTTCCCCTGTGATCAGGCCTGGCATCTGGCCGGCCCGGGTTATCGTCGTTATTCGGCTTACTTTGCCATAAAGTGATTTTACGGGCGAGTCACAGATGGTGACATGGCTCAACAAAAAGGCCCCGGAGTTCTGAACTGCACCCCGAAAGTTGGACACCCAATCCAACCTTCGGGGTGTTTTTATGAAGAAGCGATACGGCGAGAGGTTCAAGCTGCTGGTGGCACAGCAGGCTTTGCACGATGACACCAGCTTGAGGGAGGTAGCTCGCCAGCATGGTCTGGACCATTCCCTGGTACGGAAATGGCGGGACAACTATCGTCAGCATGGCGTGGTGGGGCTGCGCAAGAAATACACGCACCGCAGCGCGGCCTTCAAGCTGGAAGTCCTTGAGACGATGTGGCGAGATGGCTTGTCACGGCGCCAGGCGGAGGCCCTGTTCGATATCCGTGAGTCCGGTGTCATTGGCAAATGGGAGCGTCAATACCATAGTGGTGGTCTGACTGCGTTAGCACCGAAGCACAAGGGACGCCGCCCGATGACCAAAAAGCCGCCTTCTCCACCACCCCCGCCTGATGCAGAGCGCTCCCATGACGAGTTGCTCGAAGAGCTGGCGTATCTGCGGGCGGAGAACGCCTACCTAAAAAAGCTCGATGCCTTGATCCGGGAGAAGCGGACGACAACGCAGGGCAGAAAGCCCAAGTCGTCCAAGGGTTAAGGCACGAGCATTCGCTGGCTCTGCTGCTGCGTGCGGCTGAGCTACCGCGCAGCACGTTCTACTACCAGATCCGGGCCTTGGGCGCTGATGATCGGTACGCGCCCCTGAAGGCGCGTATCCGGGCGATCTATGACCGCCACAAGGGGCGCTATGGCTACCGGCGTATCACCGCCGTCCTGCGGCAGGCGGGTGAGGCGATCAATCACAAGACCGTCCAGCGGCTGATGCAGCAGTTGGGCTTGAAGTCCCTGGTTCGCCCCAAGCGGTATCGCGCCTACCGTGGGGCGGAAGGCTACGCCGCTCCCAATACGTTGCAGCGTCGATTTCAGGCTCAGCGTCCCCATCAGCGGTGGGTGACGGACATCACCGAATTCAAGGTCAATGGCCAGAAGCTCTACCTGTCACCGGTCATGGATCTGTATAACGGCGAGATCATTGCCTTCCAGACAGGACCGCGCCCGGTGTTCGACTTGGTGAAGGGTATGCTGAAGAAAGCCTTTGGCAGGCTGAT
Organism: Bisbaumannia salifodinae; assembly: GCF_055388505.1. The sequence continues at coordinate 1,133,379 of NZ_AP043781.1, forward strand.
GCCAGGGGATCGGCCGCTGCTCCACTCGGATCAGGGATGGCATTACCGACATCCCAGCTATCGCCGCCTGGTGGTCGAGCAGCGGATACTCCGCAGCATGTCGCGGAAAGGGAACTGTCTGGACAATGCTGCGATGGAGAGCTTCTTTGGCACCCTGAAGTCCGAGTACTACCATCTGAACCGGTTCGACACCGTGGAGCAGCTGCAGCAAGGCCTCGAGCGTTATATCCATTACTACAACCACGAGCGCATCAAGATGAAACTAAAAGGCCTGAGCCCTGTGCAGTACAGGACTCAGGCCTTGAGCACCGGCTGAGTGAACCGTCCAACTATTGGGGGTCAGTTCATTCTGAACTCCGGGGCCTCGGGGCCTTATTCACATCGTGGGGCTTATTCGCTGGGGCGAGCCACCAGGGAGCGGGTCTCTTCCCGGGCCTCGGTCAGTGCCACGCGAACCGGATCGCCGTGCCCTGAAATCGGCGCTCCGAGCGTTACCGGCTTATTCGCTGGGGCGAGCCACCAGGGAGCGGGTCTCTTCCCGGGCCTCGGTCAGGGCCACGCGAACCGGATCGCCGTGCCCTGAAATCGGCGCTCCGAGCGTTACCGGCTTATTCGCTGGGGCGGGCGACCAGCGAACGGGTCTCTTCCCGGGCCTCGGTCAGCGCCACGCGAACCGGATCGCCGAGCTTGTAACGCTCTTCCCCTTCGACCTGGATGCGCCCCTCCTTGTCGTCGATGGCCACCTTGTCGCGGTCGCTGTGGATCAGCGGTGCCGGCACGAAGGCGGTGGCGCCGTTGGCGGTGAGGCGTACCCGCATGCCGCCGCGGTTAATGGCGATCACCTCGGCGTCGAAGGCTTCCTGGGCCTTGGCGGCGGGGGTCAGGTAGCGCACATAGAGCCAGTCCTTGACGTCGCGCTCGGCCATGCGATTGAGGCGACGGCGCTCGGTGAGCTGCTCGGTGAGCGCGAGGCTGGCCTCGGCGGGGGCCTGCTCGCCCTTGAGGACCCGCTTGATCAGGCGGTGATTGACCATATCGCCATACTTGCGGATCGGCGAGGTCCAGGTGGCGTAGGCGGGCAGCCCCAGGCCGAAGTGGGGGCCGGGCCGGGCGGACATGCTGGTAAAGCCCTGGAAACGGCGCAGGCGGGCATCCAGCCAGGCGTCGTCGCGGCCTTCCAGCTCACGCTTGAGTTCCTTGTAGCGGGACAGCTCGGTGAGGGCCTCGCGCTCCACCTGGATCGCCTGGCTGGCCAGGAACTCCTGGGCGGCCTCGGCCTTCTCGTCCTCGAAGGCGCGGTGCACGTTGAAGATGCCATGACCCACCTGCTCGGCCAGCAGGTCGGCGCAGCAGGCGTTGGCGGCGATCATCGACTCCTCGATCATGCGATTGGCGATGCGCCGCTCCTCGGTGCGGATCGCCAGCACATTGCCCGCCTCGTCCAGGTCGAAGACATAGTCGGGACGATCCTTGAACACCAGGGCGTGCTCGGCGCGCCAGGCGCTGCGTGCCTCGGTCAGATCGCGCAGCGCCTTGAGCTGCTCGCCGATGGCGTCCTCCGGGGCCCAGTCGCCCTGACCCTCCAGCCAGTCGGAGACCCGATCATAGGCCAGCTTGGCGTGGGAGGTGGCCGTCGCGGCGAAGAAGCGGTAGTCGCCGAAGCTGCCGTCGGCATGGACGGTCAGGGTGCAGGCCAGCACCGGCCGCTCCTGGCCCTCCCACAGGGAGCAGAGGTCATCGGCCAACTGCTCGGGCAGCATGGTGACGTTCTGGCCCGGCAGGTAGACGGTGAAGGCGCGGGTGCGGGCCTCGAGATCCGCCGCATGGCCCTCTTCCACATAGGCGGTGGGGTCGGCGATGGCCACGGTCAGGTCCCAGCCACCGTCCTCCCGGACACGGATGCGCAGGGCGTCGTCCATGTCCCGGGTCTTCTCGCCGTCAATGGTGAAGAAGGGCTCGGCGGTGAGGTCCTCGCGCTCGAGGCCCTCGTCGCGCAGCGGCCAGTCGCTGCCGGCGTCGGGGCACTCCTGCTCCAGGGCATGGCGGGCCAGGGTCACCCGCCAGGGCACCGCCGGGTTGTCGGCCTTGGCCACCAGCTCGTCGATCTGGGTAAAGAAGGCGCGATCGTCGGGCTTGAGGGGGTGGCGCACCAGGCGCGCCACGACCCAGTCGCCGTCGCCGATGCTCTCCTCGTCGAGGCTGCGCTTGATGCGCGCCTTGAGGACATTCTTGATGGACGGGTGGTCCGGCACGACCGCCAGGCGCCCCTCGCGCTTCTGCACCCGGGCGACGAAGCGCGTCAGGCCGATCTCGATCAGGGTGTCCGGTTCCACCGACTTCTTCTCGCCCTCCTCGTGGAGGATGGCTTCCACCCGGTCGCCATGCAGCACCTGCTTCATGGCGGGGGGCGGCACGAAGTAGGAGTCGCCGTCGTCGGTCTCCAGGAAGCCGAAGCCCTTGTCGGTGGCTTTGATCACGCCCTCCACGCGGGGCGTACTGGAGCGGATCTGTTGCTTGAGCTGAGCAAGCATGGCGTTGTTCTGCAGCATCGGACACTTTCAGGTGGCGGGGTGAGAGGCTGCCACTATACGGATTCCCACGCGTGGCGCCAATCGCGCGCCTCCTGAAGTTCGCTTTGGCCCCGATTTCTCAAGAACCTGCATCGTCTCAGCACTAAGTCCCGGGGCTACCCTGGGGGCAGGCACTCCGCGAAGACGCGGTGAACCCCTCCCTGGGCGCTCGGCTTTTTCGTCCCTGAAAAAGACGCTTCGCTCCGGCCTGCCCCCAGCGCCCCTACTCTAGAGAGAAAGCTCTGATCTTCTATCGGCGGAGGCCCCTATTCCACCAAGGTCGTAGTGAAGTGGTATTTGATTGGTATCAATGTGGGTCTATAGTGGTATTAGATTGGTATGGCACCCCCAGTACAGGGAGAGACCCATGGATCCACGCTTCACGCAGCTGCGCCTCGATCCCCAGGGCGCGACCCCCCTCTACCAGCAGCTGGCCCGCCAACTGGAGCAGGCCATCGAGACCGGCTCCTGGCAGGCCGGCGAGGCACTGCCCTCGGAGCGCAACCTGGCCGAGAGCCTGGAGGTCTCGCGGATCACCGCCCGCAAGGCCCTGGATCGCCTGGCCGAGCTGGGGCTGATCCGCCGCAGCCGCGGCTCCGGCACCTTTATTACCCCACGCCTCAATCAATCCCTGTCGCGGCTCTCCAGTTTTACCGAACTGCTCACCCAGCGCGGCTTCACCCCCAGCTCCCACTGGCTGGAGCGCAGCCTGGCCAACCCCAGCGTGGAGGAGGGCATGCGCCTGGGTCTGGGCGCCGATGCCCGGGTGGCGCGCCTCAAGCGCCTGCGCCTGGCCGACGACGTCGTGATGGCGGTGGAGGAGAGCTGCCTGCCGGCCGCGGTGCTGCCCGACCCTCAAGCGGTGGAGACCTCCCTCTATGCGGTGCTGGAGGACGGCGGCAAGCGGGTGGCCCGGGCCCTGCAGCATGTCACCGCCATCAATGCCGACGCCGAGCTGGCGGCACTCGCCGAGGTGCCGGAGGGCCAGGCCCTGCTCAAGGTGACGCGCCTGGGCTATCTCGCCGACGGCACCCCGGCGGAGCTTACCGTCACCTACTGCCGCACCGACTACTACGACTTTATGGTCGAGCTGACCCGCTAGGAGGCCCCATGCTGTACGGCAATATCCTCACCCCCGAGGGCTGGCGCCTGGGGGAGATCCACTGGGACGGCGGGCGCATCACGCGCCTGACCGGCGAGCCGGTGGATCCCGACACCAATGAGCACCCGCGGCTGCTGCCCGGCTTCGTCGACCTGCACGTGCATGGCGGCGGCGGCGCCGACACCATGGAGGGGGGCGCGGCCCTGGCCACCCTGGCGCGCACCCATGTGCGCTTCGGCACCACCCGCTTGCTGGCCACCACCATGACCGCCCCGGACGCCGAGATTCGCCGGGTGCTGGGCGAGATCGCCGCCTATATGGCCGACCCCGATCCCCGGGCCGCCGGGGTGCTGGGGGTGCATCTGGAGGGGCCCTATATCAACCCCGGCAAGCTCGGTGCCCAGCCGGCCCATGCCCGCAGCGGCCCGATCGGGGAGGTGGATGCGCTCTGCGCCCTGGCGCCGATCCGTCTGGTCACCCTGGCCCCGGAGCTGGCCGGCCACCACGCGTTGATTCGCCACCTCAGCGAGCGCGGCGTGCGGGTCCAGTTGGGCCACACCCTGGGCAGCTACGAGGAGGGGGTCGAGGCCCTGGCCCACGGTGCCTGTGGCTTCACCCACCTGTTCAATGCCATGACCGGCCTGCACCACCGCAAGCCGGGCATGGTCGGCGCGGCCCTGGCCCATGCCCAGTACGCCGAGCTGATCCCCGACCTGCTGCATGTGCACCCCGGGGCCATCCGCACCGCCCTGCGCTGCATCCCCAACCTCTATGCGGTCACCGACTCCACCGCCGCCGCTGGCATGCCCGACGGCGATTACCGGCTGGGCGAGCAGACCGTCACCAAGTGCCTGGGCGGAGTGCGCCTGGCCGACGGCACCCTGGCCGGCAGCACCCTGACCATGGATCAGGCGCTGCGCAACTTCGTCGGCCTGGGCCTCTCCCTGGCCGAGGCCTCGGATCGCCTGTCGCGTTTCCCCGCCGACTTCCTCGGCCAGGGCGAGATCGGCCGCCTGCAGGAGGGCGCCCTGGCCGACCTGGTGGTCCTCGATCCCCAACTCCAACTCCAAGCGGTCTTCGTCGAGGGCCGTGATGTCTCTGGCAACGTCCAAGGAGCCCCCGCATGTCCCTGATGCTCGAAGAAGCCCGTAACGCCCCGGAGCGCATCCGCGGCCAGCTGCAACGCAACCAGGCCCTGCTCGCCGACCTGGGCGAGCGCCTGCGCCTCGCCGAGCCCGCCGCCGCGGTCACCGTGGCCCGGGGCAGTTCCGATCACGCCGCCGGCTACTTCGCCTACCAGTGCATGAAGCGCCGCGGCATCCCGGTGGCGTCCTTGCCGCCCTCGCTGACTACCCTGGCCAAGGCCCCCTGGCGCCTTAACGGCCAGCTGGCCCTGGCGGTCTCCCAGTCGGGGCAGAGTCCCGACCTGGTGGCCACCCAGCAGGCGCTGGCCGCCGCCGGTGCCCGCACCCTGGCCCTGGTCAATACTCCCCAGTCGCCCCTGGGTGCGGCCAGCGATACCGAGATTCCCCTCTATGCGGGGGAGGAGAAGAGCGTGGCCGCCACCAAGAGCTACCTGGCCACGCTTTCCGCCATGGCCCAGCTGATCGGCCACTGGCAGGAGGATCGCGGCCTGCTCGGCGCCCTGGACGACCTGCCCGAGCGCCTGACCCGGGCCCTGGCGATGGACTGGTCACCCGCCATCGAGGCCCTGAGCGGCGCCGACAAGCTGATGGTGATCGGCCGCGGCGCCGGCCTCGCCGTGGCCCAGGAGGCGGCACTCAAGTTCAAGGAGACCTGCGCCATCCAGGCCGAGCCCTTCAGCGGCGCCGAGGTGCGACACGGCCCCATGGCGCTGATCGGTCCCGACTACCCGGTGCTGGTGTTCGCCCCCCCGGGGCCGGAACAGGCCGGCCTGCTGGAGCTGGCCGAGTGGCTCGAGGGCGTCGGCGCCCGGGTGCTGCTGGCCGCCGACGAGGGCGTGGCGAAGCGCCGGCTGACCCTGGTGGATGCCGGCCACGAGGCCCTGCAGCCGCTATCGGTGATCCAGAGCTTCTACGTCATGGTGGCCGGCCTGGCGGCGGCCCGGGGCAGCGACCCGGACCGCCCCCGGCACCTCAACAAGGTCACCTGCACCCTGTAACGCCTAACAATAATATCGGGAGTCTTCCCATGTCCGATTCCAGCCAAACCCTGACCCTGCTGGCCCCCGTGGCGGGGCTGGTGGTGCCTCTCGCCGCGGTGCCCGACCCGGTCTTCGCCGGCCTGGCCCTGGGCGAGGGCATCGCCCTCGACCCCCTCGGCGAGTGCCTGCATGCCCCCTGCGACGGCGAGGTGGTGCAGTGTGCCCGCACCCACCACGCCCTGACCCTGAGAACCGAGGCCGGGCTGGAGCTGCTGCTCCACCTGGGCCTGGATACCGTGGAACTCCAGGGGCGGGGGATCGAGCCCCTGGTGGCCGTGGGCGACCGGGTGCGTGCCGGCGATCCCCTGTGCCGCTTCGATGCCGACGCCCTGGCCCGGGGCGCCAGCGCCCTGATCACCCCCCTGGTGATCACCGAGGCCGCCGGCTGGCGGCTGCGTGAGCCGACCCTCACGGCCGGCTCGCGGGTCGCCCTGGGCGAGCCGCTGCTGGTGCTGGAGGCGGTGGTGGCGGAAAGCCGCGAGACGGTGGCCGGTGGACCCGAGGCCGAGCGGCGCCTGACCCTGGCCCTGGCGGCGGGCCTGCATGCCCGCCCCGCGGCACGCCTGCGGGCCATCGCCCGGGAACATGGCGTTAGCTTGGCACTAGATCACGAGGGCGCCGATAGCCCCAGTGCCAGCGCCGAGAGTGTTAGCGCCCTGATGAACCTGGGGCTCACTCAGGGCAGCGTCCTGCGCCTGACCGCCCGGGGAGAAAACGCCGAGGCGGCCCTGGACGCCGCCGAGGTGCTGCTTACCACCCCCGAGGCCGAGGCGCATCCCGCCCCCACGCCCCAGGTGGCGTCGGGCGAGGCGCTGGGGGAGGCATTAGGGGAGGGCGAGCTGGCCGGCCTGGTGGCCAGCTCCGGCCTGGCCCTGGGGCCGCTGGTGCATTATCGGCCGCCGCTGCCCGCCGTGCCCCATGACGGCGAGGGCGAGGCCGTGGAGGCGCCGCGCCTGACCCAGGCACTGACTCGGGTCGGCGAGGCCCTGGCCCGGGACGAAGCCGAGGCGACCCGCAGCGGGCAGGCCGCCGAGGCGGAGATCTTCGCCGCCCATGGCGCCTGGCTGGCGGACCCGGACCTGGCGGCGGCGGCGGGGGAGCGCCTCCGTGCGGGGCGTGGCGCCGGCCAGGCCTGGCGGGAGGCCCTGGACGCCGAGGCCGAGCGCCTCACCGCCACCGGCAATGCCCTGCTGGCCGCCCGGGTCGCCGACCTGCGCGATCTGCAGCGGCGGGTGATGGCGGAGCTCAGCGAGGCGGCGGAGCCTGCCCTGCCCGAATTCCCCGAGGGGGCCCTGCTGGTGGCCGAGGAGCTGACCCCCTCGGAGCTGGTGGCGGTGGCGGCCCGCCGCCCCGCCGGGCTCTGCCTGGCCGGCGGCGGCACCACCTCCCATGTGGCGATCCTGGCCCGGGCCCGGGGCCTTCCCTGCCTGGTGGCCATGGGGCCGGCCCTGCTGACGGCGGTCGACGCGGCCCCCAGCGAGCACGCCATCCTGGATGCCGAGCGCGGTCGCCTGGCGGTGGCACCGAGCGAGGCCCGGGTCGCCGAGGTCAGCGCGCGGATCGAGGCCCGCCGGCATGAGGCCGAGGCGGCCCGGGCGGCGGCCTTCGAGGCCGCCATCACCCGGGACGGTCGCGAGGTGGAGGTGTGCGCCAATATCGGCGGCGCCGAGGAGGCGCGCCTGGCCGCGGAGGCCGGGGCCGATGGCGTGGGCCTGCTGCGCAGCGAATTCCTCTTCCTGGAGCGCGACAGCGCCCCCGACGAGGCCACCCAGCGTGACGAATACCAGGCCGCCCTGGCGGCCCTGGGCGGCAAGCCGGTGATCATCCGCACCCTGGATATCGGCGCCGACAAGCAGCTCCCCTACCTGCGCCTGCCGGCGGTGCCCAACCCGGCGCTGGGCGTGCGCGGCGCCCGCCTCTGGGCCAGCCACCCCGAGCTGCTGGAGACCCAGCTCAGGGCCCTGCTCGGCGTCACGCCCTTGGAGACGCTGCATATCATGCTGCCCATGATCAGCGAGGCCGGCGAGCTGCGCCAGGTGCGCCAGCGCCTGGAGGCCATCGCCGCTGAGCTGGGCCTCACCGCGCGGCCGCGCCTGGGGGCGATGATCGAGGTGCCCAGCGCCGCCCTCTGTGCCGCCAGCCTCGCCGCCGAGGCGGACTTCCTCTCCATCGGCACCAACGACCTGACCCAGTACACCCTGGCCATGGATCGCGAGGATCCGGCCCTGACCGCCCGGGCCGACGTGCTGCACCCGGCGGTGCTGCGGCTGATCCAGGCCACGGTGGCCGGCGCCAGGGGACGCTGCCCGGTGGGGGTGTGCGGCGCCGCCGCCGGCGACGACCTGGCCGCGCCCCTGCTGGTGGCGCTGGGCGTCGACGAACTCTCCGTGGAGCCGGCCCGGGTGCCGGCGGTGAAGGCCGCCCTGCGGCGCCTGGACGCCGCCGCCCTGGCCGCCGAGCTGCCCGAGCTGCTGGCCCTGGACGATGCCGCCGCGGTGCGCGAGCGCCTCACCGCCTGGCTGGCCCGGACCGACGCCACCACCACAACAACGACAACGACCCTCGAGAGGTGCTGAGATGTCTACCACGACCCTGGGATCCCGCCTGATGGGCGGGCTACAGCGGCTCGGCCGCTCCCTGATGCTGCCCATCGCGGTGCTGCCCATCGCCGGCCTGCTGCTGCGCCTGGGCCAGCCCGACCTGCTGGATATCGCCTTTATCGCCAGTGCCGGCGAGGCGATCTTCGCCAACCTGGCGCTGATCTTCGCCATCGGCCTGGCGGTGGGCTTCGCCAACGACAACAACGGCGCCGCCGGCCTGGCCGGGGTGATCGGTTACCTGGTGCTGGACGCCGTGCTTACCGCCCTCAACCCCGAGATCGATATGGGGGTGCTGGCGGGCATCATCATCGGCAGCGTGGCGGGCCTGCTCTATAACCGCTACCACGCGATCCAGCTGCCGGAATACCTGGCCTTCTTCGGCGGGCGACGCTTCGTGCCCATCGCCACCGGCCTGGCCGCCGTGGCCCTGGGGGTGTTCTTCGGCCTGGTCTGGCCGCCGGTGCAGCATGGCATCGATGCTCTCGGCCAGTGGCTGATCGACGCCGGCGAGCTGGGCCTGTTCGTCTACGGCACCCTCAACCGCCTGCTGATCGTCACCGGCCTGCACCATGTGCTCAACAGCCTGGTGTGGTTCGTCTTCGGCAGCTTCGAGGCGGCCTCCGGGGTGGTGGCCAGCGGCGACCTCAACCGCTTCTTCGCCGGCGACCCCGAGGCGGGCCGCTTCATGGCGGGTTTCTTCCCGGTGATGATGTTCGGCCTGCCGGCGGCGGCGCTGGCCATGTACCACGCCGCGCCCAAGGGGCGGCGTGCCCAGGTGGGCGGCCTGCTGCTGTCGCTGGCGCTGACCGCCTTCCTCACCGGGGTCACCGAGCCCATCGAGTTCACCTTCATGTTCCTGGCGCCGCTGCTCTATGGCCTGCATGCGGTGCTGACCGGCGTCTCCATGGCGCTGCTGCACTGGCTCGACGTCAAGCTCGGCTTCACCTTCTCCGCCGGGGCCTTCGACTTCGCCCTCTCCTATGGGCTCTCCACCAATGGCTGGCTGATGCTGCCGGTGGGCCTGGCCTACTTCGCCCTCTACTACACGGTGTTCCGCTGGGCCATCCTGCGCTTCGACCTGCCCACCCCGGGCCGCGAGCCGGAAACCGCGGCGCCCGTCGCATCCCATGCCGCCGGCGAGCGCGGCCCGGCCTTCGTCGCCGCCCTGGGCGGGGCGGGCAACCTCACCAGCGTCGGCGCCTGCACCACCCGGCTGCGCCTGGTGCTGGAGAACCCCGAGGCCATCGATGAGGCGGCCCTCAAGGGGCTGGGCTCCCGGGGCATCATGCGCCTGCAGGGCGGCGGCCTCCAGGTGATCCTCGGTCCCATCGCGGATGGGGTGGCCGACGAGATTCGCGCCGCCATGGCCGCCCAGGGCACGGCGCCCGTGGCCGCAGCGACGCCGGCGCCCGAGGCCGGGGAAGCACCCCAGCCCCACGCTATCCCGGCCATCGATGCCCAGGCGCGTCAGGCCTGGCACCGGGCCCTGGGAGGCGAGGGCAATCTGCGCAGCGCCACGGCGGTGGCCGCCACCCGGCTGCGCCTGGAACTGGCCGATGCCCAGGCCCTGGACGAGGCGGCCCTGGCCGGCCTCGGCGCCCAGGCGGTCCAGCGCCTGGAGCGGGGCGTGATCCATGTGCTGCTGGGCGAACGGGCCGTCGCCGTGGCCCGGGGGCTGAGCGACGCCTAAGACAGCCATCGTGTCCTAGGGCCGGCCCCGATCATTCGGGGCCGGCCCTATCGTTTCTACACCGGCCCCAGCGCCCCTTAGCGATTCCCACCGTAATAGCCTGACTCACTGCCGTTACGACTAGGAGTCCCCGGGGTGAATCGGTTAAGCTGAGGCGCCCTGATTCCGGGAGCGCCCCATGACCCCACGCCTGATCGTCTCCGACCTGGATGGCACCCTGCTGGGCGCCGACCATGACCTGGCCCCGCGCACCGTCGCCGTGCTGCGGGCCCTGGCCGAGCGGGGCCATCACCTGGCCTTCGCCTCCGGGCGCCACTATCGGGACATGCTGGCCTATCGGGAACGCCTCGGGGTGCCGGTGCACCTGATCAGCACCAATGGCGCCTATCTCCACGACCCGGCGGGACGCCTGCTGGCGGCCCGTCACCTTGACGCGGCCCGGGCCCGGGCGCTGATCGCCCTGGAGCGCCCCGCCGAGGTGCGCCTCAACCTCTACCGGGACGATGACTGGCTGATCGACGCCGAGGCGCCGCGGCTGCTGGCGCTGCATGCCGCCACCGGTTTCGGCTATCGGGTGGTGGCGCCTGACGCCCTGGACGGCGAACGCGTCGGCAAGGTGCTCTATATCGGCGACCCGGATCATCTGGCGCGCCTGGAGGCCCAGGCCCTGGCGCACCATGGGCAGGCCCTGCATATCACCTATTCCACCGCCAATGCCCTGGAGATCATGGCCGGCGGGGTCAACAAGGGCACCGCCCTGACGGCCCTGCTCGAGCGCCTGGGACTGGCCCCCGAGGCCTGCCTGGCCTTCGGCGACAACCTCAATGACACCGAGATGCTCCGGCTTGCCGGCGAGGCCCAGGTGATGGCCAACGCCCACCCGGAGCTGGCCGGCCGGGTGCCCGAGGCGCGGCGCATCGGCCACCATGGCGAGGCGGCGGTGGCCGAGTGGCTGAGCGAGCGCTTCGCCCTCTGAGCCTGCGACCTTGGTCGCGGTCGCCTTGTCGCCGCCCTGGCCCTGTCCCATGATCGATAACCCATCACCCCTCAGCGCGGGATGCCCGCCATGACGACGACGCCTGCCACCCTGATCGTGGTCGATGACGACCCCGAGATCCGCGAGCTGCTGGCCGACTACCTGGGCCGCCACGGCTACCGGGCCCTGACCGCCGAGGACGGCGAGGCCCTGCGCGCCCTGCTGGCCCGGGAGACCCCGGACCTGCTGATCGTCGACCTGATGCTGCCCGGCGACGACGGCTTCACCCTCTGTCGCGAGCTGCGCCGCGACAGCGAGGTGCCGATCATCATGCTCACCGCCAGCGCCGACGAGACCGATCGCATCCTCGGCCTGGAGCTGGGCGCCGACGACTACCTGGGCAAGCCCTTCAATCCCCGCGAGCTGCTGGCCCGCATCAAGGCGGTGCTGCGCCGCACGCGGGGCGTTTCCACGCCGCCCAGCGCGGCCCAGGCGCGGCTGGTGGCCTTCGGCGACTGGCGCCTGGACCGGGTGAGCCGGGAGCTGATCGATGCCGAGGAGGCGCGCACCACCCTCTCCGGGGCCGACTTCCAGCTGCTGCAGGTGTTCCTCGACCACCCCGAGGAGGTGCTCTCCCGGGAGGCGCTCTTCGAGCTGACCCGGGGGCGGCCGGCGCCGCCCCTGGATCGCTCCATCGATGTGCATGTGTGCCGGTTGCGCCAGCGCCTGGGCGAGGACGCCCAGCACTCGCAACTGATCCGCACCGTGCGCGGCGCCGGCTATGTGCTGGCCACCCGGGTCGAGGTGCTCGCCTAGGATGGCGGAGGTCGTCGGTCCCTGGCGTCGCCTGCGGCGCACCCTGGCGCGCGGACTGCCGCGCTCGCTGCGCGGTCGCTTCGTGCTGATCATGATCACCGGGGTGCTCAGCGCCCAGTTGGCCAGCTACGCGATCTGGACCGCCCAGGCCCGCGCCAGCCAGCTCGAGCAGCTCGACGAGCTCTCCCGCAACGTGGCCTACAGCGTCGCCTCCACGGTGCGCTTCTTCCGCTCCCTGCCCCGTGACTACCGGCATATCGTGCTGGACCAGCTGCGCGACATGGGCGGGACCCGCTTCTTCGTCAGCATCAACGACCATCGCATCCCGGTGGAGGAGATCGGCCGGGGCCCTGAGCAGGCCCTGGTGGTGGGCAACTTCCGGCGGGTGCTGGGGGAGGAGCTGGGCATCAGCGATGCCCGGGTGGAGTTCTCCCGCCCCGAGACCCTGCGCCTGCTCAACAACCAGGTGCTGCTGCACGACCTGCCGCCCCGCTGGGGTCAGCACAGCCTGCTGATGGAGCCCCTGTCGCCGCCGATTCTGGTGGTGCAGATGGCCCTGGAACCGGGGGAGTGGCTCTATGTGGCGACCCTGCTGCCGGTGCCGGAGCTCTTCGCCGGGCGCCACTGGCTGGCCGGGGATCGCCTCTTCGCGGTGCTGATCGTGCTGTTCACCGTGGTGGGGCTCTCCTGGCTGGGCATCCGCGGCGTGACCCGACCCCTGGCGCGGCTGGCCCGGGCCGCCCGCCAACTGGGCGATGACCTGGACGCGCCGCCCCTGCCGGAGCGGGGGCCCCGGGAGACCCGCGAGACCACCCAGGCCTTCAACCGCATGCAGCGGCGCATCCGCGCCCAGGTGGAGGAGCGCGAGCGGCTCTTCTCGGCGATCTCCCACGACCTCAAGACCCCCATCACCCGGATGCGCCTGCGCGCCGAGATGCTCGACGACCCCCACCAGCGGGAGCGTTTCTGCGCCTCCCTGGACGAGCTGGACCTGCTGGTCAAGGGGGCGCTCGCCTCGGTAAAGGGGCTCGACCTCCACGAGGAGGTGGTGGCGGTGGACGTGGTCGCGCTGCTGGAGAGCCTCGCCGCCGAGCTGCGCCTGCAGGGGGGCGAGGTGCACCTGGACGGGGAGGCGGCGCCGCTGCCGGCCAAGCCCCTGGCCCTGAAGCGCTGCCTGGGCAACCTGCTGGAGAACGCCATCTTCTACGGCGGCCGGGTCGAGGCGAGCCTGGCGGACGGCCCCGAGGCGCTGGTGATCACCCTGCGCGATCACGGCCCGGGGATTCCCGAGGCGCAGCTCGAGCGGGTCTTCGAGCCCTTCGTGCGCCTGGAGCCCTCGCGCAGCCGGCATACCGGCGGCAGCGGCCTGGGGCTGGGTATCGCCCGGCATATCGTCCGCGCCCTGGGCGGTGAGTTCGAGCTCTTCAACCATCCCCAGGGGGGGCTGGTGGTGCGGCTGCGCCTGCCCCGCCGGTAGTCCGCCCGGCGGTCGTTTATTACAAGGGGGTAATAAAACCGCAAGACTTTGCAGCACTAGGTAACCCCACCCGGGGACGGGCCTGGAGTAGCGTGTCGATAATCGTGCCCCCAGAGTGCGATATCAGAGCGCGACACGATAACAACAAGGAGACACGCTATGCCCGCATCCGTTGAATCCCGTCCCGTCATGCTGCGTCCCACCCTGCTCGGCCTCGCCGTGGCCGCGACCCTGGGCGCCTCCGCCGCGGCCCAGGCCGGTGAGGTAGAGGTACTGCACTGGTGGACCTCCGGCGGCGAGGCCCAGGCCGCCTCGGTGCTCAGGGACCTGGTGGAGGCCGAGGGCCACGCCTGGCAGGACTTCGCCGTGGCCGGCGGCGGCGGCGAGACCGCCATGACCGTGCTCAAGTCCCGGGCCATGTCCGGCAACCCGCCCTCGGCGGCCCAGATCAAGGGCCCCGAGATCCAGGAGTGGGGCGGCCTGGGGCTGCTCGGCGAGCTGGACGAGGTGGCCGAGACGGAGGCCTGGGATGGCCTGCTGCCGCCCCGGGTGGCGGAGATCATGCGCCACGACGGCCACTATGTGGCGGTGCCGGTCAACGTGCACCGGGTCAACTGGCTGTGGGGCAACCCCGAGGTGCTGGCGGCCGCCGGGGTGGAGATGCCCGAGAGCTTCGACGAGCTGTTCGCGGCCGCCGAGGCGATTCGCGCCGCGGGCCATGTGCCCCTGGCCCATGGTGGCCAGCCCTGGCAGGACGCCACCCTCTTCGAGACGGTGGTGCTGGCGGAGGGCGGTGAGGACTTCTACCGGCGTGCCCTGGTGGAGCTCGACCCCGAGGCCCTGGGCAGCGACACCATGATCCAGGCCCTGACCACCTTCAAGCGTTTGCGCGAGCTGATGGACGAGGGCATGCCGGGGCGCGACTGGAACGTGGCCACCGCCATGGTCATCCACGGGGTGGCCGCGATGCAACTGATGGGGGACTGGGCCAAGGGCGAGTTCACCGCCGCCGGCCTCAGCGCCGGCGAGGAGTACCTCTGCGCCCCGGCCCCGGGCACCGACTCGGCCTTCACCTTCAATATCGACAGCCTGGCCATGTTCCGGGTCACCGAGGCCGCCGACCTGGCCGCCCAGCACGACCTGGCGCGGCTGGTGCTGGAGCCCACCTTCCAGGAGACCTTCAACCTGGCCAAGGGCTCGATCCCCGCCCGTACCGACCTGGACATGAGCGCCTTCGACGCCTGTGCCCAGGCCTCCATGGCCGACTTCCAGGCGGCCGCCGACAACGGCGGCCTGGTGCCCAGCATGGCCCATGGCATGGCGGTGCGTGCCGACGTCCAGGGGGCCCTGTTCGATATCGTCACCAACTACTTCAACAGCAGCGACATGAGCGCCGAGCAGGCGGCACAGCGGCTGGTCCGCGCCGCCCAGGCCACTTACTAGGCCTACATCTGCTCGACATCGAGGAGGCGGCACGCGCCGCCTCTCCCTGCCACCGGCGGGTTCGCCCGCCGCCGAAGCCAGTGGTGACCCCATGACCCTATCGCTCTCGACCTCCCGGGAGACCGGGCGGCCCGCGCCCGCCCGGCCGACCCCCGCGGCGCGCCTCCAGGCCTGGCTGCCGCGCCTGGTGCTGACCCCCTCGGCGGCCGTCTCCCTGTGTTTCGTCTACGGCTTCATGCTGTGGACCCTGGCGCTCTCCCTGACCAACTCGCGGATGCTGCCCAGCTACGAGTTCGTCGGCTTCGCCCAGTATGCGCGGCTGATGGCCAACGACCGCTGGTGGGTGGCCTCCGCCAACCTGGTGCTCTTCGGCGGCCTCTTTATCGCCATCTGCCTGGTGCTGGGGGCCGTGCTGGCGATCCTGCTCGATCAGCGCATCCGCCAGGAGGGAGCCCTGCGCACCCTCTACCTCTACCCCATGGCGCTCTCCTTTATCGTCACCGGGGTGGCCTGGAAGTGGCTGCTCAACCCCGGCCTGGGGCTGGAGGCCATGGTCCGCGGCTGGGGCTTCGAGGGCTTCCGCTTCGACTGGCTGGTGAACCCGGACATGGCGGTCTACACCCTGGTGATCGCCGCGGTCTGGCAGGCCTCCGGCTTCGTCATGGCGTTGTTCCTGGCCGGGCTGCGCGGCATCGACGACAGCATCATCAAGGCCGCCCAGCTCGACGGCGCCGGCCTGGCGCGGATCTACTGGCGGGTGGTCTTGCCCTGCCTGCGCCCGGTGGTGTTCAGCGCGGTGATGATCCTCGCCCATATCGCCATCAAGAGCTTCGACCTGGTGGTGGCGCTGACCGGCGGCGGCCCCGGCTATGCCTCGGACCTGCCCGCCACCTTCATGTATGCCCACGCCTTCAACCGCGCCCAGATCGGCCTGGGCTCCGCCAGCGCCATGCTGATGCTGGGCGGCGTGCTGGCGATCCTGGTGCCCTACCTCTATTCGGAACTGAGGAGTCGCAAGCATGGCTAACGTCATCCGTCGTCAGACGCCCCTGGCGCGCCTGGGTCGGGGTGCCCTCTATGCCACCCTGATCCTGGCCGCGCTCTTCTACCTGCTGCCGCTGGTGGTGATGCTGCTCACCTCGATCAAGCCCCTGGAGGAGATCCGTGCCGGCAGCCTGCTGGCGCTGCCCCTGGCGCCGACCCTGGAGCCCTGGGCCAAGGCCTGGGGCGAGGCCTGCACCGGGATGCGCTGCGAGGGCATCGGCGGCTACTTCTGGAACTCCTTCGCCATCGTGATTCCCGCGGTGCTGATCTCCACCCTGGTGGGGGCGCTCAACGGCTATGCCCTGACCCAGTGGCGCTTCCGGGGCTCGGAGCTGCTCTTCGCGCTGATGTTGTTCGGCTGCTTTATCCCCTTCCAGGTGGTGCTGCTGCCCATGGCCCAGACCCTGGGCTGGCTGGGCCTGGCCAGCTCCCGGGCGGGGCTGATCCTGGTGCATGTGGTGTTCGGCATCGCCTTCACCACCCTGTTCTTCCGCAACTTCTATGTGGCGGTGCCGCGGGAGCTGGTGGCGGCGGCCAAGCTGGACGGGGCGGGCTTCTTCCGCATCTTCTGGCGCATCCTGCTGCCGGTGTCGGCGCCGATTATCGTGGTCTCGGTGATCTGGCAGTTCACCCAGATCTGGAACGACTTCCTGTTCGGGGTGGCCTTCTCGGGGCACGACACCCAGCCGGTGACGGTGGCCCTCAACAACCTGGTCAACACCTCCACCGGGGTCAAGGAGTACAACGTGGACATGGCCGCCGCCATGATCGCCGCCCTGCCGACCCTGGTGGTCTATGTGCTGGCCGGCAAGTATTTCGTGCGCGGGCTGACCGCCGGCTCGGTCAAGGGCTAGGTCCAAGAACCCAAGACAACAATTAATAACGAGGTAACCGCCATGTCGGCTCTGGAAATCAACAAGGTTCGCAAGACATTCGGCAATACCGAGGTGCTCAAGGAGGTCAGCCTGGCCATCGAATCGGGGGAGTTCCTGATCCTGGTGGGGCCCTCCGGCTGCGGTAAGTCGACGCTGATGAACGCCATCGCCGGCCTCGAGCCGGTCACCGCGGGGGAGATCCGCATCGCCGGGCGCGACGTCACCTGGTGCACCCCGGCGGAGCGGGACATCGCCATGGTGTTCCAGTCCTATGCCCTCTACCCCAGCATGACGGTGCGCCAGAACATCGCCTTCGGCCTGGAGATGCGCAAGATGCCCCGGGGCGAACGGGAGGCCGCCGTGGAGCGGGTCGCCGACCTGCTGCAGATCTCCCATCTGCTCGAGCGCAAGCCGTCGCAACTCTCCGGCGGCCAGCGCCAGCGGGTGGCCATGGGCCGTGCCCTGGCCCGGGAGCCGCAGATCTACCTCTTCGACGAGCCGCTCTCCAACCTGGATGCCAAGCTGCGCGTCGATATGCGCACCGAGATCAAGAAGCTCCATCAGCGCCTCGGCACCACCATCGTCTATGTCACCCACGACCAGGTCGAGGCGATGACCCTGGCCGACCGCATTGCCGTGATGCGCGACGGCGAGATCCTGCAACTGGGCACCCCGGAGGCGATCTACAACGACCCGGTCAATCGCTTCGTGGCGGAATTCATGGGCTCGCCGTCGATGAACCTGATCGACGCCACCCTGGAGGGCGACGCGGCGCAGGGCTACCGGCTGCGTATCGTCACCCCCGGCGAAGACGATCTCTGCCTGCCCTGGCCCCGGCCCACCGAGGCCCTGGCCTCGCGGGTGGGCCAGCGGGTGCTGCTGGGCCTGCGCCCCGAGCACTTCGCCGAGCACGATGCGCGGATCGATGAAATGGCCCAGGGCGCGCCCTTCACCGCGCGGGTCTCGGTGGCCGAGCCCACCGGGGCGGATATCCTGCTGCGCCTGCCCCTGGGAGAAGGGGAGGTCACCGCCCGGGTGGGGCCCCGCTGTCCGGTGCTGCCCGGCGAGCGCCTGGCGCTGCGTATCGACCTGGGGCGGGCGGTGCTCTTCGATGGCCAGAGCGAGCACCGCCTGGCCTGAGGCTTGCCGCGGTGCCGGGGGGCGGGTAGGGTAGCCGGCCTGCTGATTCCGACGAGGCCCCGCCCATGCGATTGATCGAGCGTATCGTCCATCCCGAGCTCGACTCCCTGGAGGCGCCGGCGGCGCGCATTCATCGCCGCCGGGCCGCCCGGGGGGTGATCCTCGATGGCGAGGAGATCCTGCTGCTCTATACCCGCCGCTACAACGACTTCAGCTTCCCCGGCGGCGGGGTGGACGAGGGCGAGGCCCTGGCGGCGGGGCTGCATCGGGAGCTGGCCGAGGAGACCGGGGCGCGCAATATCCGCGTGCTGGCGCCCTATGGGGTGGTGGAGGAGTGGCGGCCCCACTACAAGCCGCAGTATGACCTGATGTATATGCACTCCTATTTCTACCACTGCCGGGTGGATCGCGACCTGGGCGAGACGCGCCTGGAGGGCTACGAGCAGGCCAACGGCATGGTGCCGCGTTGGGTGCCGATCGCGGAGGCGATCGCCCATAACCGGGGGGTGATGGCGGCCAAGGAGGCCAGCATGGGGCTCTCGATCCTGCGCGAGACGCGGATGCTGGAGCACGTGGCTCGGCACCTGATGACCGAGGCGGTGGCTGGCTAAGCGACGATGGTGAACAACACGAGGCGCCCTTGCCCTGGCAGCGAGCCCAGGGCAAGGGCGCCTTGCGTTTCTGGTTTAGCGGATGGCGATCACGCCGCACCCGGCGCCATATCGCCTCACCTTGCCTTGTGGGGTTTAGCGGACGGTAATCACGCCGCACCCGGCGCCATATCGCCTCACCTTGCCTTGTGGGGTTTAGCGGACGGTAATCACGCCGCACTTGGCACTATGCATCACCTTGTGGGAGACGCTGCCCATCACCAGCCCGGCCAGGTCGCCCAGGCCGCGGCTGCCCAGCACGATGGCGTCGACACCCAGGGTCTTGGCCTGGCTGAGGATGGTGCGGGCCGGCTCGCCCTGGCCCAGGTGGGTCTCCACCTTGGCCACGCCCAGCTCCCTGGCCTGGGCCTCGGCGCGCTCGATCACCTGCCTGCCGGCGGCCTCCAGGTCCTCCCGGCTGGCCTCCAGGGAAACGGCGCCGATGCCCCACACCAGGGTGCTCTCATGGGCCAGGGACTCGGGGATATGCAGAATATGCAGGGTGGTCTCCCCCTGGGCCAACTGACAGGCCAGCTCCAGGGCTTTCTTGCCGTTTTCGGAACCATCCACGGCGACCAGCAGTGACTTGTACATGGAACCTCTCCTTTTTCGTCGGGGACTTCGCCGCTAGCGGCGCTTGGTAACCATCCTAGGTCATCTGCGCCGGTCTGACTTGACCGGGGTCAAGTCCGTGGCGTCTTGTCGCTTTCGCCCTGGGTTTCCAGGCGGCGCAGGCGCTGCCAGACATCCTGGCGCAGGTCCTTGAGGCGTGGCGTCTCGGCCTCGGCGAAGGCCAGGGGCCGCGCCAGGCGTTGGGTGCGCAGGCCGAGCCGGGCGCTGAGCAGACCCACCCCCAGTCCCTGGGCGCCGCGCAGGGAGATGCGGCCCGCCAGGTTCATCGACACCAGCTCCATGCCCGCCTCGCTGGCCAGCTCGCCGGCGCCGGCGAAGGCCATGTTGTAGAGCACCGCCCGCAGCAGGCGCAGGCGGCTGGCGTAGCCCAGCTCCAGGCCGTAGAGGTGGGCCAGGCGGTTTACCAGGGCCAGGTTGCGCCAGGCCACCAGGGCCATGTCCACCAGGGTCAGGGGGCTCAGGGCCACCATCACCGCGGTATCGCCGGACATCCGCGAAATCAGCCGCCGCGCCTCGCGATCCCGGGGCGCCAGCAGGTGGTGAGCCAGCAGCACCGCGGTCTCGGCGCCGTCATGGTGGGGGCCCCGGGCGGCCAGGTAGTCGCGCCAGTGGGGGTGATCGTCGTCGAGGCCGAGCTGGCGACGCAGCCGCTCCGCCAGGGCCTGGGCCTCGCCCGGCGTCGCCTGGGGCAGGCTATCCAGGGCTTCGCGCAGCCGCACATGGCGGCGCAGCCGCTTGAGCCGCCAGAGCTCGCGGCCCAGCGCCGTGCCCCCCAGGCCCAGGGCCAGCAGCAGCAGCAGGCTCCAGCCACCGGCCAGCCAGTCGCCGCCGAGGCTGGCCCGATAGAGGGTCTGGGCGCCCTCCAGGGCACCCAGGCCCAGGGCACCGCCGAGCAGGGTCAGCAGCCCCCAGCGGCGCTTGCGTGGGCGGGCCAGGCCGGCGTCGAGCGCCGCCTCGGCGTGCCCCGGCTCGTTCTCCTCATCCAGGGGGCGGCTGGCCTGGGCGTCGTCGAAGCGCTGCCCGGGGCGCGGGTCGTCCTGGGCGCTGGGCGTCTCGTCGAGGGAAAAGCGTCTCCCGGGGCGCGGGTCGGTCATCGGGGCTCTCTATGTCAGCTTATCGCCCAACAACCAGTCCAGCGCGGCGTCGAGGCGAATATGGGGCAGGGCGCCGCCGTCGATCGGCGGCGGGCGAAAGGCCGGGAAGTCGAAGCCCTGGCGGTGCCAGAAGTCACGATCCGGCAGTCGGCCCGGCACCTCGCCGGGAAACAGCAGTGCCTCCTCGCCACTCAGCAGGGTACCGCGCAGGGCCGGGCTGGTGGTGCCCCGCTGGGTCACCTCCCGGGGCTCGGTGGCGCGAATGGCGGCCAGGGAGAGCGCCTTGACCGGCACGTCGGCGAAGCGCAGCTCCTTGAGGGGCTCCGCCAGCAGCGCTTCCAGCAGGGCGACCAGGCGGGGGTGCTGCTCCGGGGTCACATGGTCGGCCTTGGTGGCGGCGATGGCCAGGCGGTCGATGCGCGGCGCGAAGAGGCGATTGAGCAGGCTGCGCTTGCCGTAGTCGAAGCTCTGCATCAGGGTGCCCAGCGCCCGGGCCAAGTCGTCGAAACGCTCCGGGCCGGCGCCGAGGGCGCCGAGCAGGTCCACCAGCACGATCTGGCGATCGAAGCGGCGGAAGTGCTCCCGGTAGAAGGGCTTGACGACCTTCTGCTGGTAGTGGCGAAAGCGCCGCGTCAGGGTGGCCAGGTTGCTCTCCGGCGCCGGTTTGCCGGTGGCGCCGTCGTCGAGGCCGGGCAGCGGGAAGAACTGCAGCACCGGGGCGCCGGCCAGGTCGCCGGGGAGCAGGAAGCGCCCCGGCTGCAGGTCGGCGAAGCCCGCCTCCCGGGCCGAGCGCAGCCCCTCGGCGTAGCGCTCGGCGAGGCCGGCCAGTTGGGCCTCGTCGGCGGGGGCCGCCGGGTCGAGCTCGGCCACCGCCGCCAGCCAGTCGGCGAAGTGCTCGCGCCGCGCCGGCCCCAGGCCCTGCCACTGGGCCCGGCTCCAACTGGCGTAGTCGTGGCCCAGCAGCGGCAGGTCGAGTAGCCACTCGCCGGGGTAGTCGAACAGGTCCAGGGTCAGTTGGCGGGTCTCGCCGCCCAGCAGGCCACGCCGGGTGGGACGGTAGCGGATCAGCAGGCGCAGCTCGCTGATGCCCCGGGTCGGCTCCGGCCAGCGCGGCGGGCGCTCGGTGAGGGCCGCCATGGCCGGGTCATAGGGGAAGCGGGGCACCGAGAGATCGCCCTGATCGACCCGCCGGGCCCCCAGCAGGCGTCCCTCCCGGGCGGCGGGCAGCAGGTCGAGGCGTGCCTCCAGGCCGGCATGGCGCAGCTGGTTGACCAGGGAGGTGAGGAAGGCGGTCTTGCCGGCCCGGGAGAGGCCGGTCACCGCCAGCCGCAGCTGGCGGTCGCGGCCCCGTTCGAGCAGATCCTGGACGTCGCGGGCCAAGGGTGGGCGCATGGGGCTCTCTCGTGGCTGGGTCAGTCACTAATGTGGGGATCGGCCAGCGGCTTGGCAAGTCGCTGCCAGGCCAGGGCCGCCACCGGCAGCAGGCACAGCGGCAGCAGCCAGGCATTCAGCGCCGCCCAGCCCAGGGCGTTGACCATGGGGCCGGCCAGCAGGGCGGTGACGGTCACGGTGGAGAAGACCAGGAACTCGTTGGCGGCCTGGGTGCGGGCCTTCTCGGCGGGGCGGTAGGTCTCGGTGAGCAGGCCGGTGGCGGGCAGGAAGGTGAAGTTCCAGCCCAGTCCGAGCAGGATCAGTCCCAGGTGGAAGCCCATCACCCCGGCCTCCAGCTGGGCCACCAGGGCGCTGGCGGCGAGCAGCAGGCAGCCGGCAAAGATCATGCGCGGCGCCCCGAAGCGGCCGGTCAGGCGTCCGGTGACGAAGGAGGGCAGGAACATGGCCACCACATGCCACTGGATGGTGGCGGCGACATGATCGAAGTGGTGGCCGGCACCGGCCATGGCCAGGGGCGTGGCGGTCATGGCCAGGTTCATCACCCCGTAACCGATCAGTGCCGCGGTCACGGCGACGATAAACATCGGCTGGCGCAGGATGGTGCCCAGGGGGCGAGTGGTCCCTTCGCCATGGGTGGCCGTCGGCGGCGGCAGGCGCAGCAGGGCGATCAGCAGCAGCGCCACCAGATAGAGGGCGCCCAGGCCCAGGAAGCTGCCCAGGAAGGGGGTGTCGGCCAGCTCGCGGCTGGTGCGGGCCAGCCAGGGGCCGAAGAAGGCCGCCAGCACCCCGCCGCCCATCACCAGGCCGATGGCCCGGTCGCGCAGCGGCGCCGGGGCCGCCTCCACGGCGGCGAAGCGGTAGAGCTGGCCGAAGCCGATGCCGATGCCGATCATCCAGGTGCCCAGCATAAAGAGCAGGAAGTGCTCGGCCACCAGGGCCTGGGCGGCGACGGCGACGCCGGCCAGGCCCGCCAGATTGCCCAGCACGAAGCCGCGCTTGCGGCCCAGTTTCGCCATCAGCAGGGAGGCGGGGATGGTGGCACACATCAGCCCCAGCCACTGGGTGGCCACCGGCGCCGTGGCCCAGGCGGCGTTGGGCGCCAGGGCGGCGCCGATCAGCGGCGAAACGGCGATCAAGAGGATATTGCCGCTGACCAGCAGGGCCTGGCACAGCGACAGCAGGGTCACGGTAAGCGGCATGACGACATTCCTTTGCGTGCTAAGGCTCCTAGTCTGCTCTCCCTGGCGTAGCGCGGCAAGGGCCGGAAACGGCGAAGCCCCGCGCGTGGCGGGGCTTCACGTCGGGCGAGTCAAGCCCGCTCTCGGGCCGAGCCTAGCCGGCGAAGGCACCGTAGAGCAGGATCACCAGCACCACCAGCACTACCGCCGAGGGCACGGCGCCCTTCCAGGGGGTCAGGTCCACCTCGCCGCTGTCCTCGTGGACCCAGGGGGTGGCCCGCGGGCGCAGCTTGCCGATCAGCAGCATCACCGCCACCAGCAGCACGAAGACCGCCGCCACGAAGTGGAACTCGTGCATGATCCCCGGCAGCTTGTCGAAGGGCGGCACGAAGTAGCCCGCGGCGATCAGCAGGCAGCCCCCCACCAGGGCCACCTTGGCGGCCATGGGCGGTACCCGCTTGGTCAGCAGGCCCACCAGCACCACCGCCAGCAGCGGAATGAAGTAGATGGCGTTCATCTTCTGCAGGTAGCCGAAGAGGCTCTCCTGGCCGGCCAGCAGCGGGGCGATGGTCATGGTGGTGAGGGCCATGATCCAGCCGAACACCTTGCCCGACTTGACTACCTGCTCCTCGCTGGCGTCCTTCTTCAGCACGCCCTTGTAGATGCCCAGGCTGAAGATGGTGGTGGTGCTGTTCAGCGCCGAGTTGAAGGAGGAGAGGATGGCGCCCACCATCACCGCGGCGAAGAAGCCGGTGAGGTAGGGAGGCAGCACATTGAACACCAGATGGCCATAGGCCTCGTCGGCGCGCACGCCCTGGTCGGCATAGAGGTGGTAGGCGATGATCCCCGGCAGCACCAGGTAGAGGGGCCCGAGCAGCTTGAAGGCGCCGGTCAGCAGCACGCCCTTCTGGCCCTCGGCGAGGTTCTTGGCGGCGAAGGTGCGCTGGATGATCTGCTGGTTGGTGGTCCAGTAGAAGAGGTGCAGCAGCAGCACGCCGGTGAAGACGGTGGAGAAGGGCACCTGCTGTTCCGGGCCGCCGATGGAGTTGAGCTTCTGCGGGTCGCTGGCCTTGAGGAGCTCCCAGCCCGCCAGTACGCCCTCGCCGCCGCTGACCGCCTGCAGGCCCACATAGACGATCAAGAAGCCGCCGATCAGCAGGCCCACCCCGTTGAGGGTGTCGGAGACCGCCACGGTGCGCAGGCCGCCGAACAGGGCATAGAGGGCGCCGATGATGCCGACGACCCACACCGTCAGCCACAGCAGGGTGGTGGAGGACTGGATGCCGGTGAGGCCGGGCAGGTCGAGCATGCCTTGCAGGCCCATGGCGCCGGAGTAGAGGATGATCGGCAGCAGGATCACCGCATAAGCGATCAGGAAGATGATATTGGCGATCAACTGGGTGCCGTTATCGAAGCGGATCGCCAGCAGCTGGGGCAGGGTGGCGATGCCGCTTCTCAGGAAGCGCGGCAGGAAGAACAGCGCCAGGGCCACCAGGGCGATCACCGCGATCACCTCCCAGGCCATGACGCTCAGGCCGTCGCTGAAGGCGGCGCCGTTGAGACCCACCATCTGCTCGGTGGAGAGGTTGGTCATCAGCAGCGAGCCGGCGATCAGCGGGAAGGTGAGGCTGCGCCCGGCCAGGAAGTAGCCGTTGGTGCTCTCATGGTCGTCGCGACGGGTCAGCCACCAGGTGATCAGGGCCACCAGGCCCGTGAAGAAGAGGAAGGAGATGAGGGTCAGGGCGTGCATGGAAGAATCCTTGCCGTTGGGCCACCCCCGTGAGGGGTGTTTATGTAATTTTACTAGGTGATGGGATTCTACGGCGCACCCAGGCGGTGATCATTAGACCAAGGTCTAGATTTTATTGATGAATTGTTGGTTTTGTTACAGCGTTGAAATATAGCGGGCCGAGCATCGCCTATGCTGGAGGCGATCGCCCCGCGGGGCCCCGAGCGAAGGAGCAGACGATGGCACCGGAATCGCCGCAGGCAGTACTGAGTTTCTGGTTCGAGACCCTGACGCCACGCCAGTGGTTCGCCAAGGACGCGGCCCTGGATCGGCGCATCGCCGAGGCCTTCGGCGCGACCCTGGCGGCGGCGAGTCGCGGCGAACTCTGGACGTGGCGAGGCTCGCCACGCGGGCGCCTGGCGGAGATCCTGGTGCTGGATCAATTCTCGCGCAATATTTACCGGGAGACGCCCGGGGCCTTCGCCCAGGATCCCCAGGCCCTGGTGCTGGCCCAGGAGGCGGTGGCCCGAGGGGAGGATGTCGCCCTGGAAACGCCCGAACGGGCCTTTCTCTATATGCCCTATATGCACAGCGAGTCCCTGGCGATCCATGACCAGGCCGTGCGGCTGTTCGCGCAGCCGGGGCTGGAGGAGAACCTGCGCTTCGAGCAGCGCCACCGGGAGATCATCGCGCGGTTCGGGCGTTATCCGCACCGCAATGCCATCCTGGGACGGGAATCCACGCCGCAGGAGCTGGCCTTCCTCGAGGAACCGGGCTCGGCGTTTTGAAGTCGGGTAGACTTCATCAGGGAAAACTCACTGACCACACAAGGAGTAGCGCATGGGCTTGATCGGCTGGTTGATTATCGGAGGACTGGCGGGCTGGATCGCCGGACACGTGATGCGCGGCGGTGGCTTCGGGCTGTTCGGCAATATCGGCGTGGGCATCCTGGGGGCGGTGATCGGCGGTTTCCTGTTCGGCCTGCTGGGCCTGCAGGCCGGCAGCGTGATCGGCTCCCTGGTCACCGCGGTGATCGGCGCCGTGGTGCTGCTGTGGGGCATCAATATGCTCAAGAAGTAGCGGCCTGATTCCTCGAGGAGATACGAAAAAACCGCCCGGCCAGTTGGCCGGGCGGTTTTTTTCAGCGTGGTCCCACCAGCCCTCAGGCGGTGGCGGAGGCCTTGCTGCCGACCACTTCCTCGAGGGCGGCCTCGACGATGTCCAGGCCCTCTTCGAGGACGGCGTCCTCGATGGTCACCGGCATCAGGAAGCGGATGGAGTTGCCCCAGAAGCCGCAGGAGAGCAGGATCAGGCCCTTCTCCTTGGCCTTCTGGCACAGCTTGGCGGCCAGCTCCGGGGCCGGGGTGCGCGAGGCCTTGTCGGTGACCAGCTCGAAGGCGGCCATGGAGCCCAGGTTGCGGCCGTTGTCCACTGCCTCGAAGTCGCCCTGCCACTTGGCGAAGCGTTGGGCCAGCTTGTTGCCCAGGGCGGCGCTCTTCTCGAGGATGTTCTCGGCCTCGATGGCCTCGATCACCGCCAGGGCCGCGGCGCAGGCCAGGGGGTTACCGCTGTAGGTGCCACCCAGGGAGTTGGGGCCGGAGGCGTCCATCACCTCGGCGCTGCCGACCACCGCGGAGAGCGGCATGCCGTCGGCCATGGACTTGGCCATGGTCATGATATCGGCCTGGATGCCGCTGTGCTCCAGGGCGAACAGCTTGCCGGTACGACCGAAGCCGGACTGCACCTCGTCGGCGATCAGCAGGATGCCGTGCTCGTCGCACAGCTTACGCAGGGCCTGCAGGAAGGCCGGGGAGGCGGCATAGAAGCCCCCCTCGCCCTGCACCGGCTCGATGACGATGGCGGCAGTGCGGTGCGGCGCGATATCGGTCTTGAAGACGGTCTTCAGGGCCTGGAGGGAGTCCTCCTCGCTGATGCCGTGGTAGGGCACCGGGAAGGGGGCGCGGAAGACGTCACCCGGCATGGGGCCGAAGTCGTTCTTGTAGGGCAGCACCTTGCCGGTCATGGCCAGGGTCATGAAGGTGCGGCCGTGGAAGCTGCCATCGAAGCAGATCACGCCGCTGCGGCCGGTGGCGGCGCGGGCGATCTTGATGGCGTTCTCCAGCGCCTCGGCGCCGCTGTTGACCATCATCGCCTTGGCCTCGCCCTTGATCGGGGTCAGTTGGCAGAGCTTCTCGGCCAACTGCACATAGGGGGCATAGGAGATCACGGTCTGGCAGGTGTGCATCAGCTTGTCGAGCTGGGCCTTGACCGCCTCGACCACCTTGGGGTGACGGTGACCCAGGTTGAGCACGCCGATGCCGCCGGCGAAGTCGATGTAGCGCTTGCCCTCGACATCCCACAGCTCGGCGTTTTCGGCGCGCTCGACGAACTGGGGAGAGGGGCTGGCGGCACCCTTGGCCACGTAGCGCTGCTTGAGCTCGTTGAGTTGAGCGTTATTCATGAGTAAGCCTCCTTTGGTCGATGGGGCGTGCGCTTACAGGCCGCCGATACACACATACTTTAGTTCAGTAAAGTCCTCGAGGCCGTGGTGCGAGCCTTCGCGGCCCAGGCCCGATTCCTTGACACCGCCGAAGGGCGCCAGTTCGGTGGAGAGGATGCCCTCGTTGACCGCCACCATGCCGTACTCCAGGCTCTCCATCACGTTCCAGATGCGGCGATAGTCGCGGGCATAGAAGTAGGCGGCCAGGCCGAACTCGGTGGCGTTGGCCATGGCGATGGCCTCCTCGTCGGTGTCGAAACGGAACACCGGCGCCAGGGGGCCGAAGGTCTCCTCGGTGGCCACCTTCATCTCGCTAGTCACGTCGGCGACCACGGTGGGTTGGAAGAAGGTACCGCCCAGCGCGTGGGGCTCGCCGCCGCAGATCAGGCGACCGCCCTTGTCGAGGGCATCGCGCACATGGCTCTGCACCTTCTCGACGGCCGCCGGGTTGATCAGCGGGCCCTGGGAGACGCCTTCCTCCAGGCCGTTGCCGACCTTGAGCTGGGCGACCCGGGCCGCCAGCTTCTCGAGGAAGGCCTCGTAGACGCCGGCCTGCACCAGCACCCGGTTGGTGCACACGCAGGTCTGGCCGGAGTTGCGGTACTTGGAGGCCACGGCGCCCTCCACGGCGGCATCCAGGTCGGCGTCGTCGAAGACGATAAAGGGCGCGTTGCCGCCCAGTTCCATGGCCGCCTTCTTGACGGTGCCGGCGCACTGGGCCAGCAGCCTCTTGCCCACCGGGGTGGAGCCGGTGAAGGAGACCTTGCGTACCCGCGGGTCGGTGGTCAGCACCTCGCCGATGGCGGCCGGCTTCTCGGCGGTGACCACGTTGAGCACGCCGGCGGGCAGGCCGACCTGTTCGCCCAGGCGCACCAGGGCCAGGGCGGTCAGCGGGGTGGCCTCGGCGGGCTTGATCACCACCGGGCAGCCGGCGGCGAGGGCCGGGGCGCACTTGCGGGTGATCATCGCCAGCGGGAAGTTCCAGGGGGTGATGGCGGCCACCACGCCGATCGGCTCGCGGAGCACCAGGATGCGCTTGTCGGCGCCATGGCTGGGCAGGGTCTCGCCGGCCATGCGTTTGGCTTCCTCGGCGTAGAACTCCACGAAGGAGGCGCCGTAGGCCACCTCGCCGCGGGACTCGGCCAGCGGCTTGCCCTGTTCCAGGGTCATCAGCCGCGCCAGGGCCTCCTGGTTGGCCATGATGGCCTCGTACCAGGCGCGCAGCAGGGCGGCGCGCTCCTTGACCGGGCGCTTGCGCCAGTCGGCCCAGCTGGCCTCGGCGGCGGCCACCGCCTCGCGGGCCTCGTCGGCGCCCAGGTCCGGCACCTCGGCGATCAGCTCGCCGGTGGCGGGGTTGGTCACGGCGAAGCGACGCTCGGCATCGCGCCACTGGCCACCGATATAGGCCTTGGGAATCAGGAAGTCGGGCAGGACGGACATGGCTCCTCCAGGGGGTGTTGTCATCATATTGAACGCAGTGTGCATTATTTAAAACGTTGCGCCAAGCCCCTCCCTGTTAATTATTTTTGCCGGATCGCCGGGAGCGTCCTGACCGCAGCACGACACTTCGCGAGCCGCAACGGCGGCGGAGGAGCGC
Source organism: Bisbaumannia salifodinae (assembly GCF_055388505.1). The sequence goes on from NZ_AP043781.1 coordinate 1,162,070, forward strand.
CTGCCGTCCTCGGCGAAAATCACTCGGTGTGGGGGGCCAACTGCTCCATCAGATGATCCTGCATGGCCTCAGCGGCGGGGGAGAGGCTCTGCCTGGCCCGACGCAGCAGGCCGATACGGCGCTCCAGGTGTGGCTCGGCGAGAGGGATAAAACGCAGCCGCTCATGCTCCTCCTGGAAGGCCAGGCGTGGCAGGGTGGTGATACCGATACCGGCCTCGAGCATGGCGGTCAGGGAAATCATGTTGGAAATATATAACGTGCTGCGGGCCAGCAGCTCGGCGGCGGGGGAGCCCTCCAATAGCCGCGAGGTGCCGTTGCGGATCAGTGGATGGCCCGCCAGCGCCTGCCAGTGCAACTGGCCATGTTTCGCCAGGGGGTGATCGTCGCGGCACACCACCCCGACCTCATCGCACAGCAGGGGAGTAAAGCTCAGCGCCTCGTCGGGTAGCCACAGGCTGGTGATGCCGAGCTCCACTTCGCCCTTGAGCACCATCTGGTTGACCCGCTCGGAGTGACCGTCCTGCAGGCTGATCTCGATGCCGGGGTGGTCGCGAACGAAGCTGGCCAGGAGGCTGGGCATCAGGCGGCTGGCTACCGAGGGCACGGCGGCGATATCCACCCGCCCTCGCTGTTGGCTGGCCAGGGCCAGGGCGGCCTGACAGAGGCGGTCATGGTGGGCCACCAGCTCGCGGAAGCGCGGTTCGCACCACTGCCCGAAGGGGGTCAGCAGCGCCTTGCCGTTGCCCTTCTCGAACAGCGCCTGACCGAGGCGGGACTCCAGGTCGCGCACCGCCATGGAGATGGCCGGCTGGCTGCGGTGAAGTTGCTTGGCGGCGGCATGGAAACCGCCCTGGTCGACGATGGCCAACACATAGCGCAGGGGCTGGAGCTTGAGTTCCGGCAGCATGGTAAGACTCTCTGATCAAATCATCTATTTTATTGATTATATTTATCTTAGTGACTCTCCTAGGATGATGCCAACGCTATCCAGGAGGTCATTATGTCAGCCAAGCACTCCCTTTATATCGCCGGTCAGTGGGTCGAGGGCGAGAGCACCGTCGCCAACCATAGCCCCTCGGACCGTCAGGACCTGATCGGTCACTACGCCCAGGCCAGTATCGCCCAGGTGGGCAAGGCCATCGTCGCCGCGAGGCAGGGGCAGCGCGAGTGGGCGAAGAGTGGCCTGGAGCAGCGCTACGGCGTGCTGATGGCCATCGGCGACGAGCTGGCCACCCGCAAGGACGAGCTCGGTGAACTGCTGGCCCGGGAAGAAGGCAAGACCCGCGCCGAGGGCGTCGGCGAGGTCTACCGCTCCGCCCAGTTCTTCCACTACTACGCCGCCGAGGTGCTGCGCCAGATCGACGAGCGGGTCGACTCCGTGCGCCCGGGCATCGAGGTGGACACCCGCCGCGAGCCGGTGGGCGTGGTGGGCATCATCAGCCCCTGGAACTTCCCCATGGCCACTGCCGTGTGGAAGATCGCCCCGGCGCTGGCCTTCGGCAACGCCGTGATCTTCAAGCCGGCCAACCTGGTGCCGGCCAGCGCCTGGGCGCTGACCGAGATCATCAGCCGCCAGGCGCTGCCCGCCGGTACCTTCAACCTGCTGATGGGCCCGGGCTCGAGCGTCGGCGACGCCCTCATCTCGAGCCCCGAGATCGACGCCCTGAGCTTCACCGGCTCCCTCGACGTGGGGCGCCGCGTGGCCGCCGCCACCGCCGCCAATCTGGTCAAGTGCCAGCTGGAGATGGGCTCCAAGAATGCCCTGATCGTCGCCGACGACGCCGACCTGGACCTGGCCGTGGAGGCCGCCTTCGCCGGCGCCTACTCCGGCACCGGCCAGAAGTGCACCGCCTCCTCGCGGCTGATCGTCACCGCGGCGGTCCACGACGCCTTCGTCGAGAAGCTGGTCGGGAAGCTCGAGACGGTCCGGGTCGGTCACGCCCTGGAGGAGGGCGTGCATATCGGCCCCGCCGTGGACGCCCGCCAGCTGGAGTCCAACCTGGCCTGGGTCGAGCGCGCCAAGGCCGACGGCGCCACCCTGGCCTTCGGCGGCGAGCGCCTGACGCGCGACACCGATGGCTTCTTCATGGCGCCGACGCTGTTCATCGACACCACCAACGACATGGCCATCAACCGCGAGGAGGTCTTCGGCCCGATCGCCTGCGTGATCAAGGTCCGCGACTACGAGGAGGCCATCGCCACCCTCAACGACACCAACTTCGGCCTCACCGCCGGCATCATCACCGACTCCCTGGCGCTGGCCAATGACTTCAAGGCTCGCGCCGAGACCGGCTGCGTGATGGTCAACCTGGCCACCGCCGGCACCGACTACCACGTGCCCTTCGGCGGCCGCAAGGACTCCAGCTTCGGGCCCCGGGAGCAGGGCCGCTACGCCCGCGAGTTCTATACCGTGGTCAAGACCTGCTACGTCAAGGCCTGAGGAGACGCCCCATGTCCAAGGAAATGCTCACCGTCGACGGCCTGCAGTACTCCAACTGGTCGCGGGAGATCTTCGAGCAGATGCGCGAGGGCGGCGTCGACGCCGTCCACGCCACCCTGGTCTATCACGAGAACACCCGCGAGACCCTGTCGCGCCTGGGCGAGTGGAACCGCCGCTTCGAGGCCCACGGCGACCTGATCATGCCGGTGCGCGCGCCGGGCGATATCGAGCGCGCCCGCCAGGCGGGCAAGGTCGGCATCTTCCTCGGCGCCCAGAACTGCTCGCCCATCGAGGACGACATCGACATGGTCGCGGTGATGCGCGACCTGGGGCTGCTGATCATGCAGCTCACCTACAACAACCAGAGCCTGCTGGCCTGCGGCTGCTACGAGGCCGAGGACAGCGGCATCACCCGTTTCGGCCGCCAGGTGATTCGCGAGATGAACCGGGTCGGCATGGTCATCGACATGTCTCACAGCGCCGAGCGCTCGACCCTGGAGGCGGTGGAGCTCTCCGAGCGGCCGGTGATCATCTCCCATGCCAACCCGGCCTCCTTCCACCCGGCCAAGCGCAACAAGTCGGACCGGGTGCTCCGGGCCATCGCCGAGTCCGGCGGGCTCCTGGGCTTCTCGGCCTACCCCTTCCACCTGAACAACGGGCCGGATTGCTCCCTCGAGGAGTTCTGCGACATGGTCGCCCGCACCGCCGACCTGATGGGCATCGAGCATATCGGCATCGGCACCGACCTGTGCCAGGCCCAGCCCACCTCGGTGCTGGAATGGATGCGCAACGGCCGCTGGTCCAAGGAGATGGACTACGGCGAAGGCAGCCAGGCCAACGCCGACTGGCCGAAACCGCTCGCCTGGCTGCGTGACAGCCGCGACTTCCCCAACCTGATCGCGGGGCTGCGCCAGCGCGGCTTCGACGAGACCTCGATCGCCCGGATCCTGGGCCGCAACTGGGTCGAGCTGCTGGAACGCGCCGCCGTCCCGTCCGGGGTCGAGGAGGCCGTCGCCTGACCGACAATAACAACGGGCCCCGCCGGGCCCCTCAGCCAAAGGCCATCGACATGACACAAGAAACCATCGCCACTCAGCCGGCCGCCGCGCCGCGGGAGCACCGCCTGGGCGACCCCGTGGTGCTGACGCTCAGCGTGGGCTTCATCCTGCTGTTCGTCGCCCTGTCGCTGTATGACGTCGACCTGGTGGCCGGCGTCATTGGCGCCGGCTTCGCCTGGACCGCCGCCACGCTCGGCTCCTACTTCCAACTGCTGCTGCTGTTGACCTTCTTTATCGGCATCGGCGTGGCCCTGTCGCCCGCCGCCAGCGCCAAGATCGGCAACCGTGCCACGCCGGAGATCAGTACCTTCAAGTGGCTGTCGATCATCATGTGCACCCTGCTGGCCGGGGGCGGCGTCTTCTTCGCCGCCGGCGAGCCGGTCTACCACTTCGTGGTCACGCCGCCGGCCTTCGACACCCAGGCAGGCACCGCCGAGGCGGTGGCCGGGGCCCTGGCCCAGTCCTTCATGCACTGGGGCTTCCTCGCCTGGGCGGTGCTCGGCTCGTTGACCGCGGTGGTGCTGGCCCACGCCCACTATGACAAGGGCCAGCCGCTGCAGCCGCGCACCCTGCTCTACCCGATCCTCGGCGAGCGCGTGATGAGCGGCACCTTCGGCGGCGTGGTCGATGCCCTGTGCGTGATCGCCGTGGTCGCCGGCACCGTGGGGCCGATCGGCTTCCTGGCCACCCAGGTGAGCTTCGGCCTGCACGAGCTGTTCGGCGTCTCCGAGGGCTACGGTACCCAGCTGGTCATCCTGGTGGCGCTGGCCGCGGTCTACGTGACCTCGGCGGTGACCGGCATCCATCGCGGCATCCAGCTGCTCAGCCGCTTCAACGTCTTCCTGGCCCTGGCCATCGCCGCGGTGATCTTCCTCTTCGGCCCCACGCTGTTCCTCACCAACGCCTTCACCCAGGGCTTCGGCGAATACCTGACCTCCTTCTTCGCCATGGCGACCATGACCGCCGAGACGGCGCCGGCCTGGTGGATGCAGTGGTGGACGGTGTTCTTCTTCGCCTGGTTCATCGGCTATGGCCCGCTGATGGCGATCTTCGTGGCGCGCATCTCCCGGGGCCGCACCATCCGCCAGATGATCCTGGCCGTGGCGGTGATGGCACCGATCGCTACCACCGTTTGGTTCACCCTGCTCGGCGGCTCGGGCATCCACTACCAACTGACCGGCGTGATTGACCTGACCGAGGCCCTCAACAACTTCCAGTTCGACGTGGCCACCCTCACCGTGGCCCAGGCGCTCCCCGGCGGCACCCTGATGGCCCTGGCCATCCTGGTGCTGACCACCATCTTCGTCGCCACCACCGGCGACTCCATGAGCTATGCCATCGCCGTGGTGGGCTCCGGCCACGACCGCCCCAGCTCCCTGGTGCGCGCCTTCTGGGGCATCGCCATGGCGCTGATGGCGGGCATCCTGCTCTACATGGGCGCCGGTCAGATCAGCGTGCTGCAGCAGTTCATCGTGCTTACCGCCATCCCGGTGTCGCTGGTGCTGCTGCCGTCGCTGTGGACCGGTCCCCAGGCCGCCTATGCCATGGCCCGGGCCCAGGGCCTGTCCACGCGTCGCAAGCTGGAGCAAGCGCATGACTGAGTTCGCCTACCCGACCACCGATCCGGTGCCGCTGCGCCCCGCCGCGGAGGTCATGGACCTGGAGCGGCTGGGCAGCTTGCCGGCCAGCCGGCTGAGCTTCGTGCGCAGCCTAGTCCGCCAGATGGCCCGCCAGCGCTGGCAGATCAGCCGTACCCGCTTCGAGCTGGACGCCCAGGGGCACGGCATCGCCATCTATCGGCTGCAGACGCCCCAGGGCCGCTATCACGGGGTGATCTTCTCCCAGCACCTGGCGGACGACCAGCGCTCCGACCGGGTGATCGCCCAGGCCTGGGACGTCACCTTCGGGGTGGTCGAGGGCGACGTGGACGACGCCCTGCTCGAGCAGATGGCCGCCAACGTACCGCTGCAGGAGGCCGGGCGCCAGCACCCGCGGCTGCTGGTGCTGTCACGGGCCAACCGCAGCCTGCGCAACTTCGCCCATTTCGTGACGGCACTGTCCGCCGGCGAGCAGCCCGACCCGGTCTGGCTGACCCGGGTCGGCTACCTCTACCGGACCACGGCGGTCTACGGCAACGGCAAGTTCGGCATCGCCGATTTCGTGCGCCTGCGGGACAACCCCGACTTCCAGCGGCCCTTCTCGGCCCAGATGCTGGCGGTCTACCTGCTGCGTCACTTCTCCATCGAGCAGGTGGAGCATATCGCCCGCTGCCGGGCGCCGGAGGCCGCGGTGCCCATGGCCACCGAACTACGTCGCTACCTGGGCATCGGCAACTCCACCGGCCTCGGCATGGCCCCCTTCCTGATCAACCACCCCCAGCTGATTCAGCAGTGGGTGACCTGTCGGGAGACCGCCCTGGCCCTGGCCCTGGCGCAATCGCCGGACGAGGTAAGCCGCCGGCGGCTGATCGCCCTGACCCGCCGCGCCATGCGCCACCTGGCCCAGACCGTCGCCGAGGACGCCGACCAGGCCGCGCGCAATGCCGCCGTCGTGGCGGCCCTGCCGGAGGTGATCGTGTGGCTCGAGGAGGTGCCGCTGGAGCCGGACCTCTGGCAGCAGCTGGTGGCCTGGAGCGCGCGCACCCTGCCCCTGGAGGCCCAGGAGCTGGTCAACACCCTGCTGATCGAACTCTACCCGGAGCGGGTCGACCCACTCGAGGAGCAGATGGGCACCGAGGAGTGCCTGGAGCTGACCCCGGACATGCCGCTGGTGCGCCTCAAGCAACTGATCGAGACCCACTACGACTGGGCCCTGGCCGAGGACTTCGACCGCTCGGAGGCGCGCCACTGGTTCTGGTATCGCTCCGCCGAGAAGGAGGAGCCCCGGCTCGGCGTGCGCGGCGAGGAGCCCGGTGCCGAGAAGGAACTGCCGCTGGCCATCGCCCCCCGGGTTCACCACGCCCACGGGGTGCTCTCCGGCTTCCTGGAGGCCAACCCCCGCGCCCTGGTGGTGGACTTCCTGATCGCCCACCCGCGCCACAAGGACATCGTGCGGCGTATCCAGTCCATGGTGGAGACGCCCTACGGCGAGATCCGTGCCAACCTCTGGCACCGGGACATGAAGCCCATGCACCTGCTGCGCACCAAGCTGGCCTTCTTCGGCGCCAGCCGCTTCGATCCCAAGTCGGACCGCTGGGTGCGTATCACCCTCTTCCAGGGCGCGCCCCTGGTCGAGGAGCTCAACGCCGAGCCCCGGGGCCTGGCCGACTTCGACGACTGGAGCTTCCCGCTGGAGCCCCAGGGCGTCAGGCACGCACAACCACAAGGCGCAGGAGAGAGAGCATGAAGGCGTCCTACAACGAGCTGCAGGGCCTGTGCCGCAAGGCCTTTATCGGCATGGGCTTCGAGGAGGGCGACGCCGCGGATGCCGCCGACATGGTGGCCTGGATGCAGTGCTTCGGCCTCGGCGGCCTGGCCGCCCTGAGCCGCGGCCTGGACTTCCTGCTCGACGAGGACCCCGACGAGCTGCCCAGCGTGCTCTACCAGGACGGCGACCTGGCGGTGATCGATGGTCATGGCCAGAGCGTGCTGCGCAGCTCCACCCTGGCCCTGGAGCTCGGCTTCGCCAAGGCCCGGGCCCGTGGGCTCTCGGTGACCAAGATCCGCCACTGCCACAATCGCCAGCTGATCATGGGCTACCTGGCCCGCCTGGCCGGTCGCGGCATGAACGTCACCGCCTTCTGGCGCAACGCTCAGCAGCCGCTGACCGAACAGGTGGTGGGCTTCCGGGCCAACGGCTCGGCGCCGGAGATCCGCGTCTACGCGGTGCAGGAGGTGCCGGAGGAGAACGAACCTAACGACGGCATCACCCTGGTGATGGCCAACCACGTGGACCTGCTGCCGGCGATGCGCTCGGACTACCGCTATGACCTGCTGGCGCGCCACGACGAATCGGACCTGCTGGCCTGCCGCAACCAGGCCCTGGCTGAGGGCATCGAGGTGGACGAGGCCGTCTGGGAACGCCTCAAGCACCTCGCCACCCGCATGCTGGTGGAGGCCACCGACGCCTCCCGCGAAGGCGCCGGCGCCGGCACCAATGACACCGACTGAGACGAGACACCGACCGATGATTCATCCCGTACGCACCGACCTCTTCGCCTCCAAGGCGCCCCTGGAATGGGCCCTCGTCGGCAACGGCATCCTGTTCACCGCCCAGATCCCCATCGGCGCCGATGGCCAGGTGGTGGAGGGCGGCATCGAGGCCCAGACCCGCCAGACCCTGGACAACCTGATCCACACCCTGGAGAAGGCCGGCGCCGGTCCGGAGGCCCTGACCCAGGTGCTGATCTACGTCACCGCCCGGGAGGACCTGGCCACGGTCAACCGGGTCTACGCCGAGTACGTGAGCGAGCCTTACCCCAACCGGGCGGCCATCATCGTCTCCGGCTTCGCCCGCGAGGAGATGCTCGTCGAGATGGTGGCCTATGCCGCCGTGGAGGCGCCGCTGCCTGCCTGATGGCGAGGAGAAACTCACCGGATGACGCCCCGCCATCGGCGCCGCCGCCGCTTTCCGCTACACTAGGCGCCGATTGCGATTGCATATGAGTGTCGAGGTGAGCCTTGGTTGATCCCCTGAACGCCTGGTGGGCCCAGCAACTGGTGTTGTGCGGTTGGGCCTTCGAGCCCGATCCCACCGTCGTGGATGCCGCCATGGCGGCGAGTCGCCTCGCCGAGCTGGGCTGCGCCGATCGTGGCGAGCTGGGCTGGCGCCTGGTGGCCGCCCTGGTGCCCGGGCCGGAGAATGCCGCCGAACAGCTGGCCGCCCTGGAGCTGCTGGCGCTGGCCGCCGCCGCCGGCTGGCTGCCCGAGGCCCGGGCGCGGGCCTGGGTGCGTCGCCTGGCGGAAAGCATCAGCGCCCACTACGGGCGCCTCGACGACTGGCTGCAGGCGGTGATGCATGCGCGTAGCGCCGAGGGCTGGGTACGCGGCGATGATGGCCTTTTCGATGCCTGCGAGGCCCTGGCGGTGCTGGAGCACCAGGACGAGGGCATCACCTGGGAGCGGCTCGCCGAGACCCTGGCGCGGCGTTCGCCGTCGGCTTCGCTGTGGCCCGATGCCCCCGAGGAGTCGGTATGGCGGCTGCGGGCGGCCTTCTCACCGGTGGTGGCCCTGCCGCCGGCGGCGGGAATCGACTGGCCCGAGGCCCAGGCCTGGCTGCGCGAGGTGTGGCGGGTCGAGAACCGCGATGACCTGCTGCGCCTGTTGCTGTGGCTGAGTGCCCAGGGCGATCGCTACGGCTGGGACCTGGATGCCAGCAAACTGCTCGATCAGGCCCCCGAGGCGCGTCACCAATGGCTCGATGGCCTCGGCGAGGGGCGCCCCTATGGCCAGGTGCTGCTGGGCTTCCTGTCCCGTGGCGAGCCCCTGGAGTGGGCGGCCTGGGACTGGATGCGGCTGATCGATCTGGCCTATGCGGGCTGGAGCCTGGAGTGGCTCGGTGCCGAGGAGGCCCAGGCCTTCGCCACCCATGCCGCCGATCTGCTGCACCACCGCTACAGCGACTGGTTGGCCCTGGTCAGCGCCTACCAGCGGGGGCGCAGTCTCTACGAGGGGCGCGACGGCATGGCCGAGCTGGAGCGGGACTGGGGCCTGTTGCTGCACTCGCCGGGCAGCCCCTGGCGCTTCGATATGCACCAACTGGTCAGCGATGACCAGCAGCGGGCCGCCTCGGCGGCGCTGCGCGCCTGGCGCCGCGACCCGCGCCACTGGGTACTGAGCCTGGCGGGGGTGCGTGAGCCCGACCTGTTGTTCCGTCAGGGGCCCGACCTCTCCCTGGACGAGGCGCGCCGGGATGATGCCCGCCACTACCTGCGCGAGAGCCTGGGCCTCTATCCGGAGGATGGCGTGGCGGGCCTGGCCCGCTACTGGTTGCCCGCCCAGGCACACCACCTCAACCAGCTGGCGGCGGATGCCCAGCATCGGGCGCTGCCCGCCCTGGAGACCCCCTTCGGGCGTTCCGCCACGGAGGCGGTGACGCTGCGTGAACGGCTCAAGGGCTGCAGCCGGTATGCGGCCACCATCCATATGGCCGAGAAGTACGCCTTCTATCTGCAGATGGCCATGGACAGCGGCGACTTCGAGGCCGCGGGGCTGGCCGAGCTGGCGGAGGCGCTGCGCAGCGTGCTGTGCCGCTTCTACCCCACGCCGCGCCGCCTGCTGGAGGCCTGGGCCCAGTGGGAGCAGGCGCTGCCGGAGGGAGAGCAGCCGCCCATGCACCACGAGATTCGCTGGCACCTGGAGGATCCCGGTAGCCCCTTCCACTACCTGGACTGGCAGGCGTCGGATTGGCAGGAACCGGGGCCGCGTCCCGACCTGACCCGCTTTACCGCCCTCTCCCTGGTGGGGCCGCTGAATGCCGGGGCCTGGAGCGAGCCGCTGGCGGAGAGCCCCCGGGAGGTGGCGGCGATCCGTGAGTGGATCGATGGCCACTATGGCCTGCAGAGCGCCGAGGGGCTACGCGATTTCCTCGATTTCCTGCTCGCCTCCGGGGATCGCCAGGAGTACCAGATCAACTATGCCCCCTATACCCTGAACGCCAAGCGCCTGGAGGCGGAGATCGCTATCCTCGAGTCCGATGACTGCGGCGAGGAGGAGCGTAATCACCTGCTGCGCCTGCAGCGGGTGCGCGACAACGACGCCGGCTGCAACGAGGTGGACATGACCGCCTGGGATATCGCCCAGGCGGTGGACCTGGCCATCGCCGGGCGTCAACTGGGCTGGCTTGATGCCGAGGCCTTCGGCGCGGTGCTCGATCGTGCCCTGACCCTGGCCCAGGCCCACTACTCCGGCTGGGAGAGCTATGCCCGCGGGCTCTATGCCGGCTTCGCCTTCTTCATGGGCGAGACCGAGGAGCGGGAACAGTACCTGACCAGCTTCCGGGAGGCCCTGGTGGCCTGGCTCAGCGGGGCGCCGCCGCTGGCCGGCAGTTGGGCGAGCCTCGACTTCCCCGGGGCGCGGCCCCGCCACTGGGCGCCCATGCATATCGATACCCTGCCCGGGGATGCCCGGACCCTGCATTAGGTATCAACGCCTGCCACGACGACCGATCGACTCGGGCAATAGGCTTCCCAAGCCTCTGAAAGATCGACTATAGTCGTTAAGATTTTCTGGCGCCGCTCCCACCTGTCGGGGGGCGGCCTATCCGCAGAGACCGACAGGCCGCTATGGCAGCGGCGTCCCTGGGGCACCCCTGCCATAGCGACACCCGGCCCGCGTCGGGAGCGTGGGGAGCAAGGAGTGATTTCAAGGAGTGAAAGTGTCGCTATGAGTCGGCGTACCTGGCCCCGAGGGCTGCGAATGGCGGGGGCCGGCCTGTTGCTGGCGGTGCTGGCCGGCTGTGCCTCGGCCCCCCGGGAGCGATCCGGGAGCGAGGAGGTGGCCTATTTCGATCGTTCGCTGCCGTCGCTGGCCGATGGTGCCTTGATGTCACCGGCCGAGCGGGGAGCGTACCTCGGTTTCTCCAATCCGGCCCTGGCCCGGGTGCGCCAAGCCTTGCTGGATGCCCATGAGCGCTGGGTGGGCACGCCCTACCGGCTGGGCGGTAGCTCGCCGCGGGGCATCGACTGCTCGGCGCTGGTGCAGCGGGTCTTTCAGGACAACTTCCGCATCGAGCTGCCGCGCACCACCGATGCCCAGGTCCATGAAGGCACCCCGGTGGCCCGGGACGAGCTGCTGGTGGGCGACCTGGTCTTCTTCCGCCCCCCCGGCGCCTACAACCATGTGGGCATCTATGTGGGGGAGGGCTACTTCCTGCACGCCTCCACCTCCCAGGGGGTGATCCTCTCCGAACTGGACAACGTCTACTGGCGCCGCCACTACTGGCAGGCCCGGCGTCCCATGGAACCTGAGCAACTGGCCCAGCGTACCACCTGGTTCGATTCCTGAGCCCGGCGCCTATACCGCTATAACTGCTGCCGATGGGCCAGGGCATAGTCGACGAAGGCCTGCTCGGCCCGGGAGAGGCGGGCGCCGGCCTTCCAGGCCAGGGCCAGGTCGAGCCAGGCCGGTGGCGAGAAGGGCACCGCCGCCAGGGCCGGGTCGTCCACCACCCGACGCAGGAAGGTGGTGATGCCGAAGCCCTGACGCACGATCGCCTTGGTCAGCGGGATCAGGTTCGATTCGAAGTCCACCTTCGGTTCGCAGCGGTGCTGTCGAGCCAGCCCCTCCACGAACTCGCGATGAAAGTAGCCGGCCTGGAAGAGCACCAGCGGCTCGCCGAAGAAGGCCTCCGGGGTGACGGCGTCGCGGTGGGCGAAGGGGTGATCGCGCCCCACGCAGACCACCATCTCCTCCCGCAGCAGGGGCCGGCGCGTCAGGGCGGTATCGTCGCGGGCGTCGTCCATCACCACCCCCAGGTCCAGCTCGCCCTCCTGGATACGCCGCTGCAGGCTGCGCGTGCCGCCCTCCACCACCGTCATGCGAATGCCGGGATAGCGCGCCTTGAAGCCCATCAGCAGCGGCGGCAGGTAGTAGGAGCCGAGCATGGAGGGCAGCCCCAGGCGCAGCTCGCCCTTGACCAGGTCATGCAGCTCGCGCATGGCCAGCGCGGTCCCCTGGGCCTGGGCCAGCAGCTCCCGGGCCTGGCGGCACAGTACCTCGCCCTCGGGGGTCAGGCTGACGCGCCGTTCATGGCGATGCAGGAGCGTCAGGCCCAGGCGCCGCTCCAGGGTGGCGATACGCTGGCTGACCGCCGACTGGGCCATATGCAGGCGCCGCCCGGCGGCGCTGAAGCCACCGCACTCCGCCACCGCCAGGAAGACCTCCAGGCCGCGCAGGTCGAAGGGTAGGCTCATAAGCTGTTCCGATGGCTGTGATCTAAATAAACGGTTTCACTTATTCATTGTGCGACGGCGATCATGGGCTGCCAAGTCGGAGCCCGTCATGATTCCACTGCACAGCCGCGCCTGGTGGCGCGCCACCCTGGCCCTCTGCCTGGGTTCCATCATCGTCTTCGTCAATCTCTATGCGCCCCAGCCGCTGCTGCCGGCACTGCGCGAGCTGCATGGCGTCTCGACCCTGGCCGCGGGGCTGGTGATGTCCGCGGCGACCCTGGCGGTGGCCCTGGCGCTGCTCGGCTTCGGTCCGCTCTCCGACGCTCTGGGGCGGGGTGCCATCATGCGCCTGACGCTGCTGCTCGGCGCCCTGGCCACCCTGGGCCTGGCGCTGGTGCCTGGCTTCGAGGGACTGCTGCTGCTGCGGGTGCTCCAGGGCCTGGTGCTGGGTGGGTTGCCGGCGGTGGCCATCGCCTGGATGGGCGACGAGTTCGAGCCCCGGGCGCTGAGTGCGGCGGTGGGGCTCTATATCGGCGCCAATACCCTGGGGGGGATCGGTGGGCGGCTGCTGGGCGGTGCCGCGGGAGAGTGGTGGGGCGTGGAGGCCGCCTTCCTGCTGATCGGCGCTCTCAGCCTGGTCGGGGTGGCGCTGTTCTGGTGGCTATTGCCCCGCGCGCGGCATTTCCGGCCCGCTCCCCTGGCGCCCCGGGCCATCGCCGCCGGGTTGGCCGCCCAGCTACGCCATCCACCGCTGCTGGGGGCCTACCTGCTCGGCGGGCTCAGCTTCCTGGTCTTCATCAACCAGTACAGCTATCTGACGTTTCGCCTGAGCGAGGCGCCCCACGGGCTCACGTCGCGCTGGCTGGGGTTGCTGTTCCTGACCTACCTGGGCGGGACCCTGGGCGCCTCGCTATCGGGGCGAATAACGCAGCGCTTCGCCCAGCCCCGGGTGATGGCATTGGGCATCGGCCTGCTGATGCTGGGCAGCCTGGGGACCCTGAGCGATTCCCTGGCGGGGATTCTCGCCGCCCTGACCCTCAATGCCTTCGGCTTCTTCCTGGCCCATGCCACCGCCTCGGCCTGGGTGGGGCTGCATGCCCAGGGCGCGCGGGGCAGCGCCTCGGCGCTCTACCTGGTCTGCTATTACCTGGGGGCCAGCCTGGGCACCCTGTATCTGGAGCCCTTCTGGCGGCTCTGGCAGTGGCCCGGGGTGGTGGCGGCCTCGCTGGCCCTGCTGCTGGTGCCCCTGGGCATTGCCCTCGCCCTGGGGCGTTGGCAGTCAGCCGCTGCCCGGGCGGTTCAGGGTAGCGGCAGGCCGCCGGCCTCGTTGCCCCAGACCTCCGTCAGGCGGTCATCGCGACCACAGGCGGACTTGTAGAAGCGGTAGCGCAGCGGGTTCTTCTGGTAGTAATCCTGGTGATAGGTCTCGGCGGGGTAGAAGGCCTCGAAGTCGCTGATCTCGGTGGCGACCTCGCGACCGAAGCGCTCCTCCACGGCGGCCAGGCTGGCTTCGGCCAGGGCGCGCTGCTCGGCATCCATCGGGAAGAGGGCGCTGCGGTAGGAGTCGCCGGCATCGCAGAACTGGCGATCCACCGCGAAGGGGTCGATATTGCGCCAGAACACATGCAGCAGGTCCTGGTAGTCGACCACGTCGGGGTCATAGGTTACCTCCACCACTTCGGCATGGCCGGTGCCGCCGGCCACCACCCGCTGGTAGCTGGGGGCCTCCACCTGGCCGCCGCTGAAGCCGGATGTCGTCGACAGCACGCCTTCGACCTTGTCATAGGCCTCCTCGACGCACCAGAAGCAGCCCCCGGCGAAGACCGCCCGGGCCGGCTCCTGGGCCTGGGCGAAAGCGCCGAGGAGGAGCAGGGGAGTCAACAGGAGTGCAGAGAGGGGGCGCATGGGGAATCCTCGTCGCTGGGGGGTGTCTAGGAGACCCGTCGTGCCGCCAAGGGTTCCCCGCCACGGCTGTAAGGAAAGGCCGTGCCGGGTGACTCAAGGCACAAGTGCAGGCAAGCTTGCCTGGTCCCTCTTTCCCGTCTTGGAGACTCTCGTGATGCAGCGGCGTCGTCTTTTCCTGCTTACCCTGGTGGCCATCGCCGTGGCGACCTTCTTCCTCAGTGGTGCCCACGAGTTCCTGACCCTGGCGAACCTTCAGGCCGAGCAGGCCGATTTCCAGGCCTGGTTCGCCGAGGAGCCCTGGCGGGTGGGGGGCGGTTTCTTCGTCCTCTACGTGCTGATGGCGGCATTCTCGCTGCCCGGGGCGACGCTGATGACGCTGCTGAGCGGGGCGCTGTTCGGGCTCGGCTGGGGGCTGGTGATCGTCTCCTTCGCCAGCAGCCTGGGCGCGACCCTGGCCTTCCTGATCGCCCGGACCCTCGCCCAGGCGCCCCTGGAGCGGCGCTTCGCTGGGCAGCTGGAGCGCATCAATGCCGGTATTCGTCGCGAGGGGGCCTTCTACCTCTTTACCCTGCGCCTGATTCCGCTCTTTCCCTTCTTCGTCATCAACCTGGTGATGGGGCTGACCCGCCTGCCCGTGCGCACCTTCTACTGGGTCAGCCAACTGGGCATGCTGCCGGGCACCCTGGTCTATGTGAATGCCGGCCGTGAGCTGGGGCAGTTGGAGTCGCTCTCGGGCATCCTCTCGCCGAGCCTGATCGCCTCCTTCGTGCTGATCGGCCTCTTCCCCTGGCTGGCCCGGGGCCTGGTGGCCCTGATCAAGCGCCGCCGCCTGGCGGCCCGCTACGCCAAGCCGCAGGGTTTCGATTATGACATCGTGGTGATCGGCGCCGGCTCGGCGGGCCTGGTGGCCAGCTATATCGCCGCGGCGCTCAAGGCCCGGGTGGCCCTGGTGGAGCGGGACACGATGGGCGGCGACTGCCTCAACACCGGCTGCGTGCCCTCCAAGGCGCTGATTCGCGCCGCTCGCCTGGCCCAGGAGGTGCGCCAGGCGCCGCGCTTCGGCATTCACGCCGGCGAGCCGCGGGTCGATTTCCCGGCGGTGATGGCCCATGTGCATGACGCCATTCGCCAGGTGGCGCCCCACGATAGCCCCGAACGCTACCGGGGACTGGGCGTCGAGGTGATCGCGGGCGAGGCGCGGCTGACGACGCCCTGGGAGGTCAGCGTCGGCCAGCGCACCCTGACGACGCGGCATGTGATCATCGCCAGCGGGGCCCGGCCCCGGCTGCCGGCGCTACCGGGCCTGGAAACCATCGAACCGCTGACCTCCGAGAACCTCTGGCAACTCGAGTCGCTCCCCGAGCGCCTGGTGGTGCTGGGCGGCGGCCCCATCGGCTGTGAGCTGGGCCAGAGCTTCGCGCGCCTGGGCAGCCGCGTCAGCCTGGTGCAGCGCCGGTCCCAACTGCTGCCCCGGGAGGACGCCGATGTCGCCGAGGTGCTGGCCGGGCAGCTTCGCGAGGAGGGGGTGTCGCTCCACCTGGGCTGGCGGGCGGTGGCCATCGAGGCCGGTCCCAGCCACGGCGATGCGGGCCAGGTGCTGGTCATCGAGCGGGACGGCGACCAGGGCCCCGAGCGGCAGCGGCTGGTCTTCGATCGCCTGCTGGTGGCGGCGGGCCGCGAGGCGCGGGTCGACGGCCTGGGGCTGGAGGCACTGGGCATCGAGACCCGCCCCGATGGCACCCTGGCGGTGGACGAGACCCTGCGCAGCCTGCTGCCCAATGTATGGGCCTGCGGCGATGTGGCGGGGCCCTATCAGCTGACCCATGCCGGTGCCCACCAGGCCTGGCACGCCACGGTGAATGCCCTGTTCGGCGAGGTGAAGCGCTTCCGGGTCAGTTACCGCAGCCTGCCGGCGGTGACCTTCTGCGACCCGGAGGTGGCGCGGGTGGGGTTGAACGAGCGTCAGGCGCGACGCGAGGGCATCGACCATGAAGTGACTCGCTATGACTTCAGCGAGCTGGATCGCGCCATCGCCGATGGGCAGACCCGGGGCTTTATCAAGGTGCTGACGGTGCCGGGCAAGGACCGCATCCTCGGCGCCAGCATCGTCGGCCATGGGGCGGGGGAGCTGCTCGGCGAGTTTACCCTGGCCATGACCCAGGGCATCGGCCTCAACAAGCTGCTGGGGACCATCCATCCTTACCCCACCTTCTCCGAGGCGGCCAAGGCCAGCGCCGGGGTATGGAAGAATGCCCACAAGCCCGAGCGCCTGCTGGGCGGGTTGCGGCGCTACTTCGCCTGGCGGCGGCGTGGTCGTGGGGCGCCCATGCCACCCAGGCAGCCCTCCCGGGGCTGACGGGGCACGAAAAAGGGGCAGCCAATGGCTGCCCCTTCTCGATGCGTCTGGCGCGTCGCGCTTAGTGCTCGACGCCACCCTCGCCGTGCACATGGCCGTGCTCGGCTTCTTCGTCGCTGGCCTCACGCACGGAGGCGATCTCGACGTCGAAGTTCAGGGTCTGGCCGGCCAGCGGATGGTTGCCATCCACGGTCACGGTGTCGCCTTCCACCTGGGTCACGGTGACCATCAGCGGACCGCCCTGGGTCTGGGCCTGGAACTGCATCCCCGGCTGCACTTCCTCGACGCCCTGGAAGGCGTCGCGGGGCACTTCCTGCACCAGCGCCGGCTGGATTTCGCCATAGCCTTCGGCGGGGGCCACGGTAACCTGCAGCTTTTCACCGGCTTCGCGTCCCTCCAGCTCCTTCTCCAGCCCGGGGATGATGTTCCCGGCGCCGTGGAGATAGGTCAGCGGGTCGCGGCCTTCCGAGCTGTCCAGCACTTCACCCGCGTCGTTGGTCAGGGTGTAGTGGAACGCGACCACGGCATTTTGTGCGATTTGCATTGAGGAACCTTTCGATGAGTGCATGTCCTGACAATGGTAACGTGGCGAGTCGGGGGCTGTCAGGGGGATAGGGATTTTTTTCAGCTTCCCGGCCCATGGCATGACGTTGATTCAAGCCGCCCCGGGGCGGTTGCGTGGCCCGGATGGCGGGGCTACCCTAGCTTCACCACTTTTCCCCCTATCACACATCGACCGATGACTCGCGGAGAGCGACCATGACGCTGACCCTGATCTGGCTGATCAGCTTTGCCCTTATCCTGTTGCTGAGCCTCAAGCGCTGGGAGCATGGCCTCGGCCGCTTCTTCGAGCAGAAAATGCCCGAGGTGCTGCGCACCGGCACCGATGAGCGTTGGGTGTGGAGCCCGGCCCTGGCGGTGCTGGGGGCCACCTTTATCGTACGCCCCGTGGATATGCTACTGGTCCTGATCGTGATCGGCCTGGTGGTCTGGCTCGGCGGCAAGCTGGTGTGCTGGGCCATGAGCAAGGCCAAGCTGCACTAAGGTCGAAGCCCCGGGGCAGCTCTTATCCCGAGACGCCGCACCATGAAATACGCAAAAGCCCGCAGCCTTGGCTGCGGGCTTTTCGTTATGGTGTGGGCATGTGGCTTAGCTTAGTAGGGCGCCACGCTCATGCTGGCGCCGCTACCGATCAGGCGTACCCGCTGGCCTACCTGGAAGGCCTGGTCGGCCTTCTGGACCACCACGACGCTCTGGCCGTTGTCCTTGCGCACCTCGATCTCCCAGCCGGCGGTACGGTTGACGGAATCCTCGATGCGTGAGCCGGCCATGGCACCACCGATGGCGCCGGCGGCAGTGGCCAGTTGACGGCCGGAGCCGCCCCCCACCTGATGCCCCAGCATGCCGCCGATCACGCCGCCGCCCACGGTGCCGACCAGGTTGCCGCTGGGGCTATCGGCCTGGATCTGCACCTGGCGCAAGGCGGTGATGGTGCCGAAGGTGACGCTCTGGGCGGTCTGGGCCTGGTTGCCCCGGTAGACATTACCGCCATAGGGGGCGGTGTTGGCACAGCCGGCCAGGGTCAGGGCACCGATGGCAAGAATGGGAAGAAGACGTTTCATGGAAAACCTCCTGGGTTGTACTGCTGAGCCGCTCACTCTGGGTCGGAGCCCGTGGTGGCCCGCGGCGGGGCTATCAGGTTAGAAAACGCTGTTTGTTAATTCGAGTCTATCCAAGCTATGGAGTTTTGACCAGCGTCAGCCGGCCATGTGCCGACCATTCTAGCCCGAAATCGCCCTAGGAATGTGGAAGTCATCGGACATTGGTCGTAGGTGGGGTTGTACATTGTGCGCAGTTGGCGTCAAATCCCGGTCGCCTTTCAGGCCTTGCCGCACTAACAGAATGACCTCTTCCTCTCTATTCTCTTCCTCTCCCGTAAGTAAATTACCTTCCACCTCACTGGTTGGTGTCGATGTAGTCCGGCTACAACCGGCGCTGCGGCCAATGGCGCATTGAGGGATTTCTTGCACTGCACCATAGTGAAATCACGGTTCAGGGCAGGGGATTGTTACCCCGATTCACTGGCCTGATCCCAGCTACGACCGAGGCGCCTTTTTCCTTTGATCCGGGCGCCAGAGGCGAAGGTCTTTCAACGCTTGTGACCCATCGCAGTTGCAGTACCGGGCGCTTACCCGGCCCGGCAAAAGTAGCTAAGGCACCCGATCGCCATCGAAGATGGCTGCCCAAGGCGGACCTCCCTGGGCAGTGATGACCTTACATGAGGAATGACATATGAACTGCACCGAACTGAGCCAACAAGCCGACCTTATCGCCAGCAGCTTCAGCAAGAAGGACCTGGCCAGGCTGGTGATTGCCCTGAAGGGTAAACATGATTCTTTGCAGGATGCCCTGGAGGTGATCGATACCATCGATACTCGTATGGGCTACACCCTCGATGAGGCGTGGGAAGAAGTTCATGCCGGAGAGGCCCGCGCGGCCGCCGTCGACGAGGAATAGCCCCCTCGCTGCCCCGCCCCCACCACCCTTGCCATCCGGCGAGGGTGGTTTTTTGTGCCTGTTCACCCGGGCACTCCCTATCCGTCGGTCATTGTATCCTCTCCTTCCTTGGCCGCTAAGGTTATCCTTGGCTCTTCTTTGACGCCTGAAGCAAGACGTCGTCGACTGTGCGTTGAGGTCTTATGCACGACTCCATCAAACCCGCTTCTCGCTTATTGGTTGAAGTCAGGGACTGGAGGGAAGTGACACCATGGTGCGCGATGCCTCGATAAGGAGGGGCCCGGGCAGAAGAGAAGAGTCTGGTGAGATGGCGTCGGTATCGCGTCGATATAATGTCGGGGGTCGGGAAGGACCATGTTATCGACACCATTAATAGCGAAGCCAGTAGGTTAATAAGGAGGCAAGGAAGAGGGAGTTTAGGGGGAGGGGGAAAAGAGATAAAAAAGGGGAGGCGATCGCCTCCCCAAAATCCAGTTTCACCGTAGTGCCATGATCAGAACTGATTCATGGTGTTGTCCTTGCCACCGGCCTTGAGGGCTGCATCGCCGTGGAAGAACTCCTTGTGGTCGTCGCCGATATTCGAGCCGGCCATGTCCTGATGCTTGACCGTGGCGATGCCCTCGCGGATCTCGCGGCGCTGGACGCCCGCCACATAGGCCAGCATGCCCTCGTCGCCGAAGTAGCCCTTGGCCAGGTTGTCGGTGGACAGGGCCGCGGTGTGGTAGGTGGGCAGGGTGATCAGGTGGTGGAAGATCCCCGCCTCCCGCGCCGCATCGCGCTGGAAGTTCTGGGTCCACTCGTCGGCCAGGCGGCCCAGTTCGGTGGCGTCGTACTCGGCGCTCATCAGGTTGGCGCGGTCGTAGGCGCTGACGTCCTTGCCTTCGGCCTCCCAGGCATCGAACACCTGCTGACGGAAGTTGAGGGTCCAGTTGAAGGAGGGTGAGTTGTTGTAGACCAGCTTGGCGTCCGGGCAGACCTCGCGGATGCGGTTCACCATGCCGGCGATCTGGCCGACGTGGGGCTTCTCGGTCTCGATCCACAGCAGGTCGGCGCCGTTCTGCAGGCTAGTGATGCAGTCCAGTACCACCCGGTCCTCGCCGGTGCCCGGCTTGAACTGGTAGAGCCCGGAGGCCAGGCGCTTGACCTTGACCAGCTTGCCGTTCTGCTTGATGACCACGTCGCCGTTGTCGATATCGGCGGCGCTCTCGATCTCGTCGCCGTCCAGGAAGGCGTTGTACTGGTCGCCCAGGTCGCCGGGCTCCTTGGTCACGGCGATCTTCTGGGTCAGGCCGGCGCCCAGGGAGTCGGTGCGGGCGACGATGACGCCATCGTCCACGCCCAGTTCCAGGAAGGCGTAGCGCACGGCATTGATCTTGGCCAGGAAGTCCTCGTGGGGCACGGTGACCTTGCCGTCCTGGTGGCCGCACTGCTTCTCGTCGGAGACCTGGTTCTCGATCTGGATGCAGCAGGCGCCTGCTTCGATCATCTTCTTGGCCAGCAGGTAGGTGGCCTCGGCGTTGCCGAAACCGGCGTCGATATCGGCGATGATCGGCACCACATGGGTCTCGTGATTGTCGATCTGGGCCTCGAGCTCGGCCACCTTGGCGGCATTGCCGGCAGCCTTGGCCTCTTCCAGGGCGCGGAACAGGTGGTTGAGCTCCCAGGTGTCGGCCTGGCGCAGGAAGGTGTAGAGCTCGTCGATCAGCCCCGCCACGCTGGTCTTCTCGTGCATGGACTGATCGGGCAGGGGTCCGAACTCGGAGCGCAGGGCGGCGACCATCCAGCCGGAGAGGTAGAGGTAGCGGCGCTTGGTGGTGCCGAAGTGCTTCTTGATGGAGATCAGCTTCTGCTGACCGATGAAGCCGTGCCAGCAGCCCAGGGACTGGGTGTACTGGGAGGTGTCGGCGTCATAGGCGGCCATGTCCTCACGCATGATCTGGGCGGTGTACTTGGCGATGTCCAGGCCGGTCTTGAAACGGTTCTGGGCACGCAGGCGGGCGGCATTCTCGGGGCTGATGCTCGCCCAGCCGCTACCCATGGCTTCGCGCAGTTGGGTCAGTGCCTTGATATTGTCTTGGTATGACATGGGGCCTTCCTTCCTCAGTGGTATCGAGCCTTCGCTGGGAACCCACAGGTGTTGAGTTATGCTGCACCTGCGAAGTGCTTTCAGGATCGACCAGCGCCGGGGGTTTGTCTCTGCTGCCTTGGTCGAAGGTTGTGCCGGTTTAAAACGAATGTTTAATAGCTGACTACAGGATCATTATCAAACGAACGTTTTCTTCCTGGCTTGATAAGCACTATGGCCCATGGATGCTGGGCTCAACAATGGACACTTAGGGGAAGAAGGGGTTGTAGTATGACTACAAGAGGGCCGGGGATGGCCCTCGATATGTAGTGACTTTCCGTTTGGATGGGGAAGGCGTGGAAGTTCGATCCGCGCTCAGTCCACCAGGGAGAGGCGCATATTGCGATGCGGAATACCGGCGTCGAGGAAGTCGTCGCCGTAGGCTTCGAAGCCCAGTTGCTCGTAGAAGGGCAGGGCATGCAGCTGAGCGGAGAGCTCCACGCTGGGGTGGCCCTGGGTGCGGGCGGCTTCCACCGCCGCGGCCACCAGGCGCTGGCCGACCCCTTGGCCGCGGGCCTCGGCGAGCACCGCCACCCGGCCGATATGGGCGTCCGGCAGCAGGCGGGCGGCGCCCACCGCCACCTCGTCTCGATAGGCCACGAAGTGCAGGCTGATGGCGTCGCGGCCGTCCCACTCCTCCTCCTCGGGCACCTTCTGTTCCACCACGAAGACCTGGTGGCGGATGGGCCCGGCGGTGTCGCCGAGCTCCTCCCAGTCGCCCTGGTGAATGGTGATGGCATCACTCATGGTCGTTCTCCTCGTCATCGAGCGCCGCCTCGTCCAGGGGCCAGGCGAGGCTGCCGCGATTGAGCAGCTCGACCAGCAGGGCGGCGGCGCCGGGGTAGGTCAGGGTCCGGGCATCCAGCGGGGCCTGGGAGGCCAGGGTGCGGGCCAGGTCGGCGTCGCAGGCCAGGCCGTCGCCGTCCACGAAGAGGGTGGTCCGGCCGTCGGCTTCCCGGCGCCAGGCGAAGCGCGAGCCCAGGCTGCGCTCCAGCCAGGCGCCGTCCTGTAGCTCGGCGACAAGGTCGTCGGCGGCGAGCGGCGTCTCCTGGGGCACCAGTTGATCCACATACTTGGGCTGGGTCATCACCCGGCCGAACCACTGGGCGAGCTGCTCGGGGGCGTCCAGGGTCTCGAGAATCAGCCGGCGTATGCGCTCGAGTGCCGCGTCGTCGAGCTCGCCGGGGTCGACGGGCGGGGCCATGCCGGCATCGCCGTAGCGCAGAGAGGCGGGTAGTTGTTCGCCCAGGTAGTCGGCGAAGGAGGTTACCGCCTCGTCGGCGGAGAGCGCCCGGAAGCCCACCGAGAGGGTCATGCAGTCCGCGGACTGGCTGACCCCATGATGGGCCCAGCCCGGTGGGACATAGAGCATATCGCCCGGCTCGAGAAGCCAGTCCTCTCCCGGCGTGACGTCGAAGCGCTCGAGGATGCGCAGGTCGATGCCATCGAGGATGGGGGCGTCGTCGGGCACTCGCCCGCCCAACTGCCAGCGGCGCTGGCCGCTGCCCTGGAGCAGGAAGACATCGTACTGGTCGACATGGGGGCCGACGCTGCCACCCGGGGGGGCGTAGCTGATCATGATGTCGTCCAGGCGCCAGCGCGGCAGGAAGGCGAAGGACTCGAGGAGCTCGGCCACCTGAGGGACATAGTGATCCACCGCCTGGACCAGCAGGGTCCAGTCCCGCTCGGGGAGCCTGGCGAAGGTGGGCTCATCGAAGGGGCCGTGGCTGACCTGCCAGGGGCCCTGGGGGCCTCGTTCTTCCACCAGGCGTGCCTCTACCCCGGCCTCGCAGGCCAGGCCGGCCAGCTCGTCCGGCTCCAGGGGGCACTGGAAATCGGGGAAGGCGCCGCGAATCAGCAGCGGTTTCTGCTGCCAGTAGTCGCGCAGGAAGTCGGCGGCGCTAAGGCCGCCGAGCATGGGCAGTGGCGTATCGGTCGACATAAGGATCCTGGGACTCGAATGGGATGGATGAGCAACCGGGCCATGGCGTGAAGCTGGAAGCCGCCCCTGGCTCCCGTGGCCGGAGGCGGCAGGCTGGCTTCCAGCTTCCAGCTTCCAGCTTCCAGCTTCCAGCTTCCAGCTTCCAGCTTAGAGCTTACGCGCTTGCTCGACGGCATTGCCGATATAGCCGGCGGGAGTCAGGGCCTTGAGTTCGGCCTTGACCGCGTCGGGCAGCGCCAGGGTATCGATAAAGGCGGCGAAGCCGGCCTGATCGATGCGCTTGCCGCGGGTCAGCTCCTTGAGTTTCTCGTAGGGCTTTTCGATGCCGTAGCGGCGCATCACCGTCTGGATCGGCTCGGCGAGCACCTCCCAGCTGGCATCCAGGTCTTCCGCCAGGCGCGCCGGGTTGGCTTCCAGCTTGCCGATGCCCTTGAGGGTCGCCTGGTAGGCGATCAGGCCATAGGCCAGGCCCATGCCCAGGTTGCGCAGCACCGTGGAGTCGGTGAGGTCACGCTGCCAGCGGGAGATCGGCAGCTTCTGGGCCAGGTGGCCGAGCACCGCATTGGCCAGCCCCAGGTTGCCTTCGGAGTTCTCGAAGTCGATGGGGTTGACCTTGTGGGGCATGGTGGAGGAGCCGATCTCGCCGGCCACGGTGCGCTGCTTGAAGTAGCCCAGGGAGATATAGCCCCAGACGTCCCGGTCGAAGTCGATCAGGATGGTATTGAAGCGGCACACCGCGTCGAACAGCTCGGCGATATAGTCGTGGGGCTCGATCTGGGTGGTGTAGGGGTTGAAGGTCAGCTCCAGCCCTTCCACGAAGGCCTTGGCGTGGGCCTCCCAGTCGATCTCCGGGTAGGTGGCCAGGTGGGCGTTGTAGTTGCCCACGGCGCCGTTGATCTTGCCCAGCAGTTCGACGCTTTCGATCTGCGTGAGCTGGCGACGCAGGCGGTAGGCGACGTTGGCCATCTCCTTGCCCAGGGTGGTGGGGCTGGCGGTCTGGCCATGGGTGCGCGACAGCATCGGCTGGTCGGCGTGGGCCTCGGCCAGGCGCGCCACCTCGTCGGCGACCCGGCGCATCACCGGCAGCAGCTCGGCCAGGCCGCCCTTGAGCATCAGGGCGTGGGAGAGGTTGTTGATGTCCTCGCTGGTGCAGGCGAAGTGCACGAACTCGGTGATGGCGTGCAGCTCCGGCTGGCCCTCGATCTTCTCCTTGATGAAGTACTCCACCGCCTTGACGTCGTGATTGGTGGTGCGCTCGATCTCCTTGATGCGCTCGGCGTCCTGTACCGAGAAGTCGCGCACCAGGGCCTCCAGGAAGGCCACCGCCTCGGCGGAAAGCGGCGGCACCTCGGTGATCTGGGAGTGGCCGGCCAGGGCCTGCAGCCAGCGAATCTCGACGGTGACCCGGGCCCGGATCAGGCCGAACTCGCTGAAGTGTTCACGAAGGGCCGCGGCCTTGTCGGCATAGCGGCCATCGACGGGGGAGAGGGCGGTAAGGGCAGAGAGTTGCATGGGTTCGATCCGTACTGGGTGAAGGGTCAATTCAGGGCGTCGAGGGCGCGTTGCATGGCCTTGCGCTGGAAGATCAGCTTCCAGCGCCGCCCGCCCTGTTGGTGCCAGAGCAGGGCGAAGCGAATCCCGGTGAGCAGGGCGGCGCGCACCCGCTCCGGCATGCCGCGGCTCTGCAGCAGCCCCGGGTCGCCCTGCACCACGATGCGGTACTTGAAGTTCGACAGGGTCTGCTGATAGAGCTCGCCGAGGCTGGCCACCACGTTCTCGTGCTGCTCGCCGAAGTGTTCGGCCTGGCCCTGGATGCGCGGCAGTTCCTGGCCGAGGGTGGCCATCATCCGGTCGTTCTTGCGCAGCTTGTTCATCAGCAGCAGCAGCGAGAAGCCATAGCGCAGTACCACCGGGTTCTGCTGGCGGCGCCCGAGCACCGCCTCCAGCACCTCGAGGCCCTGACGCAGGTGGTTGGGATGGCCGCCGTAGATCGCCTCGAAGCTCTCCGGGTCGGTATCCAGGGTGGCGTGGAGCAGGGTGTTCCAGGCGCGCTCGTCGGCCTGGCCGGTGCGGGCCAGCTCGTCCACCACCCGGGCGGCCTGGAAGACCCCCGCCAGGGCCAGGGCCTGGCGGGTGGTGGCATCATCGGCGGAGCGATGGATGGGCGTCGGGCTCATGAGGCGGCCTCCGCCCGGTTCCAGGTCGCGCGGATCACCCCGCCGCCGAGGCAGATCTCGCCATCATAGAGCACCAGGGACTGGCCCGGGGTCACCGCTCGCTGGGGGGCATCGAAGTGCACCTCGACGCCGCCGTCGTCTCGAGCATGCATCACGCAGGGCACGTCGGACTGGCGATAGCGGGTCTTGGCGGTGAGCCGCGCCTCGGCCGCCGGGGGCTTGCCGGCCACCCAGTCCATGGCCTCGGTGGCCAGGCTGTCGCTATAGAGCAGCGGGTGGTGCTTGCCCTGGACGGCGACCAGGACGTTGCGTTCCAGGTCCTTGGCGGCCACGTACCAGGGCGCCTCGGAGTGGTTGGGCAGGCCGCCGATGCCGAGTCCCTGACGCTGGCCCAGGGTGTAGTACATCAGCCCCAGGTGCTCGCCGATGACCTCTCCTTCGGGGGTCTCGATGCGTCCCGGCTGGGCCGGCAGGTACTGCTGCAGGAAGTCGCGGAAGCGCCGCTCGCCGATAAAGCAGATGCCGGTGGAGTCCTTCTTGCGGGCGGTCACCAGGTCGTGGCGCTCGGCAATGGCGCGCACCTCGGGCTTCTCCAGCTCGCCCACCGGGAAGAGGGTGCGGGCGATGGCGGCCTCCGGCACGGCGTGCAAAAAATAGCTCTGGTCCTTGTTGGGGTCCAGCCCCTTGAGCAGCCGCGGCCGGGTCTCGCCGTCGAGGCGGCCGAGCGCCTCGCCCTGGCGCACATAGTGGCCGGTGGCGATCTTCTCGGCGCCGAGCATCTCGGCATAGTCCAGGAACACCTTGAACTTGATTTCCCGGTTACACAGGATGTCCGGGTTCGGCGTGCGTCCGGCCCGGTACTCGGCCAGGAAGTGCTCGAAGACATTGTCCCAGTACTCGGCGGCGAAGTTGGCGGTATGCAGCTTGATGCCGAGCTTCTCGCACACGGCCTGGGCATCCGCCAGGTCCTCCTTGGCGGTGCAGTACTCGGTGCCGTCGTCCTCGTCCCAGTTCTTCATGAACAGGCCTTCGACCTGGTAGCCCTGCTCGAGGAGCCGCAGGGCGGACACGGATGAATCGACACCGCCGGACATGCCGACGATGACCTTGCCAGGGGTGGCAGTCATGGGCGCTCTCGGGTTGAATGGGTCGCAAATCAAATGGTCGGGGATTATACCGCATGTTGCGGTCGGGCTCATCCGCGGGTGATGTCCGCGCAAATAATTGACCGGCCGGCCAGTTAGGGCTATCTTCGCCGCATGAACCAGAAAATCCAGACCCGTGACCCCGAACTGACCCGGGCCCGCATTCTCGATGCGGCCGAGGCCCTGTTCGTCGAGCAGGGCTTCTCTGCCGTCAAGCTCAGCGAGTTGGCGCGTGCAGCCGAAGTCACCAAGAGCCTCATTCATCACCACTTCGGCAGCAAGGAGCGGCTGTGGGAGGCGGTCAAGAATCGTGCCTTCGAGCGCTACTTCACGGCCCAGATGGCGTTGTTCGAGGAGGCCGGGGAACCGGATGCGCTGCTCTTGCGACACTCCGTGGAAGCCTATTTTCATTTTCTGCGCGACAACCCCGGCGTGGTGCGGCTGTTCGCCTGGACCCATCTGGAGGGGGACAGTCACTGCGGCGAGCTCGATCATCAACTGGTGGGGGCGGGGGCCGAGTGGATTCGCCAGACCCAGCAGCGTGG
This sequence comes from Bisbaumannia salifodinae, assembly GCF_055388505.1. Next base: position 1,189,110 of record NZ_AP043781.1, read on the forward strand.
CCTGCTGCGTCAGGATATCAACCCGACCCACGTGATCGCGGTCTTCGTGATGACCTGCACCCAGTGGTTCGAGGCCAAGTGTCATCACGAGAGCTGGCCGGGCATGGGGTCCGACGAGGCTTTCCTGGAAGATTTCCTGAAGATCTTTATGGAAGGCGTAACGCCCCGGGACTAGGCGTTTTTTTGCGGCGGTAACTGACCGGTCGGCCAGTTTATTGGCGGGCCAATCAACACCGATCGAGGGAGGGTGGGGCGATGAGGAAGGGGGAGCGTGCAAGCCTGGCGGTGTCGCTGATGCTGGCGGCGGCTCTGTTAGTGGGCTGTGATGCGACATCGGCACCACTCGAGCGAATCGAGGCGCCGTTGCCCGGCGTGCGCAGTGACGCGGTGCGGTTGGTGCCGGACGAGGTGAGGTATCGCTTTCCCGGTGTAGTGCGGGCTCGCGAGCGTGCGGCTCCCGCCTTCCTGCATGACGGCGTGCTGCGGGAGCGCCACGTCGTGCGCGGCCAGCGGGTCGAGGAGGGGGAGCCGCTGGCCATGCTGCACAACCCGGCCATGGCGCCGGCACTCGCCGCGGCCGAGGCGCGGGTGCGCGAGCTCGATGCCAGCCTGAGCCGACTGGGGCGCGATGTGGAACGCGCCCGTACCCTGCGCGAGCGCAACCTCAGTAGCGAAGAGGCCCTGGACCGGCTGCGCTCGGAGCGTGGGGCCCTGGCCCAGGCGCGAGAGCAGGCCCTGGCTCGGCGCGACGAGGCCCGGGCGCAGCTCGAGGAACTGACGCTGCGTGCGCCCTTCGCCGCCGAGGTGACCGACCTCGATGCCGAGCCCGGCGATTTCGTCGCGGCCGGTCAGCCGATCCTGCACCTGGCCGGGGTGGCCGAGCGTGAGGTGGCGATCCGTGTGCCGGCGAATCTTGCCGTACGGCTGGAACCCGGGCAGGCGGCCAGCGTCGCGCCGACGTTCGGCGCCCAGCGCATCGCCGGGGAGGTCGTCCATGTCGGGCGCGCGGGAGAGACCCTGGCCCCGGTCATCATCGCCCTTCCCGCCGAGTCCGCCCCGGCGCTGGGCGAGCCGGTACGGGTGCAGTTCGAGATCGCCGGGCCGCCGGTCAGGCGGGTGCCGCTGGCGGCGGTGGTCGATCCCTCCGGCAGTACGCCCTATGTGCTGGCGCTGAACGAAGACGACAGGGTCCGGCGCACGCCCGTGACGCCGGGACGCCTGGCCGGCAGCTGGGTCTCGGTGAACGGCGAGGGGCTGGCGCCGGGTGACCGAGTGGTGACGGCGGGGCAGGGACGCCTGGAAGCGGGCATGCGGGTGAGGGTGTTGCCATGAGCTGGCTGCTCGCCTCGCTGCGTTACCAACGCCTGACCCTGACCGTGACGCTGCTGCTGGCCCTGCTAGGCCTGGTGGCCTGGGTGGCGATGGATCGTCAGGAGGATCCGTTCTTTCCCTATCGCTTTGGCCAGGTACTGGTGCCCTATCCCGGCGCGGAGCCGGAGCAGGTCGAGCGGCTGGTACTCAACCCCCTCGAAGAGGCGCTGGCCCAGGTCGAGGAGGTCAGCGACATCATCGGCACCGCGCGCCTCGGCGTGGCCCACGTCACCCTCGAGATGCACGAGCACGTCTATGACACCGATGCCGCCTGGGAGCAGGTGCGTATCGCCGTGAACCGCGCCACACGCCAGTTCCCCGACGGCGTGGGCGAGGCGCAGATCAGCGATCGCGACTCCGATACCCACGGCATCGTGCTGGCGGTGACCGGCTCGGACGATCTGCTCGAGCTGCGCGAGGCGGCCAAGCGCCTGCGCCGCGACCTGTTCCGGCTCAAGGAGGTTGCCCGCATCGACCTGCTCGCCGACCCGGGGCAGCAGGTGGTGGTCGGCTGGGACGATACGCTGGCCGAGATGACCGGACTGGATGCCCGGGCGCTCGGCGATCAGCTCGCCGTGCGCAACCTGACCTCCCCAGGCGGGACCCTGGCGGTGGCGGGACGCTCCCTGGTGCTTGATCCGCTCACCGAGTTCGGCTCCCTGGACGAGCTCGCCGCCACCCCGATTCGCACCCGACAGGGCGAGCTGGTGCCACTCGGCGAGCTGGCCGATATCAGCCTGGCCCCGATCGAGCCCGCGACCGCGCGGATGTGGCACGACGGTCGCCCGGCGGTGGCGCTGGGGCTGGTGCTCTCCAGCGATCGGGTCAATGCCGTGCGCTTCGGGGCGCGGCTGCAGGCACTGATGGATGAATTGCGTCCGGCCTATGCCCCGCTCGCCATCGAGGAGACCTTCTATCAACCGCGCTGGGTCGAGCGCCGCCTGGCGGAGCTGGGCCGGTCGCTGCTGTTGGGTGTTGCCATTCTGGGCGTGCTGCTGTTCCTGTCCATGGGGTTACGGCTCGGGCTCGCGGTGATGGTGATCGTGCCGCTGGTGACCTTCTCTTCGCTGGCTCTCTACGCCATGGGGGGCGGCGTGCTGCACCAGATTGCCGTGGCCGGCATGGTGATCGCGCTGGGCATGCTGGTGGATAACGCTATCGTGATGGTCGAGAACATCCAGTACCACCGCGATCAGGGGCATTCGGCCATGCAGGCCGTGACCCGCTCGGTGCGGGAGCTGGCCACGCCTCTGCTGGCGGCCACCGGCACCACCCTGGCCGCCTTCGTGCCGCTGCTGCTGTCCAGCGGCAACACGGCCGACTTCACCCGCGCCATTCCCCTCATGGTGATGCTGACCCTGGCGGTGAGCTACCTCTATGCCGTCTTCGTCACCCCGGTGTTCGCCGCCGGCATCCTCAAGCCCCGGCCGGCGGTACGTCGCGAGCGGCTCCAGGCCATAGGCCGGCGTATCGGCCGAGTGGCCGTGCGCTGGCCGCTGGCGGTGCTGGCGGGGACGGGCGCTCTGCTGGTGGCCGCCATTGCCATGCTGCCGCTGCTCGATCACGACTTCTTCCCCGACACCGATCGCAACCAGTTGGTCGTCGACCTCAACTTTCCCGAGGGTACCCACCTCGATCACACCGCCTATCGGGCCGAGGTGCTGGCCGCCGAGCTGGCCGTCCGTCCGGCGGTGCAGGCGGTGCACCGTTTCGTCGGCTTCAGCGGGCCGCGCTTCTACTACAACCTGGTCGAGCAGCCGCGCCAGTCGCACCTGGCGCGACTGGTGGTCGCGGCCGATGGTGCCGACGACCTGCCCGCGCTGATGGCCTGGGTGAGGGCCGTGGCGCCGGAGTGGCTGCCTGAGGCCGAAGTGGTGGTGCGCCGGCTGGGGCAGGGGCCGCCGCTGGAGGCGCCGGTGGAGATTCGCGTGTTCGGTGAGGATCGTACCGCCCTGGCCGATGCCGCCGGCCGTATCCTCGGCGTGGTGCGCGAGGCCGAGGGGGCTCGCGATGCGCGTCATCGTCTGGGCGAGGGACTGGCCACCCTGCGGGTCGAGACCGACGATGCCCGCGCTGCCGAGTACGGCCTCTCGAGACACGACGTGGCCAGCGCCCTGGCCGGTGCCAGCCGCGGGATCGAAGTCAGCGCCTGGCGTGCCGGGCGAGACCCGGCCCCCTTGCTGGTGCGTGCCCCGGAGGGTGAACGCTTCCCCCACGAGGGGCTCGAAGGGTTGCGCCTGACCGCGGCCGATGGACGCTCATTGCCGCTCGGTGAGATCGCCGCGCTGGAGGCATCCTGGCGTCCGGCGGTGATCCAGCATCGCGGCCTGCAGCGCATGACGGCGGTGCTGGCCGAGGTGGCGGATGGCTGGACCTACGATGGGGTGCTGGGCGAGCTTATGCCGCGCCTGGCGGCGCTCGAGCTGCCCCCCGGGGTCAGCTACACCCTCGGTGGGGCGGCGGAATCGGCCGGCGATGCCAATACCGCGCTGTTTCAGACGCTGCCCTTCGGTGGCCTGTTGCTGATCGTCTTCCTGCTGGCCCAGTTCAACTCCTTCCGCCAGCTGTTTATCGTGCTGGCCACGCTCCCGCTGGCGATCATCGGCGTGGTGCCGGGGTTGTGGCTGACCGGCCAGCCATTCGGCTTCACCGCCATCCTCGGCGTGGTGGCGTTGGTGGGTATCGTGGTCAACAACGCCATCGTGCTGATCGACCTGATGAACGCCAACCGGCGCCAGGGGGAGTCGGTGAGCGAGGCGGTGGTCTCGGCGGTGGCTCGGCGCACGCGGCCGGTGCTGCTCACCACGGCCACCACCGTGGCCGGCCTGGTACCCCTGACCCTGACCCAATCGACGCTGTGGCCGCCGATGGCCTGGGCGATCATCTCCGGGTTGGTGGCCTCCACCCTGCTGACGCTGCTGGTGATCCCGGCGCTCTATCGCCTGCTGATCAGGCATTGAGGAGGCACAGGGTAATCGTCGGGGGCGTGTGGCCGGGGCGGCGCTCGGGAGGGCTCGCCTGTGAGCGGCAAGCCCGGTGAGCCTCGACAGGGTGGCGCCACCTCAGAGTGGCTCGTGAATCACCTCCAGCGGGTAGTGGTGCCCCGCCGCGGCGTCGCGGATGCGCCGCAGCACCAGGGGGCTGCGCAGGCGGCCGTCGCGGGCCAGGGCCTCCAGCTCGTCGAGGGTCAGCCAGTGACAGGCGAGGATATCGCTATCGAGGGCGCGCTTGAGGCGGGCCTCGGCTCGGGCGATAAAGCCGTGGCTATGGAAGGTCAGCCCCGAAGCGGTGCGAAAGCAGTAGAGCCCCAGGTAGGCCAGCGGGGTGACCCGCCAGGCGGTCTCCTCGAGCACCTCGCGACACACCGCCTCGACCAGGCTTTCGCCCGGCTCCAGATGACCGGCGGGCTGGTTGAAGAGGGTGGCAGGGCCGCCGCGTTCCTCTTCCACCACTAGGTAGCGGCCATCGCGCTCCACCACGCAGGCCACGGTGACCCGGGGGCTCCAGCGGCTCATCGGCCACGCCTCGGCTTGGCGCGGCCGCGGCTCGCCGGCTTGGCACCGCGCATGGCGCCCTTGGCAGGGCGAGCCTGGGGCTTGGCCGGGGCATGCAGGGTCTCGCTGCGCCACTCGCCGGGGGCCAGGCCGTCCAGGCGCCAGGGGCCGATGGCGATGCGCACCAGGCGCAGGGTTGGGTGCCCCACATGGGCGGTCATGCGCCGCACCTGGCGATTGCGCCCCTCGCTGATGGTCAGCTCCAGCCAGGTGGTGACCGGGTGGCGCCTGGGGTCCAGAGGCGGGTCGCGCTCGGGCAGGCCGGAAGCGTCCAGGCGGCGCACTTTGGCGGGGCGGGTGGGGCCGTCACCCAGGGTGACGCCGCGGCGCAGCGCCGCCAGGGCGGCATCGTCGGGCACGCCCTCTACCTGGACGCGATAGGTCTTGGGCTGCTTGTGGCGGGGGTGGCTGATGCGGTGGATCAGCTCGCCGTCATCGGAGAGCAGCAGCAAGCCTTCGGAGTCGTGGTCGAGGCGTCCCGCCGGATAGATCCCCGGCACCTGGATGACATCGGCCAGGGTGGCACGCCGCTCCCCCGCACCGGCCGAGCGGTCGGTGAACTGGGAAAGCATGCGGTAGGGCTTGTGGAGGAGATAGAGGGTGCTCATAAGGGCAAGCTTACCGGCAAGCGGGGCGAGATGGCAGGGGGAGAGGGCCTTACCCTTATTGCTTATGCGCCGAGCCGGGCGCGCTGATATAATGCCGCCGCTCGCCCGGAGCGCCCTCGACACGTCGGGGCCTGCTACAAGCAACCTGCCGGGCGCCGATGTTCCCCGAAAGACCCGGCTTCATCGCCTTGCCGGGCGGGCCGCATAGAGCCCCCGAGGCGGACATCGTCAGCGCGCGCTACCGATCCAGTTTCATGCCACCGCAGTGACCAGAGAGATCAACGCCAACATGTCAAAAACGCCGAAGATTATCTATACGCTTACCGACGAAGCGCCGGCCCTGGCCACCTATTCCCTGCTGCCGATCATCGATGCCTACACCGACTCCGCCGGTATCAGCGTGGAGACCCGGGACATTTCCCTGGCCGGCCGCATCATCTGCCTGTTTCCCGACTACCTGAGCGACGAGCAGCAGCTCGGCGACCACCTGGTCGAGCTCGGCGAGCTGGCCAAGACCCCCGAAGCCAATATCATCAAGCTGCCCAATATCAGCGCCTCGGTGCCGCAGCTCAAGGCGGCCATCCGCGAGCTGCAGGGCCAGGGCTACAAGCTGCCCGACTACCCGGACGAGCCCACCAGCGACGTGGAGCGCGACATCAAGGCGCGCTACGACCGGGTCAAGGGCAGTGCCGTCAACCCGGTGCTGCGCGAGGGCAACAGCGACCGCCGCGCCCCCAAGTCGGTGAAGAACTACGCCCGCAAGTACCCGCACCGCATGGGCGAGTGGAGCGCCGACTCCCAGTCCCACGTGGCCTGCATGAGCGAGGGGGACTTCTACGGCAGCGAGAAGTCCGCCACCCTGGCCGCCGACGGCACGGTGAAGATCGAGCTGATCGGCAAGGACGGCACCGCCACGGTGCTCAAGGAGAAGACCCCGGTACTGGCCGGCGAGGTGATCGACGCCGCGGTGATGAGCCACCAGGCCCTCTCCGCCTTTATCGAGGAGCAGGTCGCCGACGCCAAGGCGCGTGACGTGCTCTTCTCCCTGCACCTCAAGGCCACCATGATGAAGGTCTCCGACCCGATCATGTTCGGCATCGTGGTCAAGACCTTCTACCGCGAGGTGCTGGACAAGCACGCCGAGGCCCTGGAACAGGTCGGTTTCGATGCCAACAACGGCATCGGTGACCTCTATGCCACCATCGCCAAGCTGCCCGCCGCCCAGCAGGACGAGATCAAGGCCGATATCGAGGCCCTCTATGCCGAGCGTCCGCGCCTGGCCATGGTCAACTCCCACAAGGGCATCACCAACCTGCACGTGCCCAGCGACGTGATCATCGACGCCTCCATGCCGGCGATGATCCGCGACTCCGGCAAGATGTGGGGCGCCGACGATGCCCTGCACGACACCAAGGCGGTGATTCCGGATCGTTGCTACGCGACCATCTATCAGGCCACCATCGACGACTGCAAGGTCAATGGTGCCTTCGACCCGACCACCATGGGCAGCGTGCCCAACGTCGGCCTGATGGCCCAGAAGGCCGAGGAATACGGCTCCCACGACAAGACCTTCCAGATTCCCGCCGACGGTACCGTGCGCGTCACCAGCGACGCCGGCGAGGTGATCTTCGAGCACGCCGTGGAGAAGGGCGATATCTGGCGCATGTGCCAGACCAAGGACGCCCCGATCAAGGATTGGGTCAAGCTCGCCGTGACCCGCGCCCGCGACAGCCAGACCCCGGCGGTGTTCTGGCTCGACGCCCAGCGTGGCCACGACGCCGAGCTGATCAAGAAGGTCGAGACCTACCTCCAGGAGCATGACACCAGCGGCCTGGATATCCGCATCCTGGCCCCGGTGGATGCCATGAAGTTCTCCCTGGAGCGCATCCGCCGCGGCGAGGACACCATCTCCGTCACCGGCAACGTGCTGCGCGACTACCTCACCGACCTCTTCCCGATCATGGAGCTGGGCACCAGCGCCAAGATGCTCTCCATCGTGCCGCTGATGAACGGCGGTGGCCTGTTCGAGACCGGCGCCGGCGGCTCCGCGCCCAAGCACGTCCAGCAGCTCCTCGAGGAGAACCACCTGCGCTGGGACTCCCTGGGCGAGTTCCTGGCCCTGGCCGCTTCCCTGGAGCACCTGGGCAAGACCTTCGACAACGCCCGCGCCCGGGTGCTGGCCAAGGCGCTGGACGAGGCCAACGGCAAGTTCCTCGACAGCAACAAGTCGCCGTCGCGCAAGGTCGGCGAGCTGGATAACCGCGGCAGCCATTTCTACCTGGCCATGTACTGGGCCGAGGCCCTGGCCGCCCAGGACGAGGACGCCGAGCTCAAGGCGCTGTTCGGCAAGCTGGCCGAGGAGTTCCATGCCAAGGAGGCGGTGATCGTCGAGGAGCTCAACGCGGTGCAGGGACAGGCCGTGGATATCCAGGGCTACTACCACCCGAACGGTGAGCGGACCGAGGCGGTGATGCGCCCCAGCGCCACCCTCAATGCCGCCCTGGCCCTGGTGGCCCAGGGCTGATAGCCCCGGCGCGCCCCTGAGACCAGTGGTGCGACGGCCCCCGCCCGAATCATGGGCGGGGGCCTTTTGCATTAGGCCCTTGCATGCGTGCCGGGCAGGCCGCATCTTGATAAATGAACCCGCCACCGGCCCGGGCGTCCAAGCAGGGTTGAGACGCGCCGCGCCGGGTGGCTTGTAGAAATGGGTAGTGCTTCATATGTTCAAGACAGAGGAACCCTGGCGGGGCGTATTCGCCGGCATGACCCGACCCGACGAGGAGGGCGATGGCGACCTGGCGGTGCAGAGCGCCGATCCGGAGCTGGCTCACCCTCCCATGTACAAGGTGGTCTTGCACAACGATGATTTCACCCCCATGGAGTTCGTGGTGGAGGTGCTGCAGGTCTTCTTTCATATGGATCAAGAGAAGGCGGTGCAGGTGATGTTGGCGGTGCATACCCAGGGCAAGGCGACCTGCGGCATCTTTACGCGAGATATCGCGGAAACCAAAAGCCACCAAGTCAATCAATATGCCAGAGAGTGCCAGCACCCGTTGCTGTGTGATATCGACAGGGCCGATTGAGACGCGATCACGGTCGCAGGAGGCCACCGCACTCGCGGGCAACGCCCCAGGGGGTTGCCAACGTCGTGAAAGTGCCCGATGGTGAAACTGCCGGTGCCCACCGGTTGAAGCCCGAGGCGGCAAGAAGGGGACTGCCATGCTGAGCAAAGAACTTGAACTGACCCTGAACACGGCCTTTACCGTGGCGCGTTCCAAGCGTCACGAGTTCATGACCGTGGAGCATCTGCTGCTGGCCCTGCTGGACAACGCCTCCGCGGCGGATGTGCTCAGGGCCTGTGGGGCCAATCTCGACAAGCTGCGGTCCGATCTGCAGGATTTCATCAATTCCACCACGCCGCTGATCCCCGAGGATCAGAGCGATCGCGAGACCCAGCCGACCCTGGGCTTCCAGCGCGTGCTGCAGCGTGCCGTCTTCCACGTGCAGTCCTCCGGCAAGAGCGAGGTGACCGGCGCCAATGTGCTGGTGGCGATCTTCTCCGAGCAGGAGAGCCAGGCGGTCTACTTCCTCAAGCAGCAGAACGTGGCGCGGGTCGATGCGGTCAACTACATCGCCCACGGCATCTCCAAGGTCGCCGGCCATGGCCAGAGTGCGGCCCCCCAGGCGCCGGATGCCGAGGAGGCCGAGGAGGGGGTGACCGAGGGCGGCAACCATCCGCTGACCAGCTATGCCACCAACCTCAACGAGCAGGCGCGGCTCGGCAAGATCGATCCGCTGATCGGGCGCGAGCACGAACTGGAGCGAGTGGTACAGATCCTCGCCCGGCGGCGCAAGAACAACCCCCTGCTGGTGGGTGAGGCCGGCGTCGGCAAGACCGCCATCGCCGAGGGGCTGGCCAAGCGCGTCGTCGAGGAGGAGGTGCCCGACGTCATCAACGATGCCGTGGTCTACTCCCTGGACATGGGGGCCCTGCTGGCCGGCACCAAGTATCGCGGCGACTTCGAGAAGCGCCTCAAGAGCCTGCTGGCCGAGCTGCGCAAGCAACCCAATGCCATCCTCTTCATCGACGAGATTCACACCGTGATCGGTGCCGGGGCCGCCTCCGGCGGGGTGATGGATGCCTCCAACCTGCTCAAGCCGCTGCTCTCCTCCGGCGAGCTGCGCTGCATCGGTTCCACTACCTTCCAGGAGTATCGCGGCATCTTCGAGAAGGATCGCGCCCTGGCGCGGCGTTTCCAGAAGGTCGACGTGATGGCGCCCTCGGTGGATGACACCATCCGCATCCTCAAGGGACTGCGTGGTCGCTTCGAGGAGCACCACAAGCTGAAGTACACCGATTCGGCCTTGGAGAGCGCGGTGCGCCTGGCGGATCGCTATATCAATGATCGCCACCTGCCCGACAAGGCCATCGATGTGATCGACGAGGCCGGTGCCCACCAGCGCCTGCTGCCGCCGGAGGTGCGGGTCGATACCATCGACGTGGATCAGGTCGAGGCCGTGGTGGCCTCCATCGCGCGGATTCCGCCGAAGAGCGTCTCCAGCTCCGACCGCAAGTTGCTGTCGAAGCTCGATCGCGACCTGAAGATGCTGGTGTTCGGCCAGGACGAGGCCATCGACAGCCTGGCGGCGGCCATCAAGCTTTCCCGGGCCGGCCTCAAGTCCCCGGACAAGCCGGTGGGCAGCTTCCTCTTCGCCGGTCCCACCGGGGTGGGCAAGACCGAGGTGGCCCGCCAGTTGGCCAAGATCATGGGCATCGAGCTGGTGCGCTTCGACATGTCCGAGTACATGGAGCGTCACACGGTGTCACGGCTGATCGGCGCGCCCCCGGGGTATGTGGGCTACGACCAGGGCGGCCTGCTCACCGAGGCGATCACCAAGCAGCCCCACTGCGTGTTGTTGCTCGACGAAGTCGAGAAGGCCCATCCGGAGGTCTTCAACCTGCTGCTGCAGGTGATGGATCACGGTCGCCTCACCGACAACAACGGTCGCGAGGCGGATTTCCGCCATGTGATCCTGATCATGACCTCCAATGCTGGCGCCGAGCAGATCGCGCGGCGCTCCATCGGTTTCCAGACCCAGGACCACTCCACCGATGGCATGGAGGTGATTCGCAAGACCTTCTCGCCGGAGTTCCGCAACCGCCTGGATGGCATCATCCAGTTCCATGGCCTGGACCCCAAGGTGGTGCGCAACGTGGTGGACAAGTTCCTGGTGGAGCTGCAGGCACAGCTCGACGAGAAGCGGGTGCAACTGGACGTGGACGAGTCGGCCCGGGCCTGGTTGGCCGAGCGTGGCTACGACCCGGAGATGGGCGCGCGGCCCATGGCCCGACTGATCCAGGAGAAACTCAAGAAGCCCCTGGCGGAGCTGATCCTGTTCGGCGAGCTCGCCGAACATGGCGGCGTGGTCCACGTCACCGTGGAGGAGGGCAGCGACGAGCTGCATCTGGCCACCGAGGCCGAGGTGGCCTGAGCCTAGACACCGGTCGGCCTGCGGGCCGGCCACCACCGACCGGCGCCCTGTCAATCGACGGGGCGTCGTCTTTTCTACTGGCCGGTGGGTCGGGTGGCGCCGGCGAGGCGCGGGGTGGTCGAGCCCGGCTGGGCACGACTCAGCGGGAGCGGTAGACGATGCGTCCCTTGGAGAGGTCGTAGGGGGTCAGCTCGACCTTGACCTTGTCGCCGGTCAGGATGCGGATATAGTTCTTGCGCATCTTGCCGGAGATGTGGGCGGTAACGACGTGGCCGTTCTCCAGCTCCACGCGGAACATGGTGTTGGGGAGGGTATCGACGACGACCCCTTCCATTTCGATATGGTCTTCACGTGCCATATAGGCGTTTCCTCATTGATGGTCACTCGGCTGCCGCGACGCGACACTGACGGCCATAAGGCCGTCGCTGATCAAGATAGCGCGATATTGTGCCGCATGCCGTGCGTCAAGGCAAAAATCACAGCGCGATTAGTCGGCGCCAGGTGCGTCCATCGAGGTACTCCAGGGGCTGGAAGGCCTGCTTGTAGTTCATCTTGCGGCACTCGCGGATCCAGTAACCCAGGTAGACATGGGGCAGCGCCCGCTCCTCGGCGAGGCGCAGGGTGCGCAGCACCGCATAGGTGCCCAGGGAGCGGCGGTCGAAGGCCGGGTCCGGGTCGAAGAAGGTGTAGATGGCCGAGATGCCGTGACTCAGCAGGTCGATGGCGGAGACCGCCACCAGGCGACCGTCGAGGCGAAACTCCAGCAGCCGCGCATAGGGGTGATCGAGGGTCAGGAAGGTGCGGTACTGCTCGTGGCTGGGCGGGTACATGTCGCCATCGGCATGGCGGGTGCGAATATAGCGGTCATAGAGCTGGTAGTGCTCTTCATGGAAGCGTGCGGGGCGCTCGAACAGGGTCAGGTCGGCGTTGCGGTGCATCAGCTTGCGTTGGGTGCGGCTGGGGCGAAACTCCGCCACCGGGATGCGCACCGAGATACAGGCATGGCAGCCCTCGCAATGGGGCCGATAGAGGTGACGCCCGCTGCGCCGGAAGCCCAGCAGGGAGAGGGCGTCATAGACTCCCTGCCCCGGGGACTCCTGGGGGTCCAGGAACAGGGTCGTGGCCTCCCGCTCCTTGAGGTAGCTGCAGGGGTGCGGGATGGTCAGAAAGAAACGCAGGTCTCGTACCGGGCGCTGCGGCGCATTACTGCTCACGGTCGCCGTCTCCTCCGGGCTCACTGGCGTCAGGGCGGGGTAGGCACGGAAGGGGGCTCCATGCTCGCCCGCTCACTAGTCGCCCAGGCACCGCTGGCCCGGTCGACATACTGCTCAAGATAGCCGATGAACGTCTCCCGGGCGATGTCCCGGGCCCCCAGGCTGGCCAGGTGGTCGGTGTGCATCTGGCAGTCGATCAGGCCGCCGCCATGGGCCTGGAGATGACGGCAGAGGTGCACCAATGCCACCTTGGAGGCATCCGACACCCGCGAGAACATCGACTCGCCGAAGAAGACCCGGCCCAGGGCCATGCCATAGAGGCCGCCCACCAGGGCGTCGTCTTGCCACACTTCCACCGAATGGGCATGGCCCCGGGCATGCATCAGGCAGTAGGCGTCGCGCATCTCGTCGGTGATCCAGGTGCCTTCCCGTCCCTCACGGCTGGCGGCACACTGCTCGATGACCGCCTCGAAGGCGTGATCCCGGGTAACCTGGAAGCCGCCATTGCGCAGTCGCTTGGCCAGGCTGCGGCGCACCCGGAGCGCCTCGGGAAAGAGCACCATGCGCGGGTCCGGGCTCCACCACAGGATCGGCTGATCATCGCTGTACCAGGGGAAGATGCCGCGCCGGTAAGCGGTCAGCAGCCAGGCCGGGGTCAGGGCTCCCCCGGCGGCCAGCAGGCCGTCCGGGTCGCGCAGGGCGTGATCCAGGGAGGGGAACTGCACCGGGTAAGGGGCGAGCCAAGGCAGCATGGGCGGTCGTATCATCGGAAACGGGGCCAGGCGGTGTGCCTCCGCCCATCACGCCTAGTGTGACCGGCTTTCCCGGTATCGACAAGGCACCCTCGTCGGGACAGGCTAGGCTCGGTATGATGGCGCCACGCTATCGGACAAGGTTCGCCGTGACGATGCGGTCAGGGCGAAGCAAGACACAAGGGGGATGACCATTTGAGCGTCGACAAGAAGACCACGGGTCGTCGTGTCTCCACACAACAGGCCAAGGAGCAGGCGCGGCGTTTCGGCGTGCGCCTGCAAGGCGCCTCCCGGGAGGGGGCGGTCATTCTATTGCTGGCGGGCTGCGTCTTCCTGCTGCTGGCACTGTTCAGCTACCAGTCGGGCGACCCGGGATGGTCGCACAGCGGCCCGGAGAGCGGGGTCGCCAACTGGATGGGGCCCATCGGTGCCTGGCTCGCCGATGTCCTCTATTCGCTGTTCGGCGCCAGTGCCCTGTGGTGGCCCGGCATGCTGGGGTTCGGCGCCTGGCGGTTACTGCGCACCCGGCGCCTGGAACTGGAGTGGGATGCCACCGCCCTGGCGGTGCGCCTGGGGGGGCTGGTGTTGCTGCTGCTGGGCACCACCACCCTGGGGGCGCTGCACTTCTTCAGTGCGGACAGCAACCTGCCCTATGCGGTGGGGGGGATCCTCGGCGAGGGGCTGATGATCGGCCTGGCGCCTCTGGTCGGCGCCCATGGCACCACCCTGCTGGCCCTGGTGGCCCTGCTCTGTGGCCTGCCGCTGTTCAGCGGGCTCTCCTGGCTGGCGCTGATGGACGAGCTGGGGCTGCGGGCGCTGCGTCTGGCCGAGCGGCTATGGCGCTGGATCGGTGGGGGCCGCGATAGCGAGCGGGAGGACGAGCCGCCGAGCGAACCGCGGTCGCCGGAGAAGCACGAGGCCGAGGCCTCGACGGCGCGCCCCTGGTGGCGACGCTGGCTGCCCCGCCGCGAGGCGCCCCAACTGGCCGCGGCATCCGGCGTGGCGGCTTCCCGTCGCGCCGAGCCGAGCCTCGAGGGGGATACCGAGATTCCCTGGGAGGTGCCGGCGCATACCCCGTCTGCCAAGGATCCCGAGGCGGCCTATACCCGGCGTTTCGCCGAGTCGTCGGCGGCGCCGGTGGGCGAGAGCGGACTCAGCGCCCGCCGTGACGAGGCAGAGCCGCCATCCGCCTCCGGGATGGCGCTGCGGGCGGAGGTCGAGCGGCCGGGCCGGCACGCGCCGGCGGTGGCGCCCTCGCAGGATGCCGTTGCCGAGACGCCGAGAGCGGAGCGCCTCGACGTGCCGGCTCCCGCGCCTGAGCCAGAGCCCAAGCCAGAGCCAGAGCAACCCGGCGTCGCCCCGCTATCGAGCGCGGCTGCGACGACGCCCAGCAGCGAAGCGCCCCCATCGCCGACGCGGCCCCAGGCCACGACGACGGAGCGCCGCGAGCCGCGCCTGGTCAGTTGGAGCGAAGCGGGCTGGGAGGATGACGACGACGAGCCGACCCTGACGACGCCCCGGGCAGGCGTCCAGGCAAGGGCGCCGGCGAGCGAAGAAGATGTGCCCCCGGATGCCGTACCGGCAAGCGAGGAGGGCTCGCGGCCTGCTGCGCCGCCGGCGACTCCTCCGGCGGCCTTCTCCGCCGGCGAGGAGGCGTCCTCTTCCCGCGAGGCGGAGCCCCTTGATCTGCCGGCCACGCCGGAAGGGTGGGAGGAGGACGAGGCACGCCTGGCCACCGCCGAGCAGGGCCGCGCCGCCGCCGACGAGGGACCGACCCTGTGGACCGTGGAGCACCTGCAGAATCAGCGTCCGCTGTTCGATGACCTGGGTGACCCGGAGGGCGTGGTGCCGTCGGTGCGTCTGCTGACGCCTCCGGAGGCTCATGAGCCCAACTATACCGCGGAGCAGCTGGCCAGCATGGCGGAACTGCTGGAGGTGCGCCTGCGCGAGTATGGCGTCAAGGCCGAGGTGGTGGAGACCTGGCCGGGGCCGGTGATCACCCGCTTCGAGATCAAGCCGGCGGCGGGGGTCAAGGTCTCCAAGATCAGCAACCTGGCCAAGGACCTGGCGCGCTCGCTGATGGTCAAGAGCGTGCGGGTGGTGGAGATCATTCCCGGCCGCCCCACGGTGGGCATCGAGATCCCCAACCCCAAGCGCGCCATGATCCGCCTGCGCGAGGTGCTCGACTCCGACCGCTACCTCCACGAGGCCTCGCCCCTGGCCCTGGCCCTGGGCCAGGATATCGGCGGGGCGCCGGTGGTGGCCAACCTGGGCAAGATGCCCCACCTGCTGGTGGCGGGGACCACCGGCTCGGGCAAGTCGGTGGGGGTCAATGCCATGCTGATCTCCATGCTGCTCAAGGCGACCCCGGAGGAGCTGCGCCTGATCATGGTCGACCCCAAGATGCTGGAGCTCTCCGTCTACGACGGCATTCCGCATCTGCTGGCGCCGGTGGTCACCGACATGAAGGAGGCCGCCAACGGCCTGCGCTGGTGCGTGGCGGAGATGGAGCGCCGCTACAAGCTGATGGCCGCCATGGGGGTGCGCAATATTGCCGGTTTCAATGCCAAGCTCGACGAGGCCGCCCGGGCCGGTGCCCAGGTGGCCGACCCCCTCTGGGAGCCGCAGCCCTGGCAGATGCACGAGTCGCCGCCGGTGCTGGAGAAGCTGCCCTATATCGTGGTGGTGATCGACGAGTTCGCCGACATGTTCATGATCGTCGGCAAGAAGGTGGAGGAGCTGATCGCGCGCCTGGCCCAGAAGGCCCGGGCCGCGGGTATCCACCTGATCCTCGCTACCCAGCGTCCCTCGGTGGACGTGGTCACCGGCCTGATCAAGGCCAATATCCCCACCCGCATCGCCTTCCAGGTCTCCTCCAAGGTGGACTCCCGGACCATCCTCGATCAGGGCGGCGCCGAGAACCTGCTGGGCCACGGCGATATGCTCTACCTGCCCCCCGGGGCGGGCCTGCCGATGCGGGTGCATGGCGCCTTCGTCGACGATGACGAGGTGCACCGGGTGGTGGAGGACTGGAAGCGTCGCGGCGAGCCGGAGTATATCGACGAGATCCTCTCCGGCGGCGTCTCCGCCGAGGCCCTGGCCGGACTCGAGGCGGAGGGCGGCGGCGACGGCGACGATGCCGAGCAGGACGCCCTCTATGACGAGGCGGTGCAGTTCGTTACCGAGTCCCGCCGCGCCTCCATCTCCGCGGTGCAGCGGCGCTTCAAGATCGGCTACAACCGGGCCGCGCGCCTGGTAGAGGCCATGGAGATGGCCGGCGTGGTCTCCACCATGGGCACCAATGGCGGCCGCGAGGTGCTGGCGCCGCCACCGGTGAATGACTGATCCCGGCGCCCTCGATTCCTAGGTTTTGTACGAAAAGTCGGCGAGCGATGGCCAGACAAGGCAAAAATCGGCGAAAAGACGGAGTTTACGCGGTGTAAATGAGTACTTTGAGCCGATTTTTAACGCCGTATGGGCGAGCGCAGACAGTTTTCGTCAGAGCCTAATCTTGCAGCAACCATGAAAGCCCCGGCCCCCCCCCGGCACTCCAGCCGCGGGGCCGGGTCTATGATTCGGAATGTCTCTGCCATCCTTTCGGGAGTGAAAGATGCGACTGATCAAGATGTTGTCGGCCCTGGCCCTGGCCCTGCCGCTGAGCGCCCTGGCCGACGAGGCCGCCGGGCGTCTGACCCAGCTACTGGAGCCGGTGCACACCTATAGCGCCAGCTTCGAGCAGCAGATTCTCGATGGCAGCGGCCAGCGGCTCCAGGAGGCCGAGGGGCAGATGTGGCTATCGCGGCCCGGCAAGTTCCGCTGGGAGGTGGAGGCCCCCTACGCCCAGGTGGTGGTCTCCGATGGCGACGAGGTCTACCTGCATGACCCCGACCTGGAGCAGGTGACCATCCAGGCCCTGGATACCCGGGTGACCCATACCCCGGCCCTGCTGCTCTCCGGCAGCGCCGCCGACCTCACCGAGGCCTATGCGGTGAGCCGTCGTCAGCAGGGCGCCGCCGAGACCTTTACCCTGACGCCGCGCACCGCCGATACCCTCTTCGAGGAGCTGGCCCTGACCTTCTACAGCGAGCGCCTGGGGGTCTTGCAGATGGCCGACAGCACCGGCCAGCGTACCGCCATCTACTTCAACGATGTGCAGCTCAACCCGAGCATTCCGGCCGAGCGTTTTACCTTCGCCATTCCCGAGGGCACCGATGTAATTCGCGATACGCACTAGGCCTTCGGCCAGTAGCAAGCGACGAGGAGCAAGCTTCAAGGAACCCCCTTGGCTTGCTCCTTTCGTTTGGAAAGTAGGCTGGCTTGCAGCTAGACGCCGCTATCCGCCTCGGCGTCGAGCTGGGCGCGCCATTCCATCAACTGCTTGAAGCGCGCCTCCTGGCCGTAGTCGCTGGGTTGGTAGAGGCGGGCGGGCGCCAGCCCCTCCGGCCAGCAGTCGTGGCGGCTGCCGGCGGGGTAGCCGTGGGGCTCGTGATGGGCGTAGCGATAGCCCTGGCCATGGCCCAGGGATTCCATCAGCTTGGTGGGGGCGTTGCGCAGGTAGGTGGGCACCTCCAGGGTCGGGTGGGCCGCCGCCTGGGCCTTGGCCTGCTTCCAGGCCTGGTCGATGGCGTTGCTCTTGGGGGCCACCGACAGGTGGATGATGGCCTGGGCGATGGCCCGCTGCCCCTCGTAGTCGCCCAGGCGCAGGTAGGCGTCCCAGGCCGCCATCACCAGGGGCAGGGCGCGGGGGTCGGCATTGCCCACGTCCTCGGAGGCGATCGCCGCCAGGCGCCGGATCACGTCCAGCGGGTCGCCGCCCCCCTGGATGAATTGCGCCATATAAAGCAGGGCGGCATCGACCCGGGAGGAGCGTACCGACTTGTGGATCGCCGACAGCAGGTCGTAGTAGTGATCGCCCTGCTTGTCGAAGGCGCTGGCCTGATGGCCCAGCACCTCGCCGAGCCCCTCGGCGTCGAGGCGCTCGGTATCGCCTTCGGCGGCGGTGAAGTCACAGGCGGTCTCCAGCAGGCCCAGGGCGCGGCGGGCATCGCCGCCGGCGGCCCGGGCCAGCAGCTGCAGCACCTCGTCATCGGCCTGGATGCGGCGCTTGCCCAGCCCCCGCTCCGGGTCCTCCAGGGCCTGGCGCAGCACCGCCAGCAGTGCCGCCTCGTCCAGGGGCTTGAGCACATAGACCCGGGCCCGGGAGAGTAGCGCCGAGTTGACCTCGAAGGAGGGGTTCTCGGTGGTGGCGCCGATCAGCGTCAGCAGGCCCGACTCCACATGGGGCAGCAGGGCATCCTGCTGACTCTTGTTGAGGCGGTGGATCTCGTCCAGGAAGAGCAGGGTGCGGCGCCCCTGGGACTGGGTCAGCCGGGCGCGTTCCACCGCGGCGCGGATCTCCTTGACGCCGGCCATCACCGCCGAAAGGTGCTCCAGTTCGGCGCCGGATTCCCGGGCCAGGATCTCGGCCAGGGTGGTCTTGCCGGTTCCCGGCGGCCCCCACAGGATCATCGAACGCACCGTGGCGGTCTCGGCCATGCGCCGCAGCGGCTTGCCGGGCCCCACCAGGGCGGCCTGACCGAGATACTCGTCCAGGCGCCGGGGGCGCATGCGGTAGGCGAGGGGGGCCGCCTCATCGGCGGTGGGCTGGCTGAAGAGATCCATGCTGTCTCCGTGCGACTACGACTTTAGGCGATAGGCAGAATCGCCCCCCAGGCACTAGGGTTAAACATCCATGCCTGGGGTAGCGTCTCCAGGCGCATCCTGTTGGTGAACCCCTGTCTTGCTGGCGACTCCAATATAGATGGTACGCCAGGACAGCAGAGGAGGCCCGACCATGCCCATGCTGACTCAACTGCGCCAGGATCATGCCAATATGGCGCGGCTGTTGCACGTGTTGCAGCTCAAGCACAAGACCCTGGCCGATGGTGATCGCCCCGACTTCAAGCTGGTACGCGAGGTCGTCGACTATATCCTCGGCTATATGGAGGATTACACCCAACCCCTCGAGCAGCTGTGTGGCGAGAAACTCCTGGCCAGTCTGCCACAGGCCGAGTCGATGACCCGTCGCCTGGCCGACGACTATCGACAGCTGCGCGAACGCTTGATGCGGCTGTCCCAGGATATCGACATGATCCTGATGGATGCCGTGGTGCCCATGGATCGCTTTGCCGATGACCTCAAGGCCTATCTGGAGGCGCATCGGGCCTACCTGCGCGACGAGCGCGAGGAACTCTTCCCGCTGATCGCCGAGCATCTGAGCGACGAGGAGCTGGCGCGCCTCGACGAGTTGCTGCCGGAGGGGGCGGCCGCCAGGCTGGCACAGCTCCATGACGCCTATCCCGAGCTCTATGCCGAGTTCCGCGGGGCGCCCGAGCCGGTTATCTGATCCCGTGTCTCTGCATGCCGAGTTCCGCGGGGCGCCCGAGCCGGTTATCTGATCCCGTGTCTCTGCATGCCGAGTTCCGCGGGGCTCCGGAGCCGGTGGTCTGACCCCGCGGCGCTTCGCCGTCCCCCGACGCCCCGGCCCTGGCCGGGGCGTTTGCCGTTGCCGGGGCAATACGCCGTTAAGTCCGTGCCACGACTGGGGTAGAATGCTCCCCCTGTGCCAACCGGGGGAGGGGAGACTCACCGATGGATCGACTCCAGGCCATGCAAATCTTTCGTGCCGTGGTGGAGGCGGGCAGCTTCGCCGGGGGCGCTCGCAAGCTGGACCTCTCCAATGCCATGGTCAGCAAGCAGGTGGCGCGCCTGGAGGGCGAGCTCGGCGTGCGGCTGCTGACCCGCACCACCCGCCGCCTGCAGTTGACCGCCGAGGGCGAGCGCTATCTGCAGGGCGCCGGCCGCCTGATGGATGAACTCCATGAGCTGGAGGCGAGCCTGGGCGAGCAGCGCGGTGAGATTCGCGGCCGCCTGCGCCTCTCGGCGCCGCTGGACTTCGGGGTCCGCGAGCTGATGCCGGCGCTGCAGGCCTTCGAGGAGGCTCATCCGGCGGTGGAACTCGAGGTGGTGCTGGAGGATCGCCGCGTCGACCCCTTGGCGGAGGACTTCGACCTGGTGGTGCGCATCGGCGAGCTGGAGGACTCCAGCCTGATCGCCCGGCCGCTGATGTCGATGCCGATCCACCTCTATGGCGCCCCCGGCTACCTGGAACGCCATGGCGTGCCCGAGCATCCCCGCGACCTGAGTCGGCACCGCTGCCTACACTACAGTCTGCAGCGCGGTGGTCCGGGCTGGCTCTTCCTGGTGGAGGGGCGCCTGGAGCGGGTCCGTTTCCGGCCGGTGCTGACCTGCAATAACGGGCGGGCCCTGATCGAGGCCGCGGCCCGCGGCATGGGCCTGGTGCTCAAGCCGACCTTCCTGGGCGAGCCGGAGGTACGCCGCGGGCGCCTGGTGCGTCTGCTGGAGGCCTATGCGCCGCCGCCCATGCAGGTGCATCTACTCTATGCCGAGCGGCGCCTGATGCCGGCTCGCTTGCGGGTGCTGGTGGATGCCTTGCTGGCGCACTTCCAGGAGCCAGCGACGGGAGAGCGACCGTGAGCGGCCCCATCCTGATCTTCGACTCCGGCGTCGGCGGCCTCTCGGTGGCGGCGGCGATTCGCCGCCGCCTGCCCACGGCGGCCCTGGCCTATGTCTGCGACAATGCCATGCTGCCCTATGGCACCAAGCCCGATGCCTGGCTGGTGGCGCGCATCGTGGCGGTCTGCCGGGAGGCGGTGGCGGCCTGCCGCCCCGCCGCCCTGGTGGTCGCTTGCAACACCGCCAGCACCCTGGCCCTGGAGGCGCTGCGGGCGAGCCTGACGATTCCGGTGGTGGGCACGGTGCCGGCCATCAAGCCCGCCGCCGCGCTTAGCCATAGCGGCCATATCGCCCTGTTGGCGACCTCCGCCACCGTCAATCGCCCCTATACCCTGGGCCTGATTCGTGACTTCGCCGGTGGCTGCCGGGTGCATCGCCTGGCCGCCGATGCCCTGGTGGTGCAGGCGGAGCGTCACTTGGCCGGTGAGCCCCTGGACCTGGCGGCCATCGCCGACGGCCTGGCGCCGCTCTGGGAGGACCCGGAGCTCGACACCGTGGTGCTGGGCTGCACCCATTTTCCGCTGCTGCGGGACGCCCTGAACCGGGCGGCGCCGCGACCGGTGACTTGGGTCGATTCCGGCGAGGCCATCGCCCGGCGGGTCGCCCAGGTGGTGCCCCACCCCCGGGTGACCGAAGGCCCGGGGCCGGCCTGGGTCACCGCCGAGGCCCCGACCCTGACCGCGGCCCTGGCCGGCGTCGGCTTCGCCGCGCCGCAACTTCTGCTCCTGGCGGCAGACGCCCCACACTAGGCGTCTCGCCTCACCGATTTCACCCTAAGGAGGCCCCGTGGCCGTACCCGTCGTCGATCCCGAGCGCTATGCCGAGCAGCTCGAGGCCAAGCGCCAACGCATCACCGCCCAGTTTGCCCGCTTCTCGCCGCCGCCGCTGGAGGTCTATGCCTCGCCGCCCAGTCACTACCGCATGCGTTGTGAGTTCCGCCTCTGGCACGAGGGGGACGATCTCTTCTACGCCATGTTCGAGGTGGATCCCGAGGACCCCAAGAAGAAGACGGTGGTCCGCCTGGACGACTTCCCCGTGGCCAGCCGGCGCATCAATGCATTGATGCCGGCGCTGCTGGATGCCATCCGCGAGGTGCCGCTGCTGCGCCGCAGGCTGTTCCAGGTGGAGTTTCTCACCACCCTCAGCGGCGAGGCGCTACTGACCCTGATCTACCATCGTCCCCTGGACGAGGCCTGGGAGGCCGAGGCGCGGCGCCTCCAGGAGGCCCTCGGGGTGATGATCATCGGCCGCTCCCGCAAGCAGCGCCTGGTGCTGGAACGCGACCATGTCTGGGAGCGCCTGGCGGTGGAGGGGCGCGAGTTCGCCTACCAGCAGGTGGAGAACAGCTTTACTCAGCCCAATGCCGAGATCTGCCGCGCCATGCTGGGCTGGGCCCGCGACGTGACCCGCGACAGCCAGGCCCGCGACCTGGTGGAGCTCTACTGCGGTAATGGCAACTTCACCATCGCCCTGGCCGAGAACTTCCGGCGGGTCCTGGCCACCGAGATCTCGCGCACCTCGGTGGCCTCGGCGCGCATCAACCTGGAGGCCAATGGCATCACCAATGCCAGCGTGGGGCGCATGTCGGCGGAGGAGTTCAGTGCCGCCCTCAAGGGCGACAAGGGCGGGCGTCGGGTCACCGAGATGGGCCTGGCCGACTACGACTTCTCCACCGTGCTGGTGGATCCGCCCCGGGCCGGCCTCGACGAGGCCAGTTGCGACCAGCTCAGCGGCTATGAGCGCATCGTCTATATTTCCTGTAACCCGGACACCCTGGAGCAGAACCTGGAGCGGCTCTGCCGGACCCACCGCATCCGCCGTATGGCGCTCTTCGATCAGTTTCCGTGGACCCACCATTGTGAGTGCGGCGTGCTACTCGAGCGAATCGACGACTAAAGTCAATAGGACCGGGGGCGTGTCATGATGCGCAACTGACATGCTCCATGAGAAAACGTGCAACTCGATAGGGCCGGGACGGGTGCTGCAGTACCCTTCATGAAACGCGGTGCTTGCCGCGTTTCACCCTAATTCGACGGCCCCCAGGCCGACAGCAGCCGAGGTGATGGATGCAACACGTCGTGATCGATGGCAAACAGGAATTTCTCGCTCAGTTGAAGGAGCAGCTCACCAAGCGGTTACCCGACGAGAAGGTGGCGGAGATCGCCGGCTTTGCCGATCTCTTCTATGCCAATGTCCCCTTGGTTGATCTGTCCGAGCGGCGCCTCGACGACCTCTATGGCGCGACCCTGTCGACCTGGCACTTCGTCCAGGAGAACGACGTCAAGGCCCCCAAGGTGCGGGTCTTCAACCCTGACTACCAGGAGCATGGCTGGCAGTCGTTGCACACCGTGGTGGGGGTGTTGCACCAGGACATGCCCTTCCTGGTGGACTCGGTACGCATCGAGCTCAACCGTCGCGGCATTACCCTGCATGCCATCCATAACCTGGTGCTGGCGGTGGAGCGGGACGCCAAGCATCGGCTCAAGCGGCTGACCCATCCCCAGGCCGACAAGGCGCCCGAAGGGCGCGAGTCGCTGATCGTCATCGAGATCGACCGCCACTCCGACCCCGAGCTGCTGGCCGATATCGAGGCCGGATTGCAGGAGGTGCTGCGGGACGTGCGCACCGCCGTGGCCGACTTCGAGCCGATGCGCGATCAGGTGCGGGAGGCCCTCGAGGAGCTCAAGGCGGCTCGCCCCGAGCAAGTCGATGCCGCCGACCACCAGGAGGCCATCGCCTTCCTGGAGTGGCTGATCGATGACAACTTCACCTTCCTCGGCTGCGACGAGTACGAAGTGGTCGGCAAGGGCGGCCAGGAGCAGCTCAAGAAGCGCAAGGGCAGCGAGCTGGGCGTCTTCAAGCTCGGCACCCCCCGTTACCAGGAGCGCATCCATAACGATCAGGGCGTCGAGGACGACCACTATGTACTGATCCCGGAGCTGCTCTCCTTCGCCAAGAGCGCCTACCATGCCCGGGTGCACCGTCCCTCCTACCCGGACTATATCTCCATCGATCGTTATGACGATCAGGGCAAGGTGATCGGCGAGCGCCGCTTCCTGGGCCTGTTTACCGCCACCGTCTACAACGACTCGCCGCGGCATATCCCCGTGCTGCGGCGCAAGATCGAGGCGGTGATGAAGTCCGCCGGGGTCAATCCCAAGGCCCACGACGGCCATCAGCTGCGCCAGATCCTCAACGTCTATCCCCGCGATGATCTCTTCCAGACCAGCACCGAGGAGCTGACCCGGACCGCCCTGGGCATCCTCAATATTCGCGAGCGGCGCCGGGTGCGCCTCTTCGTCCGCGAGGATCGCTTCGGCAAGTTCTACTCCTGCCTGGTCTTCGTGCCGCGGGACGTCTTCTCCACCGACCTGCGGGTGCGTATCCAGTCCATGCTCTGCGAGGAGCTGGACGCGACCTTCGGCGACTTCAATACCCACCTCTCCGAGTCGGTGCTGGCGCGTATCCAGCTGATCCTGCGCTTCAATGGCGACGAGCCGGTGAACTATGACCTGGAGCGCCTGGAGCACAAGGTCATTCAGCTGGCGCGTAGCTGGAACGACGACCTCCAGGCCGCCATGGTGGAGGGCTTCGGTGAGGAGCAGGCCAATCGCCTGATGGACGACTACCGGGATGCCTTCCCGGGCAGCTATCGGGAAGATTTTTCGGCGCGCACCGCCGTCTACGATATCCATCACCTGGGCGAGGTCGAGGCCGGCGCGCCCCTCTCCCTCTCCCTCTATCGCCTGGTGGAGGAGGACGTCGACGGGGTCAACCTCAAGCTGTTCCACAAGGCGCAGCCGATCCCGCTTTCCGATGTGTTGCCGGTGATGGAGAACCTGGGGTTGCGGGTAATCGGCGAGCGCCCCTACGAGATCGACTCCCCCAAGGGCGCCTACTGGATCCACGACTTCAACCTGGAGCATCACGGCAGCGAAGTGGTCAACCTCCAGGAGATGCGCGAACCCTTTATCGAGGCCTTCAGGCGCATCTGGGCCGGCCAGGCCGACAACGATGCCTTCAACCGCCTGGTGATCGGTGCCAACCTGAGTTGGCGTGAGGTGGCCATGCTGCGTGCCTATGCCCGCTACCTGAAGCAGATTCGCTTCGGCCTCTCGCAGTTCTATATCGCCAACACCCTGGCCAGCTACCCGGAAATCACCCGCGAGCTGGTCAGCCTCTTCGAGCTGCGTTTCGACCCGGAGCAGCAGGAACGGGAGAGCGAGAGCGAGGCCTGCGTGGCGCGCCTCCAGGCGATGCTGGATGACGTGGCCAGCCTCAATGACGACCTGCTGCTGCGTCGCTATATCGCTCTGATCCAGGCCACCCTGCGCACCAACTATTACCAGCGTGATGCCGATGGCGAGTACAAGGAATACATCGCCTACAAGCTGGAGCCGAGCAAGGTGCCGGACATGCCCAAGCCGCGTCCGGCCTTCGAGATCTTCGTCTACTCGCCGCGGGTCGAGGGCGTGCACCTGCGCGGCGGCAAGGTCGCCCGGGGCGGGCTGCGCTGGTCGGACCGCCGCGAGGATTTCCGCACCGAGGTGCTCGGCCTGGTCAAGGCCCAGCAGGTCAAGAACTCGGTGATCGTGCCGGTGGGGGCCAAGGGCGGCTTCGTCTGCAAGCGCCTGCCCGAGGGCGACCGGGATGCCATCCAGGCCGAGGGCATCGCCTGCTACAAGACCTTTATCCGTGCCCTGCTGGATGTCACCGACAACCTGGACGGCGCCGAGATCGTGCCGCCGGTGGATGTGGTGCGTCACGACGATGACGACCCCTACCTGGTGGTGGCCGCCGACAAGGGCACCGCGACCTTCTCGGACATCGCCAACGAGATCTCCGCCGAGTATGGCCACTGGTTGGGCGATGCCTTCGCCTCCGGTGGCGCCAACGGCTATGACCACAAGAAGATGGGCATCACCGCCAAGGGCGCCTGGGAGTCGGTGAAACGCCACTTCCGCGAGCTGGGGGTCAATACTCAGGCCGACGAGTTCAGCGTGGTGGGCATCGGCGACATGGGCGGCGACGTCTTCGGCAACGGCATGCTGCTCTCCGACAAGATCCGTCTGGTGGGGGCCTTCAACCACCTGCATATCTTCGTCGACCCGGCCCCGGATACGGCCAAGTCCTTCGCCGAGCGCCAGCGCCTCTTCGCGCTGCCCCGTTCCAGTTGGGAGGATTACGATGCCAGCCTGATCTCCAAGGGCGGCGGCATCTTCAAGCGTAGCGCCAAGTCCATCGCCATCACCCCGGAGATGAAGCGGGTGTTCGGCATCGCCGAGGATAAGCTGGCGCCCAATGACCTGATTCGCGCCATGCTCAAGTCCCAGGTAGACCTGATCTGGAACGGTGGCATCGGCACCTACGTGAAGGCGGCCGACGAAACCGACGCCGAGGTGGGCGACAAGGCCAACGATGCCCTGCGCATCGACGGTGCCGAACTGCGCTGCCGGGTGGTGGGCGAGGGCGGCAACCTGGGTCTGACCCAGCGCGGTCGCATGGAGGCCGCCAAGGCCGGGGTACGGGTCAACACCGACTTCATCGACAACGCCGGCGGGGTCAACTGCTCCGACCACGAGGTCAATATCAAGATCCTGCTCGACGATATCGTCAAGAGCGGCGACATGACCGACAAGCAGCGCAATCAGCTGCTGGCGGAGATGACCGAGGACGTCTCGCGGCTGGTGCTGCGCGACAACTACCAGCAGACCCAGGCGCTCTCCCTGGCTGAGATCCTCTCCAAGAAGGGCATGGGGCCCTACCGGCGCTTTATCTCCGAGTTGGAGGCCGGCGGCCAGTTGGATCGCGAGCTGGAGTTCCTGCCCGATGACGAGGCCCTGCTGGAGCGCTCCAATGCCGACGAGGGCCTGACCCTGCCGGAGCTGTCGGTGCTGATCTCCTACTCCAAGATGGTGCTCAAGGGTGACCTGATCGATTCCGAGGTGCCGGATGATCCCTATATCCAGCAGCACCTGGAGCGGATCTTCCCGACGGTGCTGGTGGAGCGCTTCAAGGAGACCATGTACGAGCACAAGTTGAAGCGCGAGATCGTCGCTACCCAGATCGCCAATGACCTGGTGGATCATATGGGGATCGTCTTCGTGCGCCGGCTGATGGACACCACCGGGGCCAAGCGCGCCGATATCGCCCGCGCCTATGTCATCGCCCGGGACAGCTTCAATCTGAGTGGCCTCTGGGAGCAGGTGGAAGCCCTGGACAATCAGGTGCCGAGCCGCGTCCAGTACGCCATGATGATCGACCTGATGCGCCTGCTGCGTCGCGCCACCCGCTGGTTCCTGCGCCAGCGCAGCGGCATGACCACCAAGGACTGCATCGCCCACTTCGCGCCGCGCCTGGCCCAG
The DNA here is from genome assembly GCF_055388505.1 of Bisbaumannia salifodinae. Next base: position 1,216,042 of record NZ_AP043781.1, read on the forward strand.
TTGCAGGAGAGCCTCGGCAAGCGGCTGCGCGGTGACGAGCTGGCCACCTGGCAGGCGCGCCGTGACGAGCTGGTGGCCGCCGGCGTGCCCGAGGCCCTGGCCAACGCCGTGGCCGCGGCCAACAGCCTCTATGCCGGTCTCGGCATCATCGAGGCGGCCAAGCTCTCCGGCGAGAAGATCCAGCGGGTCGCCGAGGCCTACTACGAGGTGGGGCACCGTCTCGAACTGCCCTGGATGATTGAGCAGATCAATGCCCTGGAGGTGCGCGACGGCTGGCAGGCTCAGGCCCGCGAGACCTTCCGCGACGATCTGGATCGCCAGCAGCTGGCCCTCACCGTGGCGGTGCTGCAGTTGGAGGATGCGCCGCGGGAGATGGAGGCCCGGGTCGAACAGTGGGTACAGCGCCACGACGAGCTCTACCGTCGCTGGTGTGGCCTGCTCGGCGAGGTTCGCTCCGGCAACCAGGTGAGCTTCCCGCTGTTCGCGGTGGCCATCCGCGAGCTGGTCGACCTGGCCGAGAGTCGCCACGACTGAGACCGGTTTCCACCACCATGACGAACCCCGCCTTTGGGCGGGGTTCGTCGTTTTCGGGCGCCTTGGGCTATAATGCGGCGCCGCTCATCCACCCGAGGACTCCCATGTACGCCCTGGCCCGCTCGCTGCTCTTTCGTCTCGACCCGGAAACCGCCCATGGCCTGGCCCTCAAGGGGCTCGACCTGGCCAATGGCCTGGGGCTGGCCCGGCGTCTCGGCGGGGCGCGGGTGGAAGATCCGGTGGAGCTGATGGGGCTGCGCTTCCCCAATCGGGTGGGCCTGGCCGCGGGCCTCGACAAGAACGCCGATCACCTGGATGCCCTGGGGGCCCTGGGCTTCGGCTTCGTCGAGGTGGGCACCGTGACCCCCAAGCCCCAGGACGGCAACCCCAGGCCGCGGCTCTTCCGCCTGCCCGAGGCCGGTGCCATCATCAACCGCATGGGCTTCAACAATGCCGGCGTCGATCACCTGGTGGCGCGGGTCGAGGCGAGCCGCTATGACGGGGTGATCGGCATCAATATCGGCAAGAACCTCACCACGCCGGTGGAGAGGGCGGTGGACGACTACTTGATCTGCCTGGGCAAGGTGCATGCCCACGCCCACTACATCACCGTGAATATCTCTTCGCCCAATACCCCGGGGCTGCGTAACCTGCAGTTCGGCGAACAGCTGGATGCCCTGCTGGGCGCCCTGCGTGAGGAGGGGCGGCGCCTGGACGAGGCGAGCGGCCGTCGCGTGCCCCTGGCGGTGAAGATCGCCCCGGACATGAGCGTCGATGAGGTGGGGCTGGTGGCCAAGGCCCTGGCAGACAACGCCATCGACGCGGTGATCGCCACCAATACCACCATCGCCCGGGAGGCGGTGGCGGGATTGCCCCACGGCGACGAGCAGGGTGGGCTCTCCGGGCGGCCGGTATTCGAGGCCTCCAATACGGTGATTCGCGAGCTGCGCCGTCGCCTGCCGGAGATGCCGATCATCGGCGTCGGCGGCATCGACAGCGGCGAGGCGGCACTCGCCAAGCGCGAGGCGGGGGCCGACCTGGTGCAGCTATATTCGGGCTTTATCTATCGGGGCCCTGAGCTGGTGGGGGAGTGTGCCCGGGCCCTCGAGGGAGCGCCAGGACGGGGCTGAGGCGACGACACCAAGGGCGAGCAATAGAAAGGCCCGCCGTGGCGGGCCTTGGGAATGGGTAGTGTCTGGTAGTGTCTAGAGAAGACGTCACATTACCATGGGGTTTTTGTGGATCCCGGCGACTCCCGTCATGCCGGCCCATTGGTCCCCACGACCTTCACGCCAACCGCTCATCCAGTATTCTCGAAGATCCACATCTTGGCTGGGACACTCATCTCTGGAACGACCACTGAGTCCCGCCTTGTAGCCATGAACATAAGCACGCTGGAAGCGATCACGTTTCTGTCGTTTCATCGGATGGCCTCTTCAGAACCGTTAGACTTTGTGACGTTTGCAGTACACAAGACTCCTTATCGGCCCATAGGCGATTCATTCGCCCGGCCGTAGTTATCCAGCATCTGCGGCAAGCAACGCATGCGTTATTTCGTAGCTACGCTTATACATTTAGACCATGACGGGACCGCTTGTCGACCGGTATTTTGGCATAAGAGGCCAAGCAAATCGGGATGACGGGAATATGACGCCCGTCCCATGCGGCCAGGCCCCAGGCGCTACCGCCCTTACCAACCGCCATAGCGAGTCTCCACAGCACACCATGAGCGATATGCAAGTGACGAATCTTCCAGCCTTTTTTGCCGCCTGCCCGCGCGGGCTCGAGACCCTGCTGGGCGAGGAGCTGACGGCTCTGGGTGCCCAGGTGGAGAAGACCACGGTGGCCGGCGTCCACTTCCGCGGCGAGCTGGAGATGGCCTATCGTGCCTGCCTCTGGTCGCGCCTGGCCAACCGCATCATCCTCTGCCTGGCCCGGGAGGAAGGCATCGAGGACCCGGAGCAGCTGGCGGACGCCGCGGCCCGGGTGGCCTGGGCGGAGCACCTGGTGCCGGGGCGCAGCCTGGCGGTGGACTTCCATGGCCAGTCGGCGAAGATCCGCCATACCCGGTTCGGCGCCCAGACCGTCAAGGATGGGGTGGTCACCGCCATGGCCCGGGCCGGTCGCGAACGGCCGACGGTCGAGCCCCGGGACCCCGACCTGCGCCTCTATGCCCACCTGCATCGGGGGCGCCTGACCCTGGGCATCGACTTCAGCGGCGAGAGCCTGCATCGACGCGGCTACCGCCGCGAGCTGGGGCATGCGCCCCTCAAGGAGAACCTGGCCGCGGCCTTGCTGATCCGCGCCGACTGGCCGGCCCGGGCCAAGGCCGGCGAGGCCCTGGTGGATCCGCTGTGCGGTTCCGGCACCCTGGTGATCGAGGCGGCGCTGATGGCGGCGGATATCGCCCCCAACCTGAATCGAGAGCGCTTCGGCCTGGAAGCCTGGGCCGGCCATGAGCGCGAGCTGTGGCGAGAGCTCAGGCGGGAGGCCGAGGCGCGGGCCAGCCTGGGCCGCAAGCGCTGCAAGGCGCGGCTGTTCGGCGGCGACCAGAGTCCCCAGGCCATCGCCGCCGCCAAGGCCAATGCCATGCGCGCCGGCATCCCGGCGCTGATCCACTTCCAGGGCGCCTCGGTGGTCGAGCTCAGGCGTCCCGAGAGCCTGAGCCCCGAGGCCAGAGGGCTGGTAATCACCAACCCGCCCTATGGCGAGCGTATCGGCGAGCTGCCGGAGCTGGTGACCCTCTATCGTCAGCTGGGCGAGGGCGTGCGTAACGCCTTCCCCGGCTGGAGCCTGGCGCTGTTCACCGGCAACCCCGACCTGGGCCACCGCCTGGGGATGCGCGCCCATAAGCACTACGCCTTCCGCAATGGGCCCCTGGAAGCGCGACTGCTGCTGATCAGTATTCCCGAGGCGAGCAGCGAGGCGGGTAGCGACGCCAGGCCCGAGGCGCCGGCGCGTTCCGAGAATGCCCAGATGTTCGCCAACCGGCTGCACAAGAACCGCAAGCGCCTCAAGAAGTGGCTCAAGCAGTCCGGCGAATCCTGCTATCGCCTCTATGATGCCGATATGCCGGAGTTCGCCCTGGCCATCGATGTCTACGGTGACTGGGTGCATGTGCAGGAGTACGCGCCGCCCAAGTCGGTGGATGCGGCCCAGGCCCAGAAGCGCCTCTTCGATGCCCTGGGGGTGATCCCCGAGGTGCTGGAGGTGTCCCCCAGCCGGGTGGTGATCAAGCGCCGCGAGCGCCAGAGCGGCCGCGGCCAGTACCAGAAGCAGGGCAGCCACGGCGAGCGCTTCGAGGTGCGCGAGGGACGGGCGCGGCTCTGGGTCAACCTGCGCGACTACCTGGATACGGGGCTCTTCCTCGACCACCGGCCGGTGCGGCGGCGGCTCGCCGAGATGGCCCCCGGCAAGCGCTTCCTCAACCTCTTCTGCTACACCGCCACCGCCACCGTGCAGGCGGCGCTGGGTACCGAGGGCGAGGGTGGCGCCAGCGACAGCATCAGCGTCGATCTCTCCAATACCTACCTGAGCTGGGCCCGGGACAACTTCGCCCTCAATGGCCTCGACCCGGCCCACCATCGGGTGGTGCGCGACGACTGCCTGCGCTGGCTGGAGACCGCCAAGGCGGAATTCGACCTGATCTTCATGGATCCGCCGACCTTCTCCAACTCCAAGAAGATGGAGGCGACCCTGGATATCCAGCGCGATCACGGGCGGCTGATTCGCCTGGCCATGGCGCGCCTGGCCGGTGGCGGCACCCTGGTCTTCTCCAATAACCAGCGGCGCTTCGTGCTGGATGCCGACCTGGTCGAGCGGTATGCGGTGGAAGAGATCTCGGCGAAGACCTTCGACCCGGATTTCACACGTAACCCCGACCTCCACCATGTCTTTCTGATTCGCCATCGGGGAGGGCCAACGGCATGAGACCTTCGACCCGCTCTTTATCTGGCACCCGAAACCCCGACCTTCACCATGTCTTTCTGATTCGCCATCGGGGAGGGCCAACGGCATGAGACCTTCGACCCGCTCTTTATCTGGCACCCGAAACCTCGGCCTTCACCATGTCTTTCTGATTCGCCACCGGGGAGAGACGGCGGCATGATCCGACTACGGCTCTATACCACCCTGGGCTGTCATCTCTGCGAGGCGCTCGAGGCGCTGCTGGCGAGGCTCTGCTCCCAGGCGTACGACCTCGAACGGGTCGAGATCAGCGAGGATGACGCCCTGGTGGAGCGCTATGGGGTGCGCATCCCGGTGCTGGTGGCGGAGGATGGCGAGGAGCTGGATCGCGGCTTCGAGGCGCCGCGGCTGGCGGCCTGGCTGGCCGCCCGGGGCTGGCTCGACGAGGCCGCCTGGCGGCGGCTGCAGGCCCCGGCCCCGCAGGCCGAACCCGTTGATGCAGAGATCCGCCACGGCCGGCGTTACTTAGGCTAACCACAGGATATTGAAGGGGGCCTCCGGGCAAGGTGGCTCGCTTGCACCGGGACGAAACCCCGACGCTACGCGAGCCGCGCGACGCGACGAATCGGACCGAGGTCCCTCTCGCCGATTCTCGATCGTCATCCCTGTCGATCGCCGCTGCTTGGCTCGCTGCGCGTCGGCGTCCCGGCGAAATCGCTCGCCTACTTCCCGGAGGCCGACCCTACATAGGCGTCGTGCAAGCTTCCGTCAGGCGTTATCCAGCAGCGAGAGCTGGCGCACGGCGTCCTGACCCTCGGGGGAGTCGGCCTGCACCTCGAGGACCTTGTGCAGGCCCCGGGAGCGCTGGATGGTGGCCTCGTCATCGAGCCACATCATCGCCTGGTCGTGATCCTCGGCCAGCTGGTGCTTGAGGCCGCCGAACTGGGTACCGATCTGCCCCCAGGCGCGGCTGAAGATCCAGTCACCGAACATGTCCTGGTGGATATGGATCAGCACATAGTCATGGTCACTTTCCCAGCGGACGATCACGGCGGCTCCTGGTGGCGGCGAGGGGGCCCCGGTGGGGCGAAGCTGCTATTGTAGCGACCTGCCTCCCATGAACAAGCCATCCCCAGGAGTCATGCATGCCTGCCCCCCGACGGATCATCGTGGACGCCAATATTCCCGCCGCCGAGGCCTGCTTCGGCGAGCTGGGCGAGGTCCAGCGCCTGCCCGGCCGCGACATCGCCCCCGAGGCGCTGGCCGAGGCCGAGGTGTTGATCACCCGCTCCATTACCCGAGTCGACCGGGCCCTGCTGGACCAAGCGCCGCGGCTGCGTTTCGTGGGCACCTGCACCATCGGCACCGACCATATCGACCGGCAGGCGTTGACCGAGCGCGGTATCGGCTTCAGCAGCGCCCCGGGCTGCAATGCCGAGGCGGTGGTGGACTATGTGCTGGCGGCCCTGACCTGGGCGGCGGAGCGGGAAGGCCAGGAGCTCGAGAAGCGCCGGGTGGGTATCGTCGGGGTCGGCCAGGTGGGCGGGCGCCTGGCCGCGCGCCTGACGGCGCTGGGCATCGAGGTGCTGTGCTGCGACCCGCCCCGGGCCGAGGCGGAGGGCGGCGAGGGCTTCCACGACCTGGAGACCCTGATCGAGCGCTGCGACGTGCTCTGCCTGCATACGCCCCTGGTGCGGAGTGGGTCCCATGCCACCCATCACCTGCTCGGTGCGCGGCGCCTGGCGGCCCTGCGCCCGGGCACCTGGCTGCTCAATGCCGGGCGTGGCGACTGCCTGGACGGCGAGGCGCTGAAGGCCCGCTTGGTGGCACGGGGCGACCTGATCACCCTGCTGGATGTCTGGGAAAACGAGCCCGCCATCGACGCGGCCCTGTGGCGGGCGGCCGACCTGGCCACCCCCCATGTGGCGGGCTATAGCCTGGATGGCAAGCTGCGTGGCACCCATCAGGTCTATGTTGCCGCCATGCATCACTTCGGCCTGCCGGCCCGGCGCAAGCTGGCTAGCCTGCTGCCGCCACCGGCCCTGCCTCGCCTGACCCTGGACGCCGGCCTGAGTCCCTGGGACGCCCTGCGGCTCTGTATCCGTGCCTGCTATGACCCGCGACGCGACGCCCTGGGGCTGGCGCGCTTCGCCCGCGAGCGGGGCATGGCCCGTGGCTTCGACGGTTACCGGGCCGATTACCCCTTGCGGCGCGAGTTCGCCACCCTGAGGGTGGCGCTGCGGGAGGGGGCCGCCGAGCTGGCCCCCTGGCTCGAAGGCGCCGGCTTCCGCGTCGAGCTCACCTGAACGCATCGGGCCCGCCATTGGCGGGCCCGATGCGTAAGACGATCGAAAAATCACTTACTGCCGATAGGCGGCTTCCTTCAGGGCCCGGCTACGGTCGGGCCGGTGGAAAGGGGCGGGTGACGATAGCCGGACCCGCCCCGGTTGGCAGTTACTGGCGATAGGCGGCTTCCTTGAGCGCGCGGATACGATCATCCAGCGGCGGGTGACTGGCGAAGAGCCGCTCCATGATCTTGCGGGTCCGGCCGGTGGTGATGGCGAAGGCGGTCAGGGTGTCCGGCATCTGGTCGGGCAGCTCGGTCTCGGCCTTGAGGCGGGCCAGGGCGTTGATCATGGCCCCGGAGCCGGCCAGCCGGGCCCCCGCCGCGTCGGCGCGGTACTCCCGGAAACGCGAGAACCAGGCCACCACCGCCGAGGCGATGATACCGAAGACGATCTCGGCGACGATCACCACCGCGAAGTAGCCCATGAAGCCGAGGCCTTCGCCATCGGTGCGGCTCTTCAGGAACTGATCCACCAGGTGGGCGACGACCCGGGCGAAGAACATCACGAAGGTGTTCACCACCCCCTGGATCAGCGCTAGGGTGACCATGTCACCGTTGGCCACGTGGCCGATCTCGTGGGCCAGCACCGCGCGGACCTCTTCGGGACGCATGCGGTTGAGCAGGCCGGCGGAGACCGCCACCAGGGCGTCGTTCTTGTTCCAGCCGGTGGCGAAGGCGTTGGACTGCTGGGCGGGGAAGATGCCCACCTCCGGCGTCTTGATGCCGGCTTCCCGGGAGAGCTCCTCGACGGTGTCCAGCAGCCACTTCTCGGTGGCATTGGAGGGGGTCTCGATGATCACGGTGCCGGTGCCACGCTTGGCCATCCACTTGGAAATGAACAGCGACACCATCGAGCCGGCCATGCCGAAGATAAAGCAGAAGATCAGCAGGCTGTTGAAGTTGATGCCCTGGGCATTGAGGTAGGGCTCGACGCCCAGCAGTCTCAGGGTAATGCTGGCGACGACGATCACCGCCAGGTTGGTGCCCAGGAAGAGCAGGATTCTCATCATCGGGGGAATCTCCGTAGGAGTGGCAACCTCAGAGGGCGGCGGCATGCCGCCGCCCGGGAAAAGCAATGACGATTAGATACGGCCTTTGGCGGCGGGTTTCAAGTGCGCTTTCAAGCCGTTAGCTCGCTGGTTCGGCGCCCCGTGCTACAGCCCCTTGCGGTAGCGCTCCAGGAAGCGCGCGAAGCGGTCCAGGGCGTCGCCCAACTGATCGGCCCAGGGCAGGGTGACGATGCGCACATGGTCCGGCGCCGGCCAGTTGAAGGCGGTGCCCTGCACCAGCAGGATCTTCTCCTGCAGCAGCAGGTCCAGCACCAGTTTCTCGTCGTCGGCGATGGGGTAGACCGCCGGGTCCAGGCGCGGGAAGGCGTAGAGGGCGCCCTTGGGCTTGACGCAGCTGACCCCGGGGATGGCGTTGAGCTTCTCCACGGTGATATCGCGTTGGGCCAGCAGGCGCCCGCCGGGCAGGATCAGGTCGTTGATCGACTGGTAGCCGCCCAGCGCCGTCTGGATGGCATGCTGGGCCGGCACATTGGCGCACAGGCGCATCGACGCCAGCATATTGATGCCCTGGATAAAGTCGGCGGCGCGCTGCATGGCCACCTGGCCGGAGAGGATCATCCAGCCGGAGCGGAAGCCGGCGCAGCGGTAGCTCTTGGAGAGGCCGTTGAGGGTCACCACCAGCTGGTCGTCGCCGGCCAGGGCCCCGGTGGAGACGTGCTCCACCCCGTCGTAGAGGATCTTGTCGTAGATCTCGTCGGAGAACACGATCAGGTCGTGCTCCCGGGCGATCTCCAGGATCTCCCTGACAACCTCCGGCGGGTAGACGGCGCCGGTGGGGTTGTTGGGGTTGATGATCACGATGGCCCGGGTATGGCCGGTCACCTTGGCGCGGATATCCTCCAGGTCCGGGGCCCAGTCCGCCTGCTCGTCGCACAGGTAGTGCACGGCGCGACCGCCGGCCAGGTTGGCGGCGGCGGTCCATAGCGGATAGTCCGGGGCCGGGATCAGTACCTCGTCGCCGTCGTTGAGCAGCGCCTGCATGGCCATCACGATCAGCTCGGAGACCCCGTTGCCGATATAGACGTCCTCGATGCCGACATGGGGAATCTGCTTGCGCTGGCACTCCTGCATGATCGCCTTGCGCGCCGAATAGAGCCCCTTGGAGTCGCAGTACCCCTGGGCGGTGGGCAGGTTGCGCATCACGTCCTGGAGGATCTCCTCCGGGGCCTCGAAGCCAAAGGGCGCGGGGTTGCCGATATTCAGCTTGAGCACCCGCTGGCCTTCCTCTTCCAGGCGCTTGGCATGGTCGAGCACCGGGCCGCGGATGTCGTAGCAGACGTTATGCAGCTTGTGTGACTTCTTGATCGGGGGGGGGGTGTCCATGGGCGTTGGGAATCCGCTGTCCAGTCGGGGGCGCGGCGCCCCCGAGCGTTGTCATCTAGGAATCTGTTGGCGAGTCCGGCGTCTCGTCCTCGGCGGCCGGCTCCGGGGGAATATCCGCCGGGGTCTCCAGGCTCAGGCGACCCAGCTTGCCGGCGCGTAGCTCATGCAGCAGCACCTCGGCACCGCGGTGCAGGTCGACCTCGCCACCGGGGCGCAGGCCACCGCGCTTGGCGGCGATCTCGGTGAGGATGGCATGGCCATCGAAACCGGCCAGGGCCAGCAGGTCGAGGCGACGGGGACCATCGGCATCCACCGCCTCGGCCTCCGGGTTGGCGGCATAGGCGGGCAGGGCCTTGAGCTTGTAGCGGCTCGTCAGGGCCTCGGGATAGCGCTTGGCCAGCTCCGCCGCGGTGACGATGGCCACCTCCACATAGTCGATGGCGGTATCGCGAATGGCGCCGCTGGCGGCCAGACGGAAGGCACTGGCCTGATCCTCGATCTTCGGCCACAGCACCCCCGGGGTGTCGATCAGCGCCACCCGGCCGTCGATGCGCACCTTCTGCTGGCGCTTGGTGACCGCCGGCTCGTTACCGGTCTTGGCGATCTTGCGGCCCGCCAGGCCATTGATCAAGGTCGACTTTCCCACATTGGGAATGCCCATCACCATGACCCGCACATCGCGGTCGGCGCGTACCTGGCCGGCCAGGACATGGCACAGCTTGGGGATGCCCTTGAGCTCCCGGGCCTGGGTGGTGGTCACCGCCAGGGCGCGGGTGTCCGGCAGGCCATCGAAATAGTCGACCCACTCCTGGGTGCGCACCGGGTCGGCCAGATCGGCCCGGGACAGCAGCTTGAGCACCGGCTTGTGCTGGGTCAGTTCGGCCAGCATGGGGTTGGCGCTGGAGTAGGGCAGGCGGGCATCGAGCACCTCCAGTACCACGTCGATCTCGGGCAGGGCCTCGGTGATCTGGCGGCGCGCCTTGTGCATGTGTCCCGGGTACCAGCCGAGCATGATGCGTGTCTCCTGGGCAGAAAAAACGGCCGTTCATCTTAGCAGATGAACGGCCGTCGGCGCTGCTTCAACTCAGCGTGTCTGGAGACTATTCCCCTTCGTGGAAACTGATGGCCAGTGAGTTGATGCAGTAGCGCAGCCCGGTGCTCTCGGCGGGGCCATCCTCGAAGACATGCCCCAGGTGAGCATCGCAGTGGGCACAGACCACCTCGGTGCGCACCATGCCGTGGGTAGTGTCCGGATGCTCCTCCACCGATGACTTGCCGAGTGGGCGGTCGAAGCTGGGCCAGCCACAGCCGGCATCGAACTTGTGCTCATTCTCGAACAGGGGAGCATGACAACAGACGCAGTGGTAGATGCCCTGGGCATCGTTGACCCGGTAGTCGCCGCTGAAGGGCGGCTCGGTGCCCTTCTCGCGAGTCACATGGAACTGCTCGGGGGTGAGTTGGCTGCGCCATTCGGCGTCACTCTTCTCGATCTTCTTGCGCATGGCGTCCTCTCTGGCTGCTGCCGGTCGCCGCCGCGGGGCGGCAGGGTCGGGGGCGGCCGATGGCCCCATCTATAGGGTAGCTTCTCGAGGCCAAAAATTGGCGCTTAACCAGAGGCTTGACACCCTAGGACCCGCTCAGTAATATACGCGCCACCTCGACGAGGCAAGGCAGCGTCCCATTCGTCTAGTGGTCTAGGACACCGCCCTTTCACGGCGGTAACAGGGGTTCGAACCCCCTATGGGACGCCACTCCTCGGCGCGGTAGGATGATCGAAAAAGCGGGAATAGCTCAGTGGTAGAGCATCGCCTTGCCAAGGCGAGGGTCGCGAGTTCGAATCTCGTTTCCCGCTCCAGGCTTCGGCCTGGTAATGAAGCGGCGGCACAGGGTCGCGAGCTGGTACGCCAGCCCGGTCGATCTCGTTTCCCGCTCCAGGCTTCGGTCTGGAAGCAGCTGAAAAGCTATGCGTCCCATTCGTCTAGTGGTCTAGGACACCGCCCTTTCACGGCGGTAACAGGGGTTCGAACCCCCTATGGGACGCCACTTCGATCCATCCGAGGCGAAGCAAGCATCAGCGGGAATAGCTCAGTGGTAGAGCATCGCCTTGCCAAGGCGAGGGTCGCGAGTTCGAATCTCGTTTCCCGCTCCAGCTTTTACAAGCTACTGCGTCCCATTCGTCTAGTGGCCTAGGACACCGCCCTTTCACGGCGGTAACAGGGGTTCGAACCCCCTATGGGACGCCACTTCGCACACATCGATGATTAGCGGGAATAGCTCAGTGGTAGAGCATCGCCTTGCCAAGGCGAGGGTCGCGAGTTCGAATCTCGTTTCCCGCTCCAATCGATACTCCAAGGATTTTGAGAGCCAAGGCTCGGGTTCACGAGCTGGAACGCCAGCCCGGTCGAATCTCGTTTCCCGCTCCAATCGATACTCCATGGATTTCAAGAGCCAAGACTCGGGTCACGAGCTGGTACGCCAGCCCGGTCGATCTCGTTTCCCGCTCCAATCGATTCTTTAAGGAACTGCCAGGCACTTGCCTAGGCGGTTTTTTTGCTTGTACAGCCAAGGCTCGGGTCACGAGCCGGTGCGCAGGTCCGATCGATCTCGTTTCCCGCTCCAATCGACCTGTCTAAAGAAGCCGCCAGGCAATTGCCTAAGTGGATTTTTTGTTTTTCTCCCCTGATAGCGGCTTCCTCGCCCGGGCTTCGAGCCCCACTTCCTCTCTCGGCATTGCAATCGGCGCGCTGGCCCACATAATTTGTAGCCTAATGAGTGACGCAGAGGTGACTTCATGGCCGACTCGGCCCTGTCCATTCCGGCCCTGTCCATACGCGGCCTGACCAAGGTCTACGCCAACGGCTTCCAGGCCCTCAAGGGCATCGATCTGGAGGTGGCCGAGGGCGACTTCTTCGCCCTGCTGGGCCCCAATGGCGCCGGCAAGTCCACCACCCTGGGGGTGGTCAGCTCCCTGGTGCAGAAGAGCGACGGCAAGGTCGAGATCTTCGGCACCGATATCGATCGCGACTTCGCCCGCGCCAAGTACCACCTGGGCGTGGTGCCCCAGGAGTTCAACTTCAACCAGTTCGAGAAGGTGATCGATATCGTCCTGGCCCAGGCCGGCTACTACGGCATGCCGCGCCGCGAGGCGCTGCCCCGGGCGGAGGAGCTGCTCCGGGACCTGGGGCTGTGGGACAAGCGTAATGGCAGCGCCCGGATGCTTTCCGGAGGCATGAAGCGCCGGCTGATGATCGCCCGCGCCCTGATGCACCGCCCCCGGCTGCTGATCCTCGACGAGCCCACCGCCGGGGTGGATATCGAACTGCGCCGCAGCATGTGGGACTACATGCGCCGCATCAACCGGGAGGAGGGCACCACCATTATCCTGACCACCCACTACCTGGAGGAGGCGGAGAGCCTGTGCCGCAATGTGGCGATCATCAACCACGGCGAGATCATCCGTAATACCGGCGTGCGCGAGCTGCTCGCCGAGCTCGACACCGAGACCTTCCTGCTCGACCTGGCCCGCCCCCTGGCCGAGGCTCCCGCGGTCGAGGGCTTCGAGGTCAGCCTCAGCGAGCCGGCCCAACTGGCGGTGGCGGTGCATCGTGGCCAGCGCCTGAATGACGTCTTCGCCGCCCTCAACGACCGGGGCATCGAGGTGGTCTCCATGCGCAACCGCGCCAACCGCCTGGAAGAGATGTTCGTCTCCATGGTGGAGCAGGGCAATGCCGCCACCGCCAAGGCGGAGGGTCAGGCATGAGTCCACAGCAGATCGCCATCGCCCTCTGGACCCTGCTGGTCAAGGAGATCAAGCGCTTTACCCGTATCTGGCCGCAGACCCTGCTGCCGCCGTCGATTACCATGACCATGTACTTCATCATCTTCGGCAGCCTGATCGGCTCGCGGATCGGCGAGATGGATGGCTTCGGCTACATGGACTTCATCGTGCCGGGGCTGATCATGATGTCGGTGATCACCAACAGCTACTCCAACGTGGCCTCGAGCTTCTTCTCCAACAAGTTCCAGCGCAGTATCGAAGAGATGATGGTCTCGCCCATGCCCAACTGGGTGATCCTCTCCGGCTTCGTGCTGGGGGGCATGGCCCGGGGCCTGGGGGTAGGGGTGATCGTGACGATCGTCTCGCTGTTCTTTACCCGGCTGAGCGTGGCGCACCCGCTGCTGACCATCGCCGTGGTGGTGCTGACCGCGGCGCTGTTCTCCCTCGGCGGCTTTATCAATGCCCTGCTGGCGGACAAGTTCGACGATATCTCCATCGTGCCCACCTTCGTGCTGACGCCCCTGACCTACCTGGGCGGGGTCTTCTACTCCATCTCCCTGCTGCCGAGCTTCTGGCAGGGGGTGTCGCTGCTCAACCCCATCCTCTATATGGTCAATGTATTCCGCTACGGCTTCCTCGGCGTCTCCGATATTCCCGTGGGCTGGGCCCTGGCGGCCATCCTCTGTTTCATTCTGGTGCTCTTCGCCATCGCCCTGTGGATGCTGGAGCGCGGTAAAGGTATTCGCTCATGACAAGTCACCGTCCCGACACCCTCGAGCACGCCCCCCTGGGGCGTGACTCCGCCTACCCCGAGCACTACGACGCCGGGCTGCTTTATCCCATTCCCCGGGCCGCCAATCGCGCGCCCCTGGGGATCGAGGAGGGCCAACTGCCCTTCGTCGGCGAGGACGAATGGCACGCCTTCGAGCTCTCCTGGCTCAATGCCCGCGGCAAGCCCGTGGTCGCCGTGGCGCGCTTCCGGCTGCCGGCGGACTCGCCGAACCTGATCGAGTCCAAGTCCTGGAAGCTCTACCTCAATAGCTTCAACCAGACCCGACTCGAGAGCCGCGAGGCGCTGATCGCCACCCTCGAGGCCGACCTGGCCGCCGCCGCCGGCGCCCCCGTGACGGTGGAACTCTTCGGCGTAGACGATGCGGCGCTGGCGCCGCAGCGGCTGCCCGGCGACTGCCTCGACGACCTGGATATCGAGGTCAACGACTACACCCCCAGCGCCGAGCACCTGGTGGTGGGGGAGGAGGTCGTCGAGGAGACCCTCCACTCCCACCTGCTCAAGTCCAACTGCCCGGTCACCGGCCAGCCCGACTGGGGCAGCGTCTTGATCCGCTACCGGGGGCCCCGCCTCGACCGGGAGGGGCTGTTGCGCTACCTGATCTCCTATCGCCAGCACCAGGACTTCCACGAGCACTGCGTGGAGCATATCTTCACCGACCTACTGGCCCGGGCCCGCCCCGAGCGGCTCTTGGTAATGGCGCGCTACGTGCGCCGCGGCGGCCTGGACATCAGCCCCTGGCGTGGCACCCTCGGCGAGACGCCGCCGCTGCCGCTGCGCCTGGCACGACAGTAAGCCCCGGGCGGTGCTAGAGTGGCCGCCAAGGCCTACCGAGAACTTTTCTCATTGGATCTGGAGACAGAGCGGATGGATGCCATTTCCCTGCTGCACGAGCGCAGCTCCATGGGCAAGCTGATGGGCCCGCCCCCCAGCCCCGAGCAGCTCGAGGTGATCTACCGCGCCGCCCTGCGTGCGCCGGACCACAAGGAACTCACCCCCTGGCGCTTTATCGAGTTCTCCGGCGAAGGGCTCGACCGCCTCGGTGAGCTCTTCGCCGAGGCGGAGTACCGCGCCGACCCGCATATCGACGACGCCGCCCTGGACGCCGCCCGCAAGAAGCCCAAGCGGGCGCCGATGATCATCGCGGTGATCGCCAAGGTGCGCCCGGACATCCCCAAGGTGCCCAAGCTGGAACAGGTGATCTCCGCCGGCTGCGCCGCCCAGGGCATCCTGCTGGCGGCCTATGCCCAGGGCCTGGGGGCCATGTGGCGCACCGGCCACTACGCCTTCGATACCACCGTGCACAAGGGCCTCGGCCTCGGTGAAGAGGACGAGCTGGTGGGCTTTATCTACCTGGGCCAGCTGGCCGGTCGCCACAAGCCGCTGCCCAGTCGTGACCCCGCCGACTTCGTCGAACGCTGGAGCTGAGCATGCGATTGCCGGGCCAACCCCATCCGCGCCTGCCGCTGCCGCCGGCGGGACAGGACGAGGATCTGGACGCCTTCCTCGCCTGGCTGGGGGAGGCGATTCCCCTGGTCCGGCACCTGGGCATCCGCGCCATGCGCTGGGAGGGGGAGGCCCTGGTCTGGGAGCTGGCGCTCGCGCCCAACCTGAACGACAAGGGCACCGGCTTCGGCGGCGCCCTGACCGCCCAGGCCACCCTGCTGGGCTGGTGCTGGACCACCCTCTGGCTGCGCCGCCAGGGGCGCGCCCAGGACGTGGTGGTGGCCGAGGCCGGCCAGCGCTTCCTGGCCCCGGTCAGCGGCGACTATCGCCTGGAGTGTCGTCCCGAGCGACACGACGGCTCGGCCCAGTTGGCCGAGCGCCTCGCCGCCAAGGGCCGCGGCCGACTCGCCCTGAACCAGCGCCTCCATTGTGGCGATACCCTCTGCCTGGAGGCCCGCGGCGACTACGTTGTACTGCCCTGACGCCGACTGACGCGGATCGGGGGCTCACCGGGCGCAGCGGGTTTTCCAAAAAACGGCTTGCAATCGAAGACTTATATCGATAACATACGCGCCGTTCTTGAGCGAAAGGCCACGCGCCAAAGCCCGAGAACCACAATGCGGAGGGGTGTCCGAGTGGTCGAAGGAGCACGCCTGGAAAGTGTGTAAGTCGAAAGGCTTCGAGGGTTCGAATCCCTCCCCCTCCGCCAAAAATTACGATTAAGCCGCTGATTTCAGCGGCTTTTTCTTTTTGTATATCCTCCCGACCCACACTTTGACCCACACCTTGCGTCTGGCTTTCCTTGGCCCGCTCAGGACACTGCCGGACAGCTTTTCGCCTCTCTCAAGTATCTCACTCGATGGCCCTCCTGGCCCGGCAGCTGATCACACGATGGTCGTGCATCTGTGTGTACAGGAATGACAGTTGGCCCCACTTTCGGTACTGTCGCCCTAAGTGTTTTGAGCGGTGTGGCGCATAGCTCGCTTGATGATCACCTCTAACGCTGAGACAACAGCCGGCATAGGCGCTTGGGATGGACTGGGCGAGATCCCAGCTGTGCGGATGCCCATGATGGCCCGGAGCTCGACGAGCCGATGCCTCACGCCCCAGGCGTCGCCTAGTTCGGTGCGATGGAGCACGCAGACGCCGTCATAGCCGAGCGGCGCGGTTGGAGAGCTTTGAGGGGTTACGGTAGGCCGATGCCGAGGGGGCTGTGTGCTAAGGTCTATTTGTCATCGAGCAGGTACATGATGGAGATGCTAATCTGCCTGAGGCATTAGGGATTGCAAAGGAAGGTAAAATGATGGCTTTAAATCCGCTGTGGGTGGCCTGATGAGCAGGGAGTCAACCGGAATGCGCGATCCTGGCGGCTCGAAGTGGCACCGGTGGGACCCTCACATCCACGCGCCGGGGACGGTCTTCAACAATCAGTATCGTGGCGACGATGCATGGGAGCAGTTCCTCACGCGGGTTGAAACCTCTTCGCCCCGGATCCGGGCGCTCGGCATAACCGACTATTACAGCGTCGACGTTTACGAGGATATTCTGGCGCATAGGAGAGCGGGCCGCCTCGCCGAGGTGGACCTCATCTTTCCCAATGTAGAGCTGCGATATGGGATCGGGACCGGCAAGGGATCGCCGATCAACTTCCACCTTCTCGTCTCGCCCGATGATCCTGAGCATGTCGACCAAATTCGGCGCTTTTTGCGCGCCTTGACCTTCACCGCGCACGGCGAATCCTATCGCTGCGATCGGTCGGACCTCATCCGCCTCGGCCGCGCTCACGACAAGACGCTCACTGACGAGCGGGCCGCCTTCGCGGCCGGCGCCAACCAGTTCAAGGTAAACCCCGACGAGCTCCGCGCCGAGTGGAAGAAGAGCACTTGGGCGCAGGACAACGTTCTCATCGCGGTGGCGTCGGGCAGCAAAGATGGTACGTCCGGTCTTCAGAGCGACCCCTCGCTCGCCACCTTGCGTAAGGAGATCGAGCGAACAGCTCACATCATCTTCTCCTCGCAGCCTAAGCAGCGAGCATTCTGGCTCGGCCAGGGCGTGGTCTCGGTCGAAAAGCTCGTGTCCGATTGGAACGGCAGAAAGCCGTGCCTCCATGGTAGCGATGCTCACAGTCCCGACGACGTCGGTGTCGTGGAGCATGATCGATACTGTTGGATCAAGGGCGATCTAACCTTCGAATCCCTCCGTCAGACCTGCCTCGAACCTGAGGTGCGCTCCTTCATCGGTCATGCGCCGCCGCGTGGCGCCCTACCGTCTCAGGTCGTGACAAACGTCGACGTGTCCAACGCTCCATGGCTTATTACGCCGAGCATCCCGCTTAATGCGGGCTTGGTCGGCATTATCGGTGCGCGCGGCTCCGGTAAAACGGCGTTGGCGGACATCGTCACGGCCGGTGGCTACGCGCTGTCGCCCCATCTGAGCGAACGATCCTTCATTCGTCGTGCCAAGGACCATCTCGGCGAAACCTCTGCGCGGCTCATCTGGGAGGACGGAGGTCCGACCTCAAACGAACTCCGGCATGTCGAGATGGAAGACATCCTCGACTCACCGCGGGTCCAATATCTCTCGCAGCAGTTCGTTGACAACCTCTGCTCTGCCGAAGGCGTCACCGACGAGCTGCTTGCCGAAGTCGAGCGGGTCATCTATCAGGCCCACCCCGCCGAAGATCGTATGGGCACGACGACCTTCCGGGAATTGCTCGGCCTGCGCGCCGCGCGCGGCCGAGCGCTTAGGCGGTGCCATGAGGATGCGCTCGCTGAAGCAGCGTCAGAACTTAACATTGAGCGTGAGCGCAAGGCGAGCCTGCCAGGCCTGAAAAAGCAGCGCGCGGAGAAGGCTGTCTCGATCGTCAAAGACAAGCGCGACCGTAGCAGTCTGATTGGCAAAGGTGGCGAGGAACGCGCCAAACGCCTCGACGAAGCGTCCACGGCGGCCGAGTCCGTGCGTTTCCAGGTCGAGCAGGCCCAGCGGCGACGGCAGGCGCTGCTCGCCCTGAAGGGTGAGGTCGACGACACGCGCAAGACCAAGGCTCCAGCTCGCCTGCGACAGCTCCAGCTAGCCCATCCAGAGGCGGGTCTTTCCGCCGATCACTGGAAGGCATTCCTGCTGGAATTCTCCGGTGACGTTGACACGATCCTCGATACCGCAATCAAGGAAATCGACGGGAGCATACGCACGATGTCAGGCCCAGCAGTGGGCGAGATCACAATCGCGTCTGGAAACCCTCCTAGCCCAACATCGCTTCTACCGGATAGCGTCGCTCTCGAACAGAACACGCTGAGCCTCCTGAATAAAGAGGTGGCCCGCCTGCACGCCTTGATCGGTATCGACACCGAGAATGCAAAGGCCTTCGCGCGCCTGTCGGAAAAGATCTCCCGCGATGAGGCTGCACTCGCCAAGCTTGATCGGGACATTGAGAACGCCCAAAAAGCTGACGAGCGGATCAAGGAATTGATCCAGTCGCGCCGCGACAGCTATGCGTCTGTCTTCGACGGCATCGTCGACGAGGAGCGCGAGCTGTCCGCCCTCTACGCACCGCTGAAGACTCGGCTCGAGGAAGAGGAAGGCGCTCTCGGAAAACTCTCCTTCGCTATTCGCCGAGCTGTCGACATCACCGCCTGGGCTCAGCAAGGTGAGGACCTCCTCGACCTGCGAAAATCTGGGCCGTTCAAGGGACGCGGCGCACTGCTGGCCGCCGCGCAATCAGAGCTGCAAGCCGCATGGGAGTCGGGAACGAGCGCCGATGTCGCCGAGGCGATGTCCCGTTTTCGCGAAGCGCATGAACGCGATCTTGTCGAACACGCGCCGGTTGAGCGCAGCGATCCTCAGGCTTTCCGTGAATGGGCCGGGCGAATTTCCAACTGGCTCTATGGCACCGACCACATAACGGTCAGCTACGGTGTCCAGTATGAAGGTGTCAATATCGAGCAACTCTCACCCGGCACTCGCGGCATCGTCCTGCTCTTGCTCTATCTCGCGATCGACCGAGACGACGATCGGCCTCTGATTATCGACCAACCCGAAGAGAATCTAGATCCGAAGTCTATTTTCGACGAGTTGGTCGAACGGTTCCGGTGGGCCAAGCAGCGCCGCCAGATTATTATCGTCACACACAACGCCAACCTGGTGGTCAATACTGATGCCGATCAGGTGATTGTCGCAACCTGTGGTCCGCACCGTCCAGGCATGCTGCCGGAAATCACCTACCAGAGCGGCGGCTTGGAGAACCCGACGATCCGGCGGCTTGTGTGCGAAATACTCGAAGGCGGCGAAGCAGCCTTCCGCGAGCGCGCGCGGCGCTTGCGCGTCCAGATGTAGATGAGGGCGCAATCATGGAGGGGCATAATTTCGAGAGACTGAAAGCGCACATCCTGCCCTTGTCCGTGTCGCGAAGTTTCGACGTGGCCCGGAAAGAGTGGTCACTCGTCGCCGTGGAGATCAGTGAGGAATTCGATCAGTGCCCGTGCGGCAAAGATATCAAAGAGCACTGCTATATCCGCAATCGCCTGAACAGCAATGAGACGTATGTCGGCAATATCTGCATTAAGCGCTTTATTCAGATCGACACCGGGAACCTTTTTGACGGTTTGAAGCGGATTTCGAAAGATCTCACTGCCAACGCGAACAGCGACTTGATAGAGCATGCCTATCGAATGGGTTACCTCTATGGCGAAAATGAGTACACATTCCTCAAACAAATCATGCGAAAGAGAAACCTTTCGGCTGCACAGATGGCGTGGAAAGTCAAAATCAATCGACGGATCGTGAGCCAGACCGTGGTTAGGAAACGTACCGTTAGATAATGTTAGCTCTTCGCGCCTTATTTTTTAAGCCTTTGGGCGCAACTCTTGGGAGGGCGCACACTGATGTTCATTGAAGAGCTCGTTTTGACCAACTTCCGTTGCTTCGGGCCAGAGTCGACAACGATTGATCTAACCCATGGCCTCACAACCTTCGTTGGCGTCAATGGCGCAGGCAAAACGGCTGTGATGCAGGCACTTCAGCGCCTTTTTGGAATCACTGGCGATCAACGCCGCCTTCGCCGTCAGGACTTCCACATACCGGCTGCTGAATTGGACGCCCCGCTCCAACGCACGCTAGCAATAGAAGCGATCCTTGCGTTTCCCGAGTTGGATGCTGATGACGCGGATGTTAGAGCTATTCCAGAGTTTTTCCAGCAGATGGTCGCTGACAATTCCGGAAGGCTGAAGTGCCGGCTGTTTCTAGGGGCTACTTGGACGGACGATGGTTCGCTCGAAGGGACGATCGAGCAGAAATATTGGGCCGTTCGCACGTTCGGTCCTTTCACGGAAGCCGATTGTATCGAGTTGAAGGCAATCGACAGAGCGCGAATCCAAATGATCTATGTGCCCGCGTCACGCGACGGCGCATCCCAAGTGACGGCTTTTTTACGCGGCCGGCTCTGGAGGGCGATCAACTGGTCACAGGGTGTCAAAGAGACTTTTGCCGATGCCGGTGCAACCCTCAACAGTGCATTCGCAGCCGAAGCCGCTGTCGATGTCGTCGTAGACACCGTTCAGCGGCGTTGGCAGGAAGTTCACACGGCTGGGACAGACACCACGCCGCTGTTTCGCCCGGTCGACCTGCGATTTCAGGAGTTCATACGCAAGGTCGAGGTGGTTTTTCGCCCCGATGAAGCTGGCCGTGAGCGAGCGCTCGAAGATCTCAGCGACGGGCAACGGTCGCTTTTCCATCTAGCGATGACGGCCGCGACGCTGGACGTTGAAGCCAGCATTGCCGCGGACCCGGTCGCTGCAGGATTCCAGCCGGGCGGAGTTCCCCTGCCGGCCTTGACCCTCATCGCAGTGGAAGAGCCTGAGAACAACCTCGCGCCTTTCTATCTCTCCCGCATCATCCGGCAGATCGAAGACCTAACGAGCGGAGGCCGCGCGCAAGCTGTGGTCTCAAGCCATTCCGCAAGCATCTTGGCCCGAGTCGATCCGTCTCAAGTTCGCCACTTCCGTCTCAATCCAGCAGATCGAACGGCTCAGGTTCGCGTTATTCGCCTACCGGCGGGTCATGAGGATGCCTCGAAATTCGTGCGAGAGGCGGTACGAAGCTATCCGGAGCTCTATTTCTCTCGCTTCGCCGTTCTTGGCGAAGGCGCTTCCGAAGAAGTGGTGCTGCCGCGCCTTGCCAAGGCGATGGGTCTCGATATCGACCGTTCCTTCGTCGCTGTCGTCCCTCTTGGCGGTCGTCACGTTAATCACCTGTGGCGGCTTCTAACCGATCTCGACATCCCGTATGCGACGCTACTCGATCTGGATTGGGGCCGCGATGGCGGCGGCTGGGGTCGTATTAAGACTGTCTGCACGCAGCTTTTGGAGATTGGCGTCCCAGTGCAAGAGATTTTCGCCCAACCCAACCTGGCCAATCCCTCAGCAAATCTTGCGACCTTCGACGCTAATGCGATTGAGGATTACGCCGGTATTGCAGAATGGGCGTATGCTTTGCGTCGACATAACGTGTTCTTTTCTTCCCCTCTAGATCTCGATTATTCCATGTTACGAGCGTTTCCTGCGGCCTATCAGGTTACCGAGCAGGGAAGGCTGGGTCCCTCCCCAAGGGGAGAGCCGCGGGCTGCTGTCTTCGGCGAACAGGGGAGAGGCGACCTCTACGCGGCGGACCAGGAGCTGCTCCTGCGATGGTATCGCTACTTGTTTCTCGGCCGAGGCAAGCCGAGCACGCACGTCCGCGCCCTGAGTTCTCAGACACCTGAAGCCCTGATGACTCACGCCCCTGACGAACTCAGAGCACTTCTAACGTCTATTGCCAACCGCTTGACGCCAGCTCCACAGCCGGAGGCCTGATCATGATGCTCGTCCGTGCTCAAGATTGGCGACCGCGTGGTATCGACGACCTCGAGCCGGACGCCTGGCGTGCGCTGCGTCAGACTGGATCTACATGTGTCGTTGCAGGGCCTGGCGCCGGCAAAACCGAGTTTCTCGCTCAGCGGGCTGTTTACCTGCTCGAGACAGGATTATGCCCGGCGCCGTATCGGGTGTTGGCGATCTCGTTCAAGAGTGACGCAGCGAGTAATCTCGCAGCCCGCGTGCGGAAGCGTTGCCCACCCGAACTGTCGAACCGCTTCACCTCACTGACCTTCGATGCCTTTACGAAGAGTCTAGTGGACCGGTTCTTGACTGCGATACCCGCCGATTGGAGGCCCAGCCACCCCTATGACATTGCTTTTCCAGCTTTTCGTCAGGTTTCGAGTTTCCTAGATCTTGCCCGCCTGAATGCTCCGGAGGAGTGGCTGGCCGAAGTCGCGGGCCTGGGAGCAGGTAACTTCGAATCTCGGCATGTTGGTGCATACCGCCTGCCAATCGTGCGCCCGGCGCCGCAAACTGGCAAAGAGTTCACGATCCACCGTTGGTGGTCGGATCAGCTCGGAGCTCAGCCCCGGTCTGCCCTTAGCTTTGTCAGCCTCAACAGGCTCGCCGAATTGTTGCTGCGCTCCTATCCGCATATCCGGCGCGCCTTGCAACTGACCTATCCCTTCGTCTTCGTCGATGAGTTCCAGGATACGACTTACGCCCAGTATGACTTCCTGCTCTCGGCCTTTGGCGGTGCGAACAACGCTGTCACAGCCGTTGGTGACGACAAGCAACGAATTATGACCTGGGCTGGGGCACGGATCGACGCGTTCGACCGTTTTGCCACCGATTTCACAGCCGTCAGGATTCCGCTACTCTTCAATTTCCGATCTTCGCCGGACCTCGTTCACATTCAACATGTTGTGGCGCGTGCGCTCGACCCGACCGCGATGCCAACGATTGCCCGGGCCGCACGCCAGGTGGATGGGGAAGTGGCACAAGTCTGGCACAGCCCCACGACAGCGCGCGAGGCCGAACATCTTGCACAATGGCTGGTAGATGACATGGCAATACGCGGCCGGGTACCCCGCGATTACGCCATCCTGGTCAAGCAAAAATCAGACGATTTCGAGGCCGATCTGGCAGCACCACTGGCCCTCACAGCCCTGCGGCTGCGGAACGAGAGTCACACGCTGGGCCGCACAACACTCCAGGACCTTCTTTCCGACACGTTTGCGAAGATCGGTGTCGCTCTCCTCCGGCTGGGTGCGACCCGCCGCGCTCCGGATGCTTGGCAACTTTGCTCAGCGGCCTTGTTAGAAATCCGCGCGGTCGCATCTGGTGACGATGTAGCAGAGGCGCGAACCGAAGCAGAGCTCACAGCATTCCTAACGACGTTGCGCGCCGAAATGGCCAACACACCGCCAACAGTTGAAAACACTGTGGCCTTGGCCGATCAAGTTCTCGCATTCCTTGATGTGGCAGCTGTCGCTCGTACCTACCTCGAATATGCTTCCGGTGACCTTCTCGCTATCATGGTGGATGCCTTTCAGCAGCACCTAGCCGCATCAGCGCCCGGCGCAACGACGTGGGGTGAGTGCCTGGATGCGTTCGAAGGGGTTGGACAGATCCCCTTGATGACAGTCCACAAGAGCAAGGGGCTGGAATACGACACAATCGTCTTCGTTGGCCTCGACGATCAGGCATGGTGGGCGCACAGACCTGGCGATCCAGAAGGCCTGGCAACGTTTTTTGTGGCGCTCTCCCGTGCCAAACAGCGAGCGATATTTTCGTTCTGCCGGGAGCGTGGACGGCGGCAGCGCGTGGCCGAGTTATTTCAGCTCCTCACTGATGCGGGCGTGCCGGAGGTGGCGATATGAACATCGCGTAGAGTTTGGTTGACCGCGTCGGACATAATTCCTACCAATTGACAAATTGATTCTTCTGCTATATCTGCTTTTGACCGATAGCAGAAAAGCGATTTCAAATATCCCGTTGAAAATTAAAAAATAAACAACGGCATTCAATGCTAGTGCTGCCCAACAAGGGCAGCACCAGCACTATTTGATGGTTTGGATTAGAGATACCCCCTCTCCGCAAAGGACGAGCTCCCTTCACTCCCTACCACGATATGGTCTATCACTCGGATTTCCATAAGGCCCAAGGCTTCCTTGAGGCGTTGTGTGATGCGCCTATCGGCGTCGCTGGACTCCGGATTACCTGAAGGGTGGTTGTGGACCAGGATCACAGCTGCGGCATTGTGAGCCAGAGCCGTCTTCACGACTTCCCGGGGATAGACGCTTGCGGCATCAATGGTGCCGCGAAACAGTTCCTCGAAGCGGATGATGCGGTGCTGGCAGTCCAGAAACAGGGCACCGAAGACCTCATGCTCGTAGTCCTGCATCAAGGTCTGCAAGTAGTCGAAGGCTTGCACCGGCTGGGTGATCTTGCGGCCCTTGGCCAGTCGACGCCGTGCCAGGGCGCGGGCCATCTGCAGGATATCGGTTTCTGTCACGGGGGCAGTAACGTGATAGGTACCCGCCACTTCCCCCGCCACCAGTTTGGCGTGGTGCATGATGTTCTCCTCGAATCGTTGGATAGACTTTGGAAGGGGGCTGAGCAGCCCTTTGGGGAGGGGAAGGGGTCAGGCCGCCATGACCAGAGCCATTCGCCGTTCGAGTTCCTCGTAAAAGGCCTCGACGCGCTCGGCGATAGCGCGAATCATCACCTCGTCCCGGTAGGCTCGCTTCACGAACAGCGGCATCCCGGGCCAGTAGCTGACGAAGTCGATCCATTCGCGCTCGCTGGCCCACAGGCCGCCCTGACACTGGGCAACGTGCTCTTGGGGCAACTGGTCAGCTAGAAGCAGTTCGATCTGGTACTTGGGTAGCTTGGTCTTGATCTCGACGAGCCCGTTGTTGCCCACCAGGGCGTCTGGTGAGTAACCCACACCGTGGTTGAGGATGATGCCGACCTGCTTCAGGTGAAGCTGGCCGGTGGTCTCGTGGTAGAGCTCACGAGCGACTGGCTCCAGTTTGTGGCCACGTTGGGTGTGGGCATTGCCCTGGAAGGCCTCAGACGGCTCGCCGGTTATTCGCTCACCGATCAACTGGTGCATGTAGCTGATGGCACCGGCTCCGAAGCCTCCCGGCCCCTTGCCCTTCACCAGCAGCGTCTTCAGCTCTGACATGGTGACGATGCCGAGACGGGCGGCATGCCATTCGGGCGTGCCCTGGTCGAGTGTCAGGATCTGCATGACGAATCTCCTTCGAGACACAACGGCATAGCGGCGAGGAGCAGCTCCTCTCCGGTGTATGCGGGTGTCATGGGTAGTTATGGAAGTAGGGGGATGCGACCTGTTGATAGATCAGTGACGTTGCTGACGGGGCACGGCGCGCTTGTGCAGAGAGGCCCGCAGCTTGTCGAAGTCGCTGCGTGGTACGTACTCGGCCTCGCCGTACTTGCCGACGAACCACTCCTGGGTTGTGGGCGGACAGGCGGCGATCAGTTGCCTGATCTGAGCAGCCTGGAAGGGCGTGACGAGCTTGACCGGTGCGGCGGCATGGCCGTTGTCGTCCTGGCCGCGGGTAGTGATGTTAAGCAGCGCGCACAGCACGTAGCGCTTGCCGTAGCTGGTGGAAGAGCCGAAGGCCTGCACGGCGTTCTTGCTGCCGCTGGTATCGACCGGCAGCAGCATGCTGGTCTCCTCACGGTGGCCATCCTTGTGCATCAGCACGCCGGTGACCTGGATGCCACGCTCCTGGGTCTGGATACGGAAGCTCACCGCGAAGCCGTGCTCCTTCATGATCGGCCGGATGGTGTCGACGATATCCTCAAGGGTCGCGTAGGCACCGTTATTGCCCTGGCCACGCTCGGTGATGCTTGGTAGCTCCGTCTGCATGGCCGCCATGGCGGTGCTATAGGCCATCAGCGCCTGGCGATCAAGGATGCGCTCTTGCATCTGTAGCAGGCGCTCCATCTTGTCGATATCGACCTCGGGGTTGAGGGCTGCCCGCTCGATTACCTGGATGATCGCAGTGCTTTCCTGCGGCGATGAGTCTGGAGTCGACGACAGTTTGTTAACGGTAGACTGTCGGTGATTCGCTACCTGGTGCTTAGGCTTGCCGTTCTGGGAGGGAATGGGCATTGTCATGATGCTCTCCTTACCGATATTGGTTGATGATGTCTTGGAGCTGGTTAGCCGGGACCGGCTCCAGTGACACGATCACGCGATAGACTTGGCCTTTGGCCAGCACATGGGTTTGTGCCTCGTTTTCGCCAGCCCTTAGCAGTTGTCGGGTCAGTTGGGTCAGGGCGCGGCAGGTTTCGAATGTCAAAATTGGACGCATGTCTACCTCCAAGAAAAGAAATGCCCGGCTTTGGCGGGCCGGGCATTATGGGGTTGAACTTCCTAATGGTTGACGCAGGGTATAAAGTAATAAATACCCGATATGAGAAGGCTTGGTGTGGTTTGTAACTATGGATTCCTATGGCTTGACTGGTAATTGGCTGTATTTATTAGTTTGGCTGGAGTAGGTGAGGTTCTCGAGTGAAAGGTGGGGGGGAGCCCCCCACCTGCCTGGGCTTTATGGAAAGTATGGCCCTGGATTTAAACCAATAATATTTTGGTTGATGTCATAGCAAAACTCCATGACGCAATCTCGGAGGTTGTCAGCGACTGGGATATGCTCATGGAGGTCATCCCGCTCTACACGAATGACCTCTTCTTGCATAGTGACGTGGCAGAGGTCCTCCCGAGGAGGACACCATACATCGTAGGTATTGGAGTTTGATGCCGAGAAATGTTGTGGGTTTAGTCCGGTGACATACTGTGATCTAAACGAAGATTGAACCCGCTCTTCATTGTAACAAAGGAGACCGTCGCATCCATTGCCAGCCTCTACTATCGGCAAGAACTCGGTGATCTCTTCAATGTCGACCATGCCGATGCCATGCACATAGCAGGACTCGGGGTTGGTTCCATTGCAGTTCACTGAGTAATGACCGTTGACGTCAGTGTCAGCCGCGTTGAATCGACGGATATATTCTTCATGGTTTAAGCCAACAACGAAATCATCTGCGGTGTCTAGGCAGAAAATATCCCGGCAAACAATGTTCTGCTCAGTTGGTCTGACAAATGGGAGGTGGTGGTGAAGTCTAAGCTCCGATACCTCACTACGTTCCCCATCAGGGGTTTCGATGATATACCCGTCCCCATTCAAATAGACTTGAAACTTGTGTTCAGGTGGAAGAGCATGGGGTTCTACTTCCGTAGGCTCAACTTGGGCACGCATGCTAGGATGCGTCTGGTAGAAGGCATCATGGTCATTCTCAATGTACGGAGGTTCGAAGCTGTCAGCCATAGGGCCGGTACCGTATCGATAGGCATAGGCCCTGTTGGTGCTTGGGTCAGGGTGGAGGTAATAATCCCTGGTGATGCGAATGAGAGATCTGTTTACATCTTCCCAGTATTCATCTCCAGTTGGCAGCTGGCCTACGAAACTATTGCTTATCGAGTCTTGATATATGCCGCCCCCCTGATGAGTGGCTATGATATTGTTTGACTCTATCTTGGTTAATATTTCGCTGCGCTGATCAGTGCGGTACAGAATGGTTTCCTGACTGGGTAAGCTTTCTACCCTGCAATCCAAGAATAGGCCTTGTTCTACCACCAATCGGCATGGGATGGTGTCCGGGACTTCCGCTGTCAAACGAGTTGGAGTGTTAACATACCACCATTCATTGGCATGGACCTCACCGATAAGGCCAAGGGCTAGTAAGCTACTGATGATGTATCTCGTTTTTTTCATGGTGCATCTCCCTGCTTTAAGTTTATAAATGTTGATGAACATGCGCTGGCTTATGTCCAGGCTCAGTTTTACCTGTGTTTTTGGTCAAAGCCTTCTATCTTTTTTCCTCCTCAGCTTGGGGCTGAGGAGGTTCCGAAGAGTTGTTACCTCCAGCAAGAAGAGGGGTTTCATCTTGTTGTTCTGACTGGCAGGCTTCAACGATGAATATATGGCGATTTTCATAGCAAAATTTTACAAATAGCTCTGGTTTTA
The DNA here is from genome assembly GCF_055388505.1 of Bisbaumannia salifodinae. The sequence continues at coordinate 1,244,149 of NZ_AP043781.1, forward strand.
CTATAAGCTGAATTGGCTTTGGCAGGAGGAAATATACTGTTTCGGCGATACTCTTGAATTTTTCTTCATCATTCACGATGCTCTCAGATAGTGGCCCCATGGCTTGATACCAAATCTGGCGAACTTTTGGCATCACCTCTATAAGAAGGCTTTTTTCTTTTTTCTCTTCTGCGAGAGTATGGTCTTGGTCTCCAGTTATATTGCTCTGTTTTTTCTCCTTGGATTTTTTTCCAAAAATATTGAACCTGGTTTTTTCTGATGGCTCTTTCATCTTTATTGCCTTATCAACCACAAGCAGCATGCTGCCTTCCTGCGGCATGACATATTCATCGCCATCTCCAAAGAAACAAATTTCACCCTTAAGGATTACGGCTGACTCTTTGTCTCTCTTGTTGGAACATATGACGGTAGCCATGCCGCTGACCACTAATACCGCCTCAACAGACTCCTTTTTAATATCAATGACATTTGGTCGATCGACAACCCTACAGCCATTCTCAAAGCCAACGCCATCTTTATTTCTCAACAGTCCAAGGATGTCAATTTTCTTCATTTACCACCTAGTATTAATAATAAAAAAACAGGCCGGAATAAACCTGACAGGGTTGGATGTCACTACTTTTTTATCGCTCTTCTGGCACGATATCGAGGCCATCATTTCCCCCCAGGTAGTCCTGCTGATAGTTAGCTCATTCCCATGGTCGTTGTTGACGGGGTATTCCGAAATTCCATGCCCCATCTGGCGGTCGCTGCTTGAGCGCCTGCCATAGCGGGGCCGAGATCACTGTCAAGGTGAGCCATCCCTGTCGCTTCACGTTCTTAGTCTCCATGCGTATGTGAAGGGCTGTGCAGCATTGACAGAAGACAACCCTAGAGGTTGATAGTCGCCTCTGTGAGTCCTTCAGTCAAATGAGTTGGCACCCAACCATGTGGGTTGAATTGGAGGGTGTCATGGTTGAAGCAACAGTGAGCAAGCCAGCAGATCGTATTGGCAGGGCGATCGCCAGGCACAGGACACGGAGCGGCCTGACACAGGATCAGGTGGCCGAGAGGCTGGGCATCGGTACTGAGGCTGTGTCCCGCATGGAGCGAGGCTTGGTCACGCCTAATATTGCTCGCCTGTTTGAGCTGGCCGTGCTGTTCGACTGTGAGGCCGCCGACCTGCTACGTGACATTAGCCCGCTGCCCGACGATCAGGCCCGGCGTATCCGAGGGCATCTTGAGAGGCTGAGCCCGTCGGATCGCGAGTTGGTGATCACCTTGGTCGATCAGCTCTGCGAACGGCTGGGACGCTCGGACGCCTGAACTCCCTCCGGCTCCGTGTCATAGGTAGCGCCACAGCGCAGGCAGAGATAAGCGTGGCCCATGAATTGCTGCTTCACGTCCCGTTCAAACGCCTTGATATTCCGCCAGTGCGCGGTTGCCCCGGCGATCCCTTGGGCCGAGAGGGTCGTGATGTAGTCCAGCAGTGTGGTGGCGCGGTGTGGGCTTTCCTCATTGGGTAAGGCGATGTCCGCTAGCTGGGTGCCGCGAAGGAAGCCGCCAAGGGTACCGATTACTCGGACCAGGCATCCGACGTCCTCGCGGGATAGCACCGCCGCTGACTGACAGAGTGCGCATGATGTTTCCACAGTGATGCCTCGTGATGCATGAGATTGATCGGGATGAGGGCCGCCGCTGGGCGGCCCTCTCCACCCAAATCAGGCGACCAGGGCCAACGCGGCCTCCAGGGCTTTATCCTTGAGCGCTGCCCCCTGGCCGAACCAGGCGGAGTCCATGCGGTAGTCGTTGTTCCGGGCACGACGCTCGTGGTCCACGTACTCCGTGACGGCGTTGAGCAGGCCCCAGGCGGTGTTCTTGGCCGTGCATAGCTTGGCACCACGTCCTTCCCCGTGATAAAGCTTCTGAACCCGGTTCATGGCGCGGTAGTTGGGCAGCTTGGAGGGATCCTCCAGTGGTTCCTCGGCATTGCAGATCACCGACTGGAAGTAGGTCTTCCCCTCTTCCTGGCTGATCTTGCGCTCGGCCAGGGTCTTCATGCGGTACATGAAATCGTCCCACTGCGAGACCGAGATCCCCAACTGCTGCTTGACGCGCTGAGGGTTGAACTCCGTGCTGTGGGGCACCTTCACGCCATGCGTCATGCCGTCCACAGCAATAGTCAGGGTGTTGTTGCACACCACACGGACGGAAGTCGGCGTGGCCACGGTGGCCAGCGATCCATCGCAGGACGTCGCCAGCAGCAGGTAAGCGTTGACCTGATCCTGGCCCTTGAGGGCCGTGCCCAGGCCACTGCGAGCCAGCGCCCAGAACTTGCGGCCGCCCTTGAGCACGCCGGCTGTCTCGAGCTCATAACCGGCGTACTCGGTCAGATCGCGGTAGAACTCCAGCACCTCCTCGGGCTGCACCACCTTGTAGCGCTGGGAGACCACCGACAGCGGAGCCTTGGTATCGGAGCGGTAGAGCACCTTCTGCTCCGGAAAGGAGTGGATGCTGCCCAGGTGGCCCACGCCATCGGCGATAAAGCGCACCGGGGATTCCTCGATGCTCCAGTCCATGCCGGCCTGCTGCCGCCAGACCTCCAGTGGTTGATGACGCGACAGCTGCTGCCCCAAGCCGTGCCAGGGGGTGTCGCCGATGTAGGCCATTTGCTCGACTTGATGTGCCATGGGAAATCTCCTTGACGAAAAAATGCCAGCAGAGCGCCGGCAGTGTTGGAAAAGCGAAATGACGGGGTCAGTCCAGCACTCGGAAGGCGTGGCCACAGCCCAGGCACAGCCAAGGTGTTCCCTCACCAGGCGGGAAGAAGTGCTGCACCATCTGGTGCCCGGCAGCCGCCCCGGCGATGCCGCCAGATGCAGCCGCAATCACCGCTGCAGCGATGCGAGTGAGGGGAAGCTGAACCGATGAGGTCAGCAGTCGGCCGGGTGAGTAGAGCGACGCGTAGGCGCCTTTGAGTGAGCCAGTCAGGGCTCCGGCGGCTGTTCCCAACTTGCTGGCGGTCTCAAGGTTGATGGCCCGCTGCGAGTCGCAGCGCAGGCAGGATGGGGGCATATCAAAACTCCTGTGCCGGTGGAAGAAGCCCTAGGAGGGCTCAGATCACAGAAGTTATATAGATCTATAATTTGTTGGATTAAGATTAACTTGGTCGACCAAGTGGTCAGCAGTGTAAATTGCCTGAGTGGAGCCGGTTAAGCTCCACTCATAGTCCCACTTCCCTTTAATAGTGCCTTGCATCCGGGGATGTATTGACAAGCTCTAGATACTTTCCTTGGCCAAATGGATTTACCAGCTCTTGCTCCCTCCAGAGGGGGAGTTCAGCGATGGTAAACTCCTCACCATTCTTGAGCTCAGGGTCTAGGGTTGTCCAGACAGTGTTTTTGAACTCGTAGTCACCGCTAGGGTGGATTGGCACCCTGAGATGGCCAAGTTTCTCCAACGTGTCAAGTGCTAACTTTCTGGATTTGAGATTCCTTAGCTTTCCACTGCCTCTTTGTTGTATCAAGGACTTTTTAAAACGATAACCATCGTAGTACGGTGTTGCGAGCCTGCGTATGTCTTGGACCATCAGGTTCGTCAGTGTCACTATTTCCGGCTCCTCCGCTAGGTGTTGAAGATAGTGCTGAGAGCACTTTCGGCAGAACTTGTATGCGTACTCGAGTGTGTGGGAGCTGATGTCGCCCTCGTAACCCTCAAAAGCGTGTATGATGCCAGCGACACGGGTAATGTTTTCCATCAGCTTAGATGCGTGTTCCTTGGAATAGTGGTATATGCCTCCCTCTCTGATTTGGCATTCAATAGAGTTGAATAGGGTTTTCCAGAGGGCTTTTGCCGTCGAGCTGAACATCTGAACCCGCCGACTTTCGCCATTTTCAAAAGACGCTAATGATTTTGAGAGAAGCTCTGTTACCCTTGAGTAAAAATCCTGTTCCACATGGTCAGCTATAGGAGGTCTTTCGTTGGTGCGATTCCCAGCCATTCCCTCAGGCTTGATAAATAAAAATCGAGACAAGAATCCATTGTCATGTGCTTCTCTCCCTTTTTTCTCGAGGAATCGGTCCATGGCTGCAGGCTGTAGCATCAAGCAAATGCTCAACCTTGGTTCATGCAATATAAAACTCGGCTGGCTAGATCTGTCAATGGTAATCGTAGATCCCGAGTATATTGAGTTAAATATGTACATGTCACGAAATGTTGGCCCATTTAGCAAATTTCCAGACTCGCTTGAGCTCAAGAAAGCACAAGGGAAGTTTTCGTATAGGCTCAATGCCAAGGCGCCTGGCGTTGCGTTTTTATAGATTATTCTTATGTTTTTATGAGTTTCTGGTTCTGCTGCCTGTAATTCGAGAATCTGTGACTCTATGCTAGTTATTTTTTCTGGATCTGCATCATTAGCCATCTCTTTAGATAGAGACTTTTCAAGAGCTCTGATTTTTATTTGCCAGTTTTGATGGAGCCGGTGAGCTTCTACGGCCTGCTGCTTTCTTTTTTCCGCCTGTGCAATTTCAAATTCCGTGATGGGGCGATCTGTCCACTTTTTGAGTGTGGTTTTTCTCTCGCTGCTTCCTGCAACAGTGCAGGTCATGAGCGACATGGGGACTTTGATTTTGCTATTCGGATATGCCACGTCAAACAGGCCTTGGCATGCTGTTGCCATTACGCCAAGAACGGCTAGCTTTGCCATTTCTTCAGCCACTTCCATCGAATAGGAAAGCTCCGCTGTGGTGGATTCAAATAGGGAATACTCGCGGAAGCGTGGCCACTCCCTTGGAACCTCAACCTCAAGAGCCTCCTGGCTTGAGATCTCCTCATTTTGATAAAAGGGGTTTTGTTCATTGCTGCTCATTGCGCACCTCCATGGTTGCTAATGCTGCTAACTTAGCAGGTTTAGCAGGGGGTGAATAATGAGTTTTTTTAAACTTTGAGTTGTATGTCTTTAGATAATAAAGGGTGCTTTAGGATGCTTCTGGACATCTATGGATAACCATTTACATATGAGCGGTTTTCAAGAAGGCCGTGCCGAGCTGCGAGCCTGAAGGGCCCGCTTCTGAAGCCTCACGCCCCTGCGCCCATCCCCGTAGAAGCCCTCCAGCAAGACTGCCTTTCTAGCCGCATCGTGTGTCGGCACCTTTGGGCCAGGACGGGCGCTTCACTCTGGGCCCAGCCGGTCATCTGAGCTTGAATCGGTCATTCGGCGTGTCCCTTAGATTGGTGTCAACAGGAGGGGATCGCTGATTTGCAGGACGTTTTAGAGCAGGGGGAGCTCTCATTGGAGGTCAAGTATTTTTTCTCATGGCTGATGCTTTCTGGCCTGGAGGGAGGGTTTGGTTGATTTTTTGAATAGCTCTACTTTGGGGCTGGTGTGTCTGAGTAGGGGATTTACAATTGTTGGTACCAGTTGAGTACGGAGAGCCTCATGAAAAAGACACTGCACATGGCACAACAGCACCCCAAGGACAGCTCTAGACTTAGGGTGATGAGAATGAAGGATCTGATTGAGAAGCTTGGCATTAGCCGGTCATCGATCTATGAGATGCTCAATCCCGACTCACCTCGCTATGATCCGACCTTCCCAAGGCCAATTAAATTGGGAGCTCGGTCGGTAGGGTGGATTGAAGATAGCGTTGATGAATGGCTGCGTACAAGGGAGGAGTAAACAGATTATCCTCTTTTTTTCTTGTTCTTCTTATAGGCTTGTTTCGCATCTTCATCTTTGTACATCCAGTTCTCGATCAGCGTCTCAACTTCGGGGAGAGACACCTCGTATACTGCACGATGCTCGCTGCTCTCATGGCGATCCCGTATTGGCTTTGCGAGCTCATTTGCTGCTTTTTTGACTGCCCTCCACCCATTTTCAGGAGCTTCTGTATACAGAAATTCAATCAAGTATTTTTTGAGATTGGCATATTTGGCATTAGCCTTTGCACCATTTTTTTGATGGCGAATTTTCTCGCGTCGAGCATGCTCTGCCATGCAGGCTAATTCTAATCGGTATTCGAGGGAGGAAAACTCGACCAGAGATGCCCAGGACTGATCGCGTAAGTCTTCTTTTTCAAGGAGGTCAGCACACACTAACCAGATGAAGGCGGCTGAGAATGTATTTTGAAGATCTTCCATTACGTTGCTGCAGAGGGCTGACTTTATGTGCTCTTGGTGCTGTGAAGCTGGATGGCCGTTTTTGATGGCGGCGCAAGATGCCGCATATTCCTGCTGGAATGTTTCCTCTGCCTGTTCTTCTTTGTTTTCTAAAGCAGGCGTGTCTTCCAGCGTATGCTCTGGCCTGGAAATAAAATAGTAGGCTTCATGCAGTGAGCGCTTCCCAGTTTCAATTTTTTCTCTGAGAGGTGTCTCTGAAATGGTGTGATAAAGGTCTGGGAGTTCCATGACATTTTGGATTAGGTGCTGGTTCCGCTTCCCGCCTATTTTTTCTGGGCGAGTGTAAGTAGGAGGTAGCGGGCTTCTGTTCATTTCGAATGCTCCTGTGATGTGAGGAGGTATTGTGCCACTAAACACTGGGTTTGGTCTAGAGAGGTGCGCTATTTTTAAATTTCTATTTAATATAAAAGGATGGTTATTTCCAGGTGCCATGGGGGGTGTCGGTATACACAGGGGATATTTATTTTTGGGTTATATGCTATTGGGTATCAGTTATAACCATAGTGTTATTGTCTTAGGGTAGGGGCCTAGGAGATGGCAGGCTGTTTACATAGATAGTGAGAGGTGAGAGGTGAGAGGTGAGAGGCAAGTGGGCTATGGAATGTCAGTATGGAGTTGGTGAGCTAAAACACCCTTTTGGTGAAGAGTGGGATATTGAGTGGGGAACGGAGGGCGGTGTGGCACTAGCCGGTGAGATGAGTCACTGGTGGGAGAGCCAAGATAAATCTCAAGAGTGGGGTGATGAGCTGGATGAAGTTGCTACAGAAGACGAGGAAGAGGATTCAGAGGGAGGACTGCCTTGTGAGATGGAGGAAGTGCTTCAAGGTAAAGACAAGCACTTTGTAGAGCACTTGCGTCGTGCTGAGGCGTTGGTGAAAGGAGTGGCAGCTCACCGAGAGAGCCATTTCGAGGTCATCCAGGGTAAGCAGGGTAGACTGAAAATGTTCAGATCACTGCATGGCCAGGAACTTATCAAGTTAGTAAAAAAAGGGTGTTATCCCCGATGCCATCAGCTATCAGTGGTGGACCAGAACCCTTTTGTCGGTGTTTATCATAGGGTGGTGAAGAAATGGGAGGATGAGTTAAGAGATATGGCCAGGTATGGTGTAATGAAAGGAGGTGTAACCCAAACAGTAAATATCATGAATCGGATCATTGATGACCTCAGGCGAGAGGTGGGTAGGCCTGCTATCAAAACATTTGCGAAACGTGTTGACAGATCAGCTAAGGAGCGAGGGAGAAAGGCAGTAGCCATCATCGATAAGTGCTTTGAGCATCGCTCCAGGCTGTTGGTGTTGAGAGTGGATTTGGGATATAGGAAAGGGCGGTTTATTGATTCCCATGATTTCTCAAAGGATTTGGAGGAAGTCAAGCAACACTGGGCTGCATTGAGTTCAGATCTCAAGAAAGGACTGGTTGTGCCCAATGTGATGGAGGTCTTCGGTAAGGTTGAGTATGGCGTTTTGTCAGGATTTCATTTCCACATGGTCATCATCATGAAAGGAGCGGAGCACCAAGAGGATATTAACTACGCCAAGATGGTGGGGCAGTATTGGTGCCAGGAGATGGTGGGGGAAGAAGGCAGGTATTTTAACTGCAATCGAATCAAACATCGGTACAAGCGATTAGGCGTTGGTGAGATAAACTACTACGAGAAAGAAAAAATCGCTGCTTTGAAGGAGGTGGTGATAGGCTATGTGGTCAAGAGTGACTACTACATGAGCGCTTTGTCTCCGTCGAAGAAGACCTTCTTTCAACTGTCTTGTACCAAGCCCAAGTTAGGCGGTAAGCGGGGTCGTCCCCGACGTTATCTCGCCCGAGGGTGAGACAAGGCTCGCTGTGAGGGAAGGGTCCGTGTGCTGCGAGCGTCATCAGCATACCCCGTCCCTGTGATTGTAATGATGTAGCATCAGCTAGGGGAGGAGCCCTGGGTGTGGCCACCCGCAAGGCGGCGCGTCGAGGAGGAGGTGCCCGACCGCTACTGGACCATGCCCACCAAGCAGGTGCAGACCAATGCACCGCAAGCTCAGTGATACTTGACAACGTGGGCTCTATCGGGATCTCGTCCACGGAATCGCCTTCCGCGTGCTGGGCGCGGCGTTTGTCCGCCTGCCTGCCGAGCAGGAGGCTAGGATCTCTGGCTATCGCCAGGTCATCGCCACGGCGATCCTGGATCGACTGCTGCATCACTCGACCACCCTGAACATCAAGGGTGAGAGCTACCGGCTGAAGGACAAGCGACGAGCCGGCCTGGTGACGACACCGACCACGAAGGAGGATGAGACCTCACACGAGCCTGAAGCTGTTCCGATGCAAGAGGACTGACAGAAACCGGACAATCTGAATTGATGAAAAGCGCCGCACCCCCAAACAGGACAACCTTCATTGGCGTTGACAAGATCCACTTCGACAAGCTGGAGCAGGTCGACCCGGTTGCCGCGATGGAGGCCTTCACCCTGCGCCGCGACATGACCAAGACCTGCATCTTTCGTGATATCGAGCCGTTCAAGCTGGTGTAGTCCTTGCCCAGAGGCGCCTTGATCTCGCTTCATGGAAGTCACAGAGTAAGGTGATAACTAATACCTAGAGCAGGGTGCAGGGATGACCACAGAGCGCATCACGGACTACCACGCCAAGTACTTCGCCTATGAGCTGACCCGCCAGCGCAGGGGCGGAGATGTGGATCGCCTGGCAGCTTCGCTGTTCGACGCCTCGGTCGATCTCAACCCGCATCAGATTGACGCGGCCCTGTTTGCCCTCAAGAATCCGCTGACCAAGGGGGTATTGCTTGCCGACGAGGTGGGGCTGGGTAAGACCATCGAGGCAGCCCTGGTCATTTGCCAGTACTGGGCGGAGCGTCGGCGCCGTCTGCTGGTGATTGCCCCGGCCGCCCTGCGCAAGCAGTGGGCGACCGAGCTGGCCGAGAAATTCCATCTTCCTACCCAGGTGTTGGATGCCCGCACCTACACGCAGCAGCGTGACCAGGGGGTCTACGACCCCCTGGATCAAGACGTCATCAGCGTGATCTCCTACCACTTCGCGGCCAGGCTCGAGCCTCAGCTGCGCACCATTCCGTGGGACCTGGTGGTAATCGACGAGGCCCATAAGCTGCGTAACGCCCACCGCGAGAGCCACCGGACTGGGCAGGCGATCAAGCGCGCCTTCGCCGGTAGCCGCAAGCTATTGCTGACGGCGACGCCTCTACAGAATTCACTGCTGGAGCTCTATGGGCTCTCAACGGTGATTGATGACCAGTTGTTTGGCGACGCCATCAGCTTCCGCCGCCAGTTCATGCGTGGTGGCAACGACATTGAGGGGCTGCAACGCCGGCTGGAGGAGTTTGCCAAACGCACCCTCCGCCGCCAGGTGCTGGAGTACGTGCAGTACACCGAGCGCAAGGCGCTGACGATCCCCTTCACCCCGTCACAGGATGAGCAGCGGCTCTATCACCTTGTCTCGGGATATCTGGAGCGTGAAGACAGCTATGGCGTGCCCACCCGCCAACGCCACCTGGTATCACTGGTCATACGCAAGCTGCTGGCGTCCTCAACTACTGCCATCATCCAGACGCTGGAGACCCTCAAGGAGCGACTTAAATCGCTACATAACCGACACCAGGTCGAGCAGGACTGGCTAGAACGGCTGTTGGCCGATGAGTTGCTCGATGAAGAGCTGTTGGAAGCCGCGGAAGCCGATGAAGTGGAGGAGGCTGATGCCCGGTATGTGGCCGAGCAGGAAATCAACCCGACCCGGCTGCAGGGCGAGATCGCCGAAATCGAGCAGTATCTGAGCCTGGCCCGGGGGATCCACGAAGATGCCAAGTCCCATGCGCTGGTCACTGCGCTGGAAACCGGCTTTGCCCGCATGGACGAGATGGGAGCCCCGCGCAAGGCGGTGGTATTCACCGAGTCGCGGCGCACCCTGGAGTACCTTAGCCGCTTCCTGGAACGACACGGTTTCGCCGATCAGGTGGTCACCTTCAGCGGCACCAACAACAGCCCGGGGGTAACGGGTATCTACCAGCGCTGGCTGGCCGAGCATGCCGGCAGCGACCGTATCACCGGCAGTCCCGCCATTGATCGCCGTACTGCCATCATCGACCACTTCCGAGACAAGGCGCAGATCCTGGTGGCTACCGAGGCGGCAGCCGAAGGGGTGAACCTGCAGTTCTGCAACCTGGTGGTGAACTACGACTTGCCTTGGAACCCTCAGCGTGTGGAGCAGCGCATAGGCCGCTGTCACCGCTACGGCCAGCAGTTCGATGTGGTGGTGGTCAACTTCCTCAACCAGCGCAACGAGGCCGACAAGCGCGTGCTCGAGCTGCTGAGCGAGAAATTCCAGCTTTTCGATGGCCTGTTCGGTGCTTCCGATGAAATTCTCGGCCGGCTGGAGTCGGGCGTGGATGTGGAGAAGCGCATCGCCGATATCTACGCTACCTGCCGCACGCCGACCGCCATCGAGGCGGCCTTCGCCGAGCTGCGTGAGCAGCTGGAGGCCGATATCGATGCCCGCATGAAAGAGACGGAGAGCAAGCTGCTCGAGCATTTCGACGAACAGATCCACGACCTGCTGCGCGTTCAGCGCGACAAGGCCGAGGCTCAGCTCGACCGCACCGGTAAGCTGTTCTGGAAGTTGACCCGCCACTGCCTGGCGGAGCAGGCCAAGTTCAACGACAGCAGCCTGACCTTCCACTTGGAGGCCTCTCCGGTAGAGAGTGTGCCTGCCGGTGACTACTGGCTGATTCGCAAGGGGAAGGGCATCAAGC